>CAJTQU010000004.1 GCA_910578665.1 uncultured Muribaculaceae bacterium
ACACTATCGGCTGACGGACCACGGTACAAAAACCGTTGTCTGCATCCGACACCAATTCAGAAAAAACATGTCAGACCAGAATAATCTTATCGTCTATCTTGAATTTGAAGACGGCAAAGTGGCCGACGTCAGCCTCGAGCTGCTCACCAAAGGCCGTTCACTGGCCACACAGCTCGGAGTGGCTCTCGAGGCAGTAGTGGCCGGCGACAATCTCAAAGGAATCGAAGATCAGGTGTTCCCCTACGGCGTAGACCGCCTGTATAAAGTAGAGGACAAACGTCTGTATCCCTATACGTCGCTCCCCCATTCTGAAATCCTAATCAACCTGTTCCGCGAAATCAAGCCGCAGATCGCTTTCATGGGTGCTACATCCATAGGCCGCGATCTCGGTCCGCGTGTAAGCTCAAGCCTGCATTCCGGCCTCACTGCCGACTGCACATCGCTCGAAATAGGCTCGCACACCGATCCCAAGACCAAGAAGGTGTATGACAACCTTCTGCTCCAGATCCGTCCGGCATTCGGCGGCAACATCGTAGCCACGATCGTCAACCCCGAGTGCCGTCCGCAGATGGCCACAGTACGCGAGGGTGTGATGAAAAAAGAGGTATTCGACCCTGCCTACAAAGGCGAGGTGATCGACCTTGATGTTGAAAAATACACGAAGCCCGAAGATTTCGTGGTGGATATCATAGACCGCCATGTGGCTAAAAGCAAGGTCAACCTGAAAGGGGCCCCCATCATCGTGGCCGGAGGCTACGGCGTGGGATCAAAAGAAAACTTCGACCTGCTCGGCCAGCTCGCCGAGACACTTGGTGCCGAAGTTGGTGCCAGCCGCGCCGCTGTCGATGCCGGATGGGTGGACCATGACCGCCAGATAGGCCAGACAGGTGTCACTGTACGTCCGAAACTCTACATAGCCTGCGGTATCTCCGGCCAGATACAGCACATTGCCGGCATGCAGGAGTCATCTATCATTATCTCTGTAAACAATGACCCCGGCGCGCCGATAAACACCATAGCCGACTATGTGATAACCGGCAATATCGAAGATGTGCTCCCCAGGCTCATAAAATATTATAAGAAGAATTCCAAATAAGCAACTTATAAAGAAATGGCTAATTTCTATAACGATAACCCCGCTCTCAAACACCACCTCACCCATCCGCTGATGGAGAAGATTGTAGAGCTGAAAGAGAGAAACTTCGCCGATGCCGAAAAGTATGACTATGCTCCGGCAGATTTTGCCGATGCCATGGACTCTTACGACAAGGTGCTCGACATCGTGGGCGAGATATGCGGCGACATTGTCGCTGAAAACGCCGAAGATGTAGACCACGAGGGCGCGTCATGCTCTGACGGCCGCGCGCATTACGCAGCTGCCACAAAGATAAATCTTGATGCCACACGCAAAGCAGGGCTTATGGGCATGGCTATGCCCCGCCGTTACGGAGGTCTTAACTTCCCTGTTACTCCCTACATAATGGCTGCCGACATGGTGAGCCGCGCCGATGCCGGGTTTGAAAACCTGTGGGGGCTGCAAGACTGCGCGGAGACCCTTTATGAGTTCGCCGACGAAGACCAGCGCCAGCGCTACATAACACGTGTATGCCAGGGCGAGACCATGAGTATGGACCTCACCGAGCCTGACGCCGGTTCCGACCTGCAGAGCGTGATGCTCAAAGCCACACAGAAAGAAGACGGTTCGTGGGTGCTCAACGGCGTAAAACGCTTTATCACCAACGGCGATGCCGACATACACCTGGTACTCGCCCGTTCCGAAGCCGGCACAAAAGACGGCCGCGGCCTTTCGATGTTTGTCTATGACAAGCGCAACGGCGGAGTCAACGTGCGCCGCATAGAGAACAAAATGGGTATCAAGGGAAGTCCTACATGCGAACTGGTATATAAAGACGCTCCCGCCGAGCTGGTGGGCTCACGCAAACTGGGCCTTATAAAATACGTCATGGCTCTCATGAACGGTGCACGTCTGGGTATCGCGGCACAGAGCGTGGGTATAAGCGAACAGGCTTACCGCGAAGCTCTGGCCTATGCCAAAGACCGCCGCCAGTTTGGCAAAGCCATCATAGAATTCCCTGCCGTATTCGAGATACTGGCCATGATGAAAGGCAAACTCGACGCATCACGTTCGCTGCTGTATGAGTGCGCACGTTTTGTGGACATGTATAAGATATATGAAGACATTTCCAAAGAGCGCAAACTCACTCCGGAAGAGCGCAAGGAAATGAAGTATTACTCCAAGCTGGCCGATGCGTTCACTCCGCTGGCCAAAGGGCTGTCAAGCGAATTCTGCAACCAGAATGCTTATGACTGTATCCAGATACACGGAGGCTCGGGCTTTATGAAAGACTATGCCTGCGAACGCATTTACCGCGACGCGCGTATCACCTCTATATACGAAGGCACTACCCAGCTGCAGGTTGTGGCTGCGATACGCCACGTCTTCACCGGCACATATCTGAGCCGCATGGAGGAATACAAAGCCGAACCCTGCGCACCCGAATACGAGGCTGTAAAACGCACTCTGGAGGCTATGAGCAATACATACGCCAAAGCAGTAGAAGCTGTAGACTCTAATAAGGAAACCGAAGGATATGCCGACTTTATGGCACGCCGTCTGGTAGAGATGGCCGGTTACACCATTATGGGATGGCTGATGCTTGCCGACTGCCAGCGCGACGCAGCGTTTAAGAACAGCACAAATGTGTTTGTAAACTGGGCCCAGGCCGAGGTTATACGCCATGCTGACTTTATAGCTACTTTCAAACCTGCCGATATAGCGGTATACAAGCCTGCTGAAGACTAATCCAAGCTTTAAATTAACCGTGTGGGCAAAATAACTTTTGCCCACACGGTACTGCATATGCCCGGCCAGGTTGGCCGGGCATATATTGTTTTTGATTATAATTTATATACCAGCTGCAACGACTGCGTAAAAGCCGATGAGTTGACATCGGGAAAATCGCGGTACTGCGTCCCCCTGAAGAAATGGCACAACTGGATACCTAAATACAACTGCTTGTGCAGTCTCATCTGGGCTTTTACCTCGGTTATGCCGAATGTGGCAGCAGACTTATCCCCCATTACGTTCAAGGTGCGGCGGTCGGCATCCTCAAGATCTGTCCCCACCGGATATCCTTTCATGGTATAAAGTCTGTACAGCGCGTGTGTGGCCGATACACAGAAGCGTTCCTTATCCCACACCACCTGCATGCCACCCTTAACAGAAAAGCCCATAGCCAGATTGTAATTTCTCTCATCCAGATCATAATAATCAGACAAGATACCTCCGAGCAGTATACCGTTTACATGCAGGTCGGCGTCAAACGTTATATGCGGCGTAATCTTATTGCGATACATGGCACCCACGCCTACCGAAGCCGGCACACCGAGTTTGTAGGGGCACTTACCCTGCGCTTTGGAAATAGTATCGGAGTCATAATAGTCAAAATCCTGGTATAAACCTATGGAGAGATCATCCTTGTGATGGTCAAGCAACTCGCGTGCCAGCAGGCGCCCCTGCACATTCAGACGCGAAAGCACCGGCTGACGGGTGATGAAGTTAAGCTGCGCGTGCACAGTGAAATAATCATACGGTTTAGTCGAGTGAACCTCGAACCGGTCTCCGTACTCCATAGTGAATCCCAAGGTGCCGCCGACCCTGACTCCGTCCATATTATTATGGCGGAATTCCATTAGCTTGCATCCTCCTGTCAGCTCTATACCGACATCGGGTGTCCCGAACTGCCGGCCGCTCGTAGCACGGCGCCGCCAGGCATCTCCGTTAATAATACGGGTGAACCCCCTTATCGGATTTACCAGAAAGACACCAACCTCGCGCGCGGCACGCTCGGCACCTCCCGTGCGGTCGTCAATCATAGTGTCGCTCACCCTATAAGTCATCTCGCCTATGGCGCTACCACCTATCGGAGTGGCGATTATATCATTGGTAGAAGGATATTCACATTCCATAAAAAGCTCCCACATGGCGCTACCGCCTATAGCAAACAGGCTCGACTGCCAGAAATTGTAACCATTACTCCGCGCGGCATTATAATACAGATTGCCGTTATACGGATGCAAAAACATATTTGTACCGAGTTTGTCATTATCCCATATAAAGCCATGCTTAAAATTTTCCTTGATAGAATTAAATGAGATGCGTGCGAAGTCTCCGTTCTGCACATATCGGTCAAAGGCCCACAGACCGACATTAAATCCGACCACGGTACCGGCTGCCTGCCAGAAACGCTTACGGCCGTAATAAGCAAGGTCCGCGCTGTCCGGAGGTGCCTGCGTGCCTATATCAAGCTTTATAGGCATCTGGGCGCGCAGTCCGGCCACATTCGCGACAAGACACAGCACTGTCAGTATAGTCAATATAAGAGAGCGGTTTTTCACGTTAAATCAAGAGAATGTTTTAGTATAAAACATCTCTTTGGGCAGCGAGGTTCACACTCGGCGTATATACCGCTATTTCAGGCGTTTAAGCAAATTATAAGCCGGCACTACGCCAAGTTCGCCCGCTTTGCTTATGTCCGCCACGCCGCGCGCTTTGTCACCCATGCTCAGATAAGCCAGGCCGCGGTTATAATAAGCTTCGCCAAAATCCGCATTACGCTGCAAAGCTTGCGTGAAACATTTCACGGCCTCCTGCATATTGCCGGCATTATACAGTACAAAACCTTTGTTATGCCACGCGTAAATAATGTTAGGATCCAGCTCCAGCACCTTGTCCAGATCTGCCAGTATAGCCTCATAAGCGGCCCTCTCGCCGGCTACAGGTAAAAGTCCTGTGCCGGCGCCTTCGGAACGCACTGTCTCCATCAACGCATGGCGCACATAGGCCCTCTGCAGCAAAGCCGACACAAAATCAGGATTTGCCGTAACAGCCTTGTCCAGGTCAGAGAGTGCGGCCTCATAATTTTTAAGAGAACAATAAGCCACGCCCCTGGCCAGATAGTCCACAGGACGCATGCTGCCTTCCATCCCGGCAAAGCCCTCGGCGTAGGCAAATAAGGACACGGCTTCTTCCGAAGTAAGGCTATATGCCGGATGTGGCGACAGATACAGGGGGGCAGACACCCAATGTTCGCGGTTTATCTCTGCCAACTCCCTGAAATAATTATATGACGGACGTAATTCGTTGACCGGTTCTACAAATGTCAGAGCGTAAAAGCCCTCAGGCTCCACTCTTGCATCCACATCCTGCACACGGCCTTTGAGCTTGTCACCAAAAGCCGGGGCGGTTTCATCTTTCTGCGATATTGTAACCAGACGGGTGAACGCGTCCATAACCTCTTCCACACTTTCCTCGTCTCCGTACTCTCGTTTCTGCGCCGAATTAGCGCGCTCGTCACTGCGGCCTCGCTGTATGGTCGGACGGTCCAGCTGGAACTTACGAGGATTGTCGGTATACTTGCTTATCAGGTCATTTGCCTTAAAAAACATGTCTGTATAAGCTTTCTGGTTCCCCATATCCTGATATGCCCTGGCCATAGCGTAATAAATGGGATAAAAACGCGGATAGCGTCTCGCTATCACCTGGAAGTCGGCAAGAGCTGCTCTGGGATTATCCAATTCCAGATTTACCAGTCCGCGGTTATAGCGCGTGGCAAAATCCTCCGGATCCCATTCCAGTATTTTAGTGAAATCGGTACGCGCGCCGTCCAGATCCTGGACCTGGAAACGCAACAACGCGCGATTATAGCGCGCCGGACGATTTTCCGGATCAAGAGCCAGCGCATAATCATAGTCGCTCATCGCTCCAGTCCAGTCATCGGCATTATAGCGCGCATAGGCACGGTTGACATATAAATCCCCCTCACGTGGCGACAATATGAGAGCCTTGTCCATATCGGCGCATGCCTGCGCCCAGTCGGCACGTTTCATGCTTATCTCAGCCCTCATAAGAAACGGGGCCAGTTCATTGGCACCAAGTTGTAAAGCGTGGCTTATATCGCCGAGAGCCGCCGTAGTGTCCGCCGTCATAAGATGCATCTGCGCGCGCGCCGTATAGCCCTCGGTGAAACGAGGATTGTACCGAAGCATGAGTGAAAACGTAGAGTCAGCTTCCGCATACCGCTCCAACTGGCTTAGCGCTATCCCCTTATAATACATAAAATACTTATCTTGCGGCGAATAGCGCAACCCGGTATCAAAGTCTCCCACCGCCAGCGAATCCCGGCCCAGACGCATTCGGGCAAAGCCGCGCACCCTGTAAGGCTCCACCTTATAGGCATTGCGCTCTATAGCCATCGTACAGTCAGCCTCGGCACCACGGTAATCCTCAAGCATAAGTTTGGCCAATCCCCGGTAATAATAGGGATCGGCCATATAGGGTTTGGCCTTGGCGGCCTGGTTGAAATACTGTATGGACAACACATAATCATCCATAGCCAGCACGTTACGGCCAATGTTAAGCACCTGCTCGGCACTAACCTGGCCATACGCCGAAAGCGATGGTAAAGCGGCTCCTGCCAGCGGAAGCGCTGCCAGAAGTCTGCTGATTATGCGGACGTAAGATTTCACGTTCGCAAAATTAGCAAATTCTTCCTACCTATCAGCCCACTTTGTTTTTTTTAACGTTTCGGCGGCTGGCACTCTGTCATGCCTCGTAACGGCGTTCGATTATGTCCCAGTCAATTATGTCCCAGAGGGCATGCAAATAAGAGGCTCTCATATTTTGATAATCAAGATAATATGCATGCTCCCACACATCAAAGGTCAGTATCGGCTTCAGGCCCTGGCGCAGCGGATTGTCAGCATTCTGTCCCTGAGTAAGAAACAGCTTGCCATCCTCATCGGTAGACAGCCATACCCAGCCAGAGCCAAACAGCGAGGCGCCGGCTTCCTCCATGCGCTTTTTAAAATCATCAAAACTACCGAAAGTCTCATCTATCTTCTCACGGAGACGGCCCTCAGGCTCACGCCTTCCCGAAGGTGAAAACTGGAAGAAATAAAAAATATGGTTCCAGGTCTGGGATGCATTATTGAACAAGGCTCCGTCTACCGTGCGTATGATATCCTCCAGCGGCATATCGGCATACTCGGTATCCTCTACAAGTTTGTTAAGATTCGCGATATAAGTCGCCTCGTGGCGTCCGTAATGAAAATCTACTGTCTCCTGGCTTATGGCCGGAGCCAGAGCGTCGGGAGCATAAGGAAGTCGTGGTTGTGTAAATCGCATAGTTACAAAATTAAGAATGATATGTTAAACGTATAATGACGCGGAGCCTACAGGGCATCCGCCAATTTCTTCATCTCACTTACAGCCTGGCACAGCGATTCAGCTCCGCAGGCTACCGAGGCGTCTATAGCCACAGCATTCGCGCCGGCACCGGCTATGGCAGATATATTTCCGGCATTTATATTTCCGGCGGCCACCAACGGTGTCTCAACATCTTTTTCCGCTAGATACCCGGCTATCTCCCCCAATAAACCGAGGGATTCATCGCCGGCCATATGGGCTACCAGATAGTCAATGTCATATCCGCGCAGGCTCTCGGCATCCGCCCGGCATGACACATCCACACCTATTATGGGCCATGCCTCGAGTGCCACCCTCGCGGCACTGGCCGGACGCGACACATCATACAGGTGGACGCCGTCGGCTTTAAGTTCTTTGGCTGCTTCGAGACGGTCAGCCAGTATAAGCACGCAGTTTTTCTCTGCAAGCTCGGAGCGCAGACTGTCTAAGATGGATGCCAAAACATCATCCGGCACTGATTCCGCAGCCTTTATCTCAAGCCACACTATTCCGGCATCAAGAGCGGCACGCGCCTGAGCCATTATGTCCTCTTCTGTCTCACCCTTTATGATGTATTGCAGCAGCATAAATCATTATTTAATTCTACAAAATAACTAGAGGCATACGGACGGTCTGTATCCATATTCCTATTCCTACAACGTGATTCGCAAGCCTATAGTTTTTCGAGCTGCAAAAAAATATCGCCACAGCATGGTTAATGCGCGATAATTAGTAATTTTGCATACCGTGTACGCCCTGATAGACTGCAACAATTTCTTTGTCTCGTGCGAGCGCATCCGCCATCCAGAACTACTAGCTCGCCCTGTCGTTGTATTAAGCAACAACGACGGTTGCGTTGTGGCCATGTCAGACGAAGCAAAAGCGTTAGGCATAAAGCGCGGCATCCCTTTATTCAAAATACGGGGCATAGTGGAACGCGGTCGCGTGGCTGTACTCCACGGCAGCCACTCCTATTACAGCCATATTTCCAAAATGGTCATGGAATCGCTGCGCTCTCTCGAACTCCACACCGAAGTGTATTCTGTGGACGAAGCATTTCTAGAAATACCTGACCAGACCGGAGAGCCTGCCGAATTTGGCCGTTATATAGTAGGTAAAGTGAAATCCGATGTGGGAATTCCCGTCAGCGTGGGAATGGCCTCCACACGCACACTGGCGAAACTGGCTGCCCGTTTCGCCAAGAAATATCCGGGATATGGAGGATGCTGCCTCATTGACACTGACGAAAAGCGTCTGAAAGCCTTGACACTGACACCTGTGGCCGACATATGGGGCATCGGACGCCGCCATTCTCCACTGCTGGCCGAAAGAGGCATATCCACCGCGCTACAGTTCGCATCTCTGCCTCTGTCCAGGGTCAGGGCCATGCTGCATCTGCCCGGGGAACGCACATGGCGCGAACTTAACGGAGAAGCATGCATCGACCGCGGTACCAAGGATGACGATGCCAAAAGCATATTGTCGTCACGTACTTTTGAACGCGACATATACACTCTGGGAGAGCTGAAACAAGCCTTGTGCGTATTCGCCGGCACAATTTGCCGCAAACTACGCAGGCAAGGCGGATACGCCGCCGAACTATGTGTATTCCTGCGCACAAACCGCTTTCACACATCATCGCCGCAATATTCCAACCATATATCATGCAGGCTGGCCGACCCTACAAATTATACGCCCGACATCGCGGCAGAAGGCATCCGGCTGCTAGAAACCATTTACCGCAAAGGATACGGATATAAACAGGCCGGCATGAGTGTCTCGCGCATAATACCGCGAGGCGCTTTACAACCATCGCTGTTTGACGAACCTGATGACAAGCCCGAAAAACAGCAACGCCTTATGAAAGTGGCCGATGCCCTGAACGCATCGTCAGACGGGTTGCCAAGCATACGCATGGCAGCCATGGGTGACGGACTGCGCTCACTGACACGCGGCAGTAATAATCCAGATATGATGCCGCCGGACAGCAACAAGATATTCGGATTATAGCCGGTACCGGCTCCTGTCACACACAGAAGCGGTACCGGCCGGTATTATTGTGAAAAGGCTCAGATGCCTTTTTCTCGTATAAGTCCGCGACGGTATGCCAACAGCAGTTTTTCCAGCTCCTTGACCTGGGATATAAGTTCGCGACCCATATCGGTATCACGCACCTGCAGCCTGCGGCTGCCCCACTCGGCCAGCACAGTGTTAGAGATTATGTCGCAACCCTCTTCGATAGCCTTCTGGCGGCTCTCAAAAGGATTATGCTGCACTAGCTGCATGCCGCGCGAATGGAACACCAGGGTATATCCGGCTATGCCTGTTTCCGGCTGGTATGCCTTTGAGAAGCCTCCGTCGATCACCAGCAGGCGGCCGCCTGCCTTCACCGGTTTCTCTCCCTTGATAATCTTAACAGGCACATGGCCGTTGATTATATGACCGTTTGCAGGATCCAGATCAAATTCGGAAAGAATGCGACGGCAGACTTCTTCATTGTCAGACAGTCTGTAATACCATCCTTTCTCCTCCTTTTGCGCCTCTTTGTCATCAAGCAGATAGCGCTCGAATGTGGCCATACGGCTCTTGTCAAACGACGGAGAATCTGGACCGCACCACAGATACCACATAAAGTCCACCGCGTATTGTTTACCCGGATGGTCGTTGTTCACACGGCGGCAGGCAAGCTGTACCAGACGGTCCAGGCGGTTGAGCAGCGCGCGGCCGGAGAAACGTTCGCCGGCTACAAGCACAGGCCGGAACGAACCGTCCTCGCACAAAGGTATAGAAGCATGATACAACAGGTTATTGTTACGCGCCAGATAGAAAGAACCATGGTGCAGCATGCAGCGTATGTGGCGGCGCAGCTTCTCGCTCCCGACAAACGATGTGTGCAGATGCCTTATTATATTTGCCTCTTCCTCCGTAAGTTTGTACGGATTGGCAGGATCGATGGTTGGGAAATGTTTGTCTTTGAGCTTCAACTCTCGTCCGTCGATCGTCACAGTGCCTTTTTCAAAATCTATCAGATGCAGCAGATTGCGTGACTCCATGCCGTACTCGGGATTACGGGCTATGATGTCGGCCTCTATCTTCCACTGTATAACCGATATGGCCTTATGCATCTGGGCTATGATGCGCTGTTCCTTATCAGTATAGTATTTCTGTACGAACTTGATTTTAGGTTTAAACACATCCAGAGGAGAATCCGAATAAGTCTCCATGGCGTAAGTGGCCAGCGGCAGCAGATTAATACCGTAACCCTCTTCCAGAGTGTCAAGATTGGCATAACGCAGACAGATACGCACCACGTTGGCGATATTGGCGTCATTGCCGGCATATGCCCCCATCCAAAGCAGGTCGTGGTTACCCCACTGTATGTCCACATTATGGTATTCGCAAAGAGTGTCCATAATGATATGGGCACCAGGACCACGGTCATAGATGTCGCCTACTATATGCAGCGAATCAATAGCCAGACGCTGTATCAGATTACACAAGGCTACAATAAATTCCTCAGCGCGGCGCGTGCTTATGATAGTCGATATGATCTGGCCGAAGTATGCTGCCTTGTTCGGGTCGGCCTCGGTCTCATGCAGCAACTCCTGGATGATGTATGCAAACTCTTTGGGCAATGCTTTGTGCACCTTCGAACGGGTATATTTAGACGATACATTCTGGCACACCCTGACCAGACGGTTGAGAGTGAGCTGGTACCACTCACACATATCAATCTCGCGTCTGCGTACCAGACGGAGCTTCTCTTTAGGATAATAGATGAGTGTGCATAGCTCCTGGCGTTCGCTTTCGCGCATCGACGAACCGAAGATCTCATCGACCTTGCGGCGTATCGTTCCCGAAGCATTCTTAAGCACATGACGGAAAGCTTCGTCCTCTCCGTGGATGTCAGTCAGAAAATGCTCGGTGCCCTTGGGGAGGTTGAGTATGGCCTCAAGATTTATTATCTCCGTACTGGCAGCTGCAATAGACGGGAACGACTGCGACAGCAGGCGCAGGTAACGCAAGTCCAGTTCCTGTCCGTCGACAGTTAGCGACTTGCAATCCTTGATGGTCTGTAGGTCGCCAGTGTTGATAGGAGCATCCTCGATGTCCCCGACAGGTACTTCGAGATTGGTCAGCGAGGGCATTTCCGGCACATCGTCCCGACGCGGCGTATTTAGGGACAACGCCTCGTCAGTACGGTCTAACTTCACCGATTCTTTGAAATTACTCACGGCCAGCGGCTCAGCCGCGCCGTTACGTTTCTCTGTAGTGTCGTTCATGTAAAGAGGGGATCGTTTTTATGGTATTAGATATTTTTTAAGAGATTAATCTCCAGGGCAAAAGTAGTCATAAATTCCGTCAAACGCAACTTTTCCAACGATTTATTTAGAAAACCGGCTGTGCCTGGCTATAAAAGCCTCTGCCAAGCAGGCATCAGTACAAAAGAAATAAGCCACCCTGTCCTTCATCGGACGTGGTGGCTCCGTGGGTCCCGGATATTATCTACACATTTGCCTTTTTACTATTATCCTAACCGTTATTCAACTCCGGGACATTCATTCCTTATTATTATGAAGTCTGTTCATTTACCGGGTGCCGCATACGATGTGCGGTCGCAGCATGCAGGACTTTTCGCCGGACGGCAGCAATTGCCTTTCTTGCCTTTGCGCATACCCGTGGCATGTTTATGGCGCTTGTCACAATTGCGGAAATTATCTTTGTGTCCGCGATGTTTCAAAGCAGCCTTGTTGGCCTCGTATTGCCTGTACTGTTCGGGAGTCAGAATCTTCTTTATCTCCTTGTCAGACTTTTCAGCATATTTCTTGCGGCCATCTCTGGCTTTTTCCCTCTGCTTCTTATATTGTTTGCGCATCTTTTCCTCGTAAGCTTCCAGCTTTTTCTTCTGTGCCGGTGTGAGTGTTATACCTTTCATCAGCGAGCATGAGCGGTCACTGCCTGGGCGTCGGTAACATTCGTCATTATCAATGCATATGGCACGCATGGAAGCATTGTCTGCCTTTATATTGCATACCTTGCCGTTTTTAACACACTCCGGTCTGCCGTTATTTATATTTTGCGCGTCAAGCACCGGTGCTGCTGAAAAAATAGAGGCCGCGATAAGAGCCAGGGTCAAAAATTTCTGTTTCATGATTTATCTGTTTTGTCAGTTTTACTTTTGCAGGGCCAGGGTATAGCCCCTGTTGCCGACTGCTTACACCTGTTAGACAGAGAGCCCCGGGTCGCGTTTAACCCGGGGCTCTAGTTTTAAGTATTGTTAAGTGGTTTGTTAATATATCTTACATAACCACTTTGAAGCGTCTGCCGCCAACAGTCACCACATACGCACCAGGGGCAAGTTCTACAGAACGTGATGAATCAGGAGCCACCATGCCCGAGGCCACGCAGGCGCCCGATACAGAATAGATGCCGAACGGAGCAAGATGTCCCGATGTTATGAACAGAGTAGAACCGTGTCGTGACACACTTGCCGCCACAGCCTCCGAACCATTTACCGAACCGGGATCGATAGTCTGGACCTGTATCTCTTTTGAGGGGAGTGTTTTCAGGCCGTCGACATTGTAGGCTTTTACAGTATAATAATATGTAGTGTACGGTTGCAGACCGCCTACCTTATAGGAAGATACATTGCCTGCGTCCAAACCATTAAATCCATCCAACAAGACGTTGTTATAGGTAGCTCCGTAGCCCACCTTGACATCATCTACATAGAGGGCACCATTGCCATTTTTATTAAACACTATGCGCACGCCTCTGGCAAAATCCGGCAAACGGCCCTGTGTGTCATCACCCTCGCCAAGACGCACAGTAGTGGCAGTACGCCCTACGGGACTAAGAGTATACACAGTCTGCCATGTGCCGCCGACCAAAGCCTCCACACCGACAGAGGCATCATCACCGGTGCTGTTGCCACGGCACCAGAAGCTTATAGAGTTAATATACTCATCTGTCAAGACAGGTGCTGACAAGCGGTCATTATTATTGCTCAGACGAAGTGACGGTGCTGCCTCTCCGTAATAACCGCTGAGCGAACCAGTAGCGTTAGACGACGCACTCCATCCTTCAGGCAGGAAAGTGCCGTCCTCGTCCTTGGTAAAGTCAGCAGACATATATCTCGGATCCACACTCTGTTTTGTAAACACATCGATCAGATATCCGGCCGCACCCTCCAGCGGTGTCCATGCCGCAGTAAAATTATCTCCGTATACCGATGTGGCAGGAAGCACTTCCACCACGCCCATGTCAAACGTGGGGGGAAGCGTGGTCACATGCACCATGTTGCTATTGGGCGAAACACGGTCGCCGTCTATAGCACGCACGGCATACATATACTCAGTGCTCGGTTGCAGCCCGGTCACCTCGACAGAAGTAGCCTCCTTTACCGTAAGAGTCGTAAAGGGAACAACGGAGGGAGCCAGACACACATCAACCTGGTACTGGTGAACTCCTTTGACAGATTCCCATGAAGCCGTAAACGAAGTGGGTGCGACCGATACGGCATCTACGGCCACAGGAGCATCCAGACGATCGCCGCCGCCCTTTACCTTGAATGTTATAAGGCCGTCTACCTCGTAGATGTCGGTTATCGGCATATCGGGATCTACACCTATCCAGGTCTTCATGGCAGGTGTGGAATTGGCAGTAAAGCTGCGCACATTGCCGGTGCCAGGGAACGGATCTCCGCCACGTGTCTCTTCGGTAAAAACATTGTCTGCCTCTATAAGGTCCACACGCTGGTGGTCATACTGCTTGTTCACCTTGTTGTCAATCCATATCTGCTGGTCAAAGTCTATATGCCAGATGAGCATACCGTGGCCCGGTATATAACTGTCCCACCCTTTCTGCTGGCGGTTTTCCAGAATGAAATATTCTTCATCCTTTTCTGTCGTTATCACAAGAGCCTCACCCTCTTCAAGCGGTTTGAGCGTGATATCTTCCGGACCAGACAACTGGCGAGGATTGAGCCATCCGAGCGAAAAACGGTCATAGGCGCTCAGCTGCGGCGGCGTATTGCCGTTATTATTATAAGAACCGTGGTCCATAACCTCGAAAGCACCCGGAGAGAATCCGGATCCTCCGGAAGTGGGATATATGTCCGGCAGGCCGAGCACGTGCCCGTACTCATGGCAGAAAGTGCCTATACCTGCCCTAGTAGTTCCTTTTGTACCACGTAGCTCGTTGGTACACGCATAGTTACCCATGCGCACACCGTTATATTCTATGTCAATGCCGTAATATGTATACAGATTGGCCGAATGAGGCCATATGGTCCAGTCGGGCGCACCTTCGTTTTGGCCATAGCCCGCATAAAAGACAAAAATGCTGTCCACAAACCCGTCACCGTCATTGTCAAACTGGCTCCAGTCAAGATCGGGCTGCTGCTTGTGAAGTTCCTGTACGGCATCACTGATCATAAGCCACGCCTGGGCATCATAAGCAGAGGCCGAAGACGCGCCGTAGTAAGCTTCGCCATGCGGCACTGTGACAGGACCAAATACCTGGAAATTAGGATTGAAACGGCCATTGGAGTTATCCCGGTAATAATCCTTGGCACTTCCCGTGGCTCCGTTATAGTCATATCCCTCCTTATTAATAAGGTCGTTGAACGCCTCATGCGGATTCTCTGTCTTAAACTTTATGTCTGAAAACTCCACCAGCAGAATCATGGCATTGGGAGAGCCCAGTGTGGGATAATCGCATATAAGGCCGGTGACAGGAGCTTTGGCCGGCTTCTGGCCGCTACGGCGCGCTGCCGCTGCCTGGCGTGCCGCATCGTTCATCTGTACTACGGCACGAGTGACAGCCTCGCGGTCTAACCTGCTGATAAAACTCAGTTCCGACGCCGAACGCATGCCAGGGTCATTGGCACGGACACCTGAAGACACGGGGACACCCTGCTCCATCTTCACATAATAGAGATTGTGGTCTTTCCCGGCCACAAGGGGATAGCCGTCGGCACTTAGGTAATAATGCCCGAATTCATCGCCATGCAGAGTGACGCTCACAGTAGAACCATCGGCAGACGGATACTGCAATACGCCGGGCTTAGCCGGCACGGCTGATGCCGTGACAGACGCAGCTGCCACAAGCACAGGCACAGCCATAAGTTTTAAAACTTTTAATGTCATTTTTAAGGTAGTTTTATAATGTTGATTTGTTAAAGCGCAATAAAATTTTTTGTGCAAAGATAACATTTTTTTTTGTACGTTCCAAAAATTTTACGTAACTTTGGTGCGACTTACTATATCACTATTCGCTGACGAATCACGTATATGGTTGCTTATTCTTTGTTATTTACGTAATCCGATATTTCCAACGATATCTGGCAAAGCAACTTCTCACCGCGATTCGTACTATGTGTTAAGATAACTAATTTCACAATAATTAACAAATTTCTACCAATGAAAAAAAACTACCTTTTTTCATTACTGGCTTTAGGTTTCACATCTGTGGGACTGATCGCTGCCAGTCAGTCGGGACAATGGTCGCCAAACACTGCGACAGACCCGGCACCGACCAGGACAGACGCACCTGCCGCCGATCCAGAGGTCGTAACTTTCTACGGAGCGCTTGACCAGTCTCCTCTAAATCCGGACTGGAACGATTCACAGAAATACGGCATCTATTCTTTCACCAACACTGATAAAAACGACCTGAAAGCCGTCGGACCTGTCGGAACTAACCGTGCACAGGGCGGCGGTTTCTATCATGACGGTTATTTCTATTTCGTACAAGGTTCTTCGGCCAACACAGGCTCCTATGTTGAAAACAGCTTCATCAAAATGAACCTCGAGACCTGGAAGGTGGAAGAGCGCACCATGCATGTCACACCGACCAAGACAAATAGCACGACAATAACATTCGACTATATCACTAATACGGCATATGCCGCGTGTCCCACTCTCAACTCCACACAGCCTTACATGCTGCGCACTGTCAATCTCTCTAACGGTGAGATGACCGATGTGGCACCACTGCCCGCAAACTTCACTGCTTTGGCCTGTGACGGCAACGGCCAGCTGTGGGGCGTGGCTAGAGAAGACAATACTTACACTGCCACCCTGCACAAAATCGACAAAACTTCTGGTAAGACAAACGTGATAGGCGATCTGGGCTACAAACAGCGTTCACAAAATGCCGCCGCCACATTCGACCTACGCACTGGCAAACTGTATTGGACCACCTTGACAGTGACGATAAACAACATGCAAGAAGAGACATACAAGTCTTATCTGATGGAGATAGATCTGTCTACAGGCAAGGCCACACCGGTCAAGACTTTCGAATATGACGAAGTCTTCACCGCGCTTTATCTGAAAGACTGCCATCCGCTCGCTCCCGAGGCTGTGACCGATTTGGAGTTTGCATATGCTGATGACAACAACTCTGGCAAAGTTAAATTCACTGTACCCTCCCGTGCATACAACCGCACTTCGCTCAGCGGCAACGTCAAAGTGGAAATCCTGCTGGACGGCAAATCTGCCGGCACCAAAGACGGCGTCACTCCTGGCTCGGTTTTCGAATCACAGAATATATCTCTTACCCCCGGAGAACACAAGATAAAGGTTATCTGCTACAATGCCGCCGGCAACAAAGGCATTGTTAACTCGCTGGACGTATGGGGCGGCATCGACGTTCCGGCAAAGGTTTCCGACATCCAATTGTCTGTAACACGTCGCGGTGACACAGCGGAAGTAACCTGGAAAGCACCGGAAACAGGCAAGGGAAACGGACGTTTCGACAAAGAATCTCTCACATATACAGTAATCCGCCGTCCCGAAGGAAAGACTGTGGCCGAAGGACTGAAAGAATGCAAATTCACAGATACTCCCGAACGCGGCATGCTGCTCTCTCAATATGAGATTTATGCCGTTACTAAAGACGGCAAGTCAGATCCGGCCTATTCTGCACCCAAACTGATAGGTGCTCCCTACACTGCAACATACATGGAGACATTTGACACTCCGACAGATTTCAACAAATATACAACGATTTCTGTAAACGGCGTGGCATCTCCCGATGGCGACGCGTTTATGTATTATCCCAACTATAAAGAAGCCGTATACTGGCTTAATTATAGCTATTACAACAGCGCTGACGCATGGCTGATAACCCCCACTCTGGCACTCGACCCGGAAAAAGCCTACACAGTATCTTTCCAAACTCACGGATACTCCCAGAATCCAGGCACTCTGAACTGGGGACAGACCAACTTTGAAATCGCTATAGGCAACGATGCCACTCAGGAGGCGATGTCACGCGTCCTGCATTCCGAAGATTTCATCTCTGAACTCGCCCCTCGTACCATAAGGACAATCTTCGTTCCCAAGCAGGATGACTGCCGCATTGGCTTCCATCTTAGAAATAATGGCAACGACCATGCCGCTGTCGACAACATTCGCGTGGCAGAATACGGCGTGGCAACCATCCCCGGCGTGCCCGGCAATATTTCCGCCTACAAAGACAACGGTACAATAAAAGTAAAGGCTACCGTACCCTCAGTCAACGCAAAGGGAGAGAAAATTTCTTCCGTATCCTCTATCGAACTGTTCCGCCCAGGATACAGCACTCCTATATCAAAAATAGACAATCCGGCCGTCGGCAAGGAGGTAGAACTAACCGATACTGATCCGGTATATGATGACAACACTTATATCGTATGCGCACGCAACGAACACGGCATAGGTCTCGAAGGCAGTGTGACTATCAATGCCAAACCAGACGTGCCCCAGTCTGTAACCGATATGGAGGTCAAAACAGACAATTCGGGCAAGGATGCCGTGATCTCTTGGGAATATCCCTCTGATATGCTCGGTGCCAACGGCGAAAAACTTAAAGCTACCGATATCACCTATTCATTGTACCGTATCGTAGGCGTAGACCGCACACTCGTCGCTGACGGCCTTACTGAAACCTCCTATGCAATCTACGATATAATGTCTGATTTCCCCGGCGAACGTCAGAAACGCATCGAATACGAAGTTGTGGCACGCACTGACGGCGGCGAGGCAAACGGTGTGAAAGCAGGCGGCGTGTTCGGCATAGCTTACGAGCTCCCCATCGAATACCAATTTGACGGCAGTACCATGAAGCCGTGGGAGATGACGGGCGAATGGGCCGGTTTCTCTATAGCCAGCACCGGCTACGATCCCCGTGTCACTCCCCTGACTGGCAACACACTGCTCACATTCTATTGCAGCAAGGACAGCAACGGATGGGCAAGGTACGTTTCACCGCGCATAAACCTCACCAGTCTGCTGAAACCCGAACTGACATTCACCATGTATCAGGAAGAGTTTGCCGGATATAATAACGCAACTGTAAAAATAGGTATTCTACCAGAGGTTGACGGAGTGGCTGGCGAAATCGAGTATTTCGAAACCCTTTACCGTCCCTATGGAGAGAAGGGCTGGAAAGAATTTACCGTCGACCTGTCCAAATACGCCGACTGCACCCGTGCATCTGTTGTAATCTATGCAAGCAACAACAACCGCAGAGCATCAATACACTTTGATAACATAAAAATATCTGGTGAAAAGCCTGACTACGATGCAAGCGTGACCACTATAGCCGGACCCGACAATGCCGTTATGGGACGCCAGAACACATACAATGTCAATGTGGCCAACAACGGTAAGAACGATCTCGAGAAAGTAGAGGTTGCTTTCAAACTCGACGACGTAACACTTGAGACGAAGAGTGTCATGCTCAACGAGGGCGAATCGCTCAACATACCTTTCAACTATACACCTGGTCTGGACGAGCAAGGCCGCAAAGCTATAATCTCTGCCGAAATCACCACTGAAAAAGATGGCAACCTGGCCAACAACGAGGCTATCATGCGTATAAATGTAGTAGCCCCCAACCTGCCCTATGTAACCGACCTCCAGGCTATGGCCGACGGCAATAACGTACGTCTGTCATGGAGTGACGCATCAAAATATCCCAACGCGCAGTACGAGGTTGACGACATCGAGTCTTATGACAACTTCCTTATCGACAACATAGGTAACTGGACGGTATATGACGGCGACGGCGCGACCACGATGAGAGGTATCTCTTCTTCACTTGGCACATTTGAATGGGAAAATGCCGGTCTGCCACAGGCATTCATTGTGTTCAACCCTGAGAAAGTAGGCGTCAAGGCTCTCTGCACAGCCCACTCTGGCCAGAAGTGCTTCGTAAGCTTCGCCGGTGCCCAGCAGAACAACGACTGGCTCATATCTCCGGCACTTCTTGGCGAAGAACAGACACTCTCGTTCTATACACGCGCAATGCTCTCCGGCACTGCCGAAGTATATGATGTAATGGTATCCTCTACCGGTACAAGCATCGAAGACTTCACGCCCATAGCCACCGATGTCACCATTAAGAACATCGAATGGGCCAAGAAATCGTACACCCTGCCTGAGGGCACCCGTCACTTCGCTATCGTATGCAAGTCATCCAACCAGTTCGGCTTCATGCTCGATGACTTTGAATTCATCCCCGAACAGCCTGCGGTAGAGCTCACAGGGTACAATGTATACCGTGACGGCGCTCTGCTCGTATCCGGCCTGGGCGAGACTGAGCACATTGACTCTGACAATGTAGAATATACCAAAGACTACCGCTACCATGTGACAGCCACATACACAGACGGAGAGTCTGTATACTCTAACCCCGCAGACATCAACCTCTCCGGTATCAACGGCGTAAACGCCGACGGGATACGCGTATATGCATCTACAGGCCGCATAGTAGTGGCAGGAGCACAGAACCAGCACATCGGTGTTTACACACTCGACGGTCGCTGCGTATACTCTTTCACAGCCAAGGCAGACACTGAATCTCTGAACGTGGCTGCTGGCATCTACGTAGTACGTGCCGGCAAAACCACGGCCAAAGTAATGGTCAAATAATATTCCTCCCGAAAGCTATGGCACATGTGCCATAGTACGGATCCACATAAGGGCAGCATTGTGAATGTTCACAATGCTGCCCTTGCTATATTACTACATTAAGGTCTTTTCACCTCTGTTTTATTCTACTCTGTCAGGCATATAAAAAACACAGTGCAACCTAATATCCTATATAAATAACATATAAAACCGCTGTACCACTTATAGGGAAAATTCCCTGTTAACTATTTTTAACTAATTGTAATATATTGAAAACCAGCAATTTACCCCCCCGAAATCCACAAATCGATTTTACTTGCAAATTCAAAATGAAAAACATACTTTTGCTTCAAACGCCAAAACAAATCGATTAAAAACAACATATTTATTTTTACCTAAAAAAGAATCATATGAGAAAAATTTACACACATCTGCTTTCTTCTATCGCCTTTATAGCAGCAAGCACGACTACAAGCCTGGCAACCGAAACGAACCAGGAAAACACACCGTTTGAAATCGAAATAACGGAGATCACCAAAACAGACGCCACTGTCAGTATAACGCCACCAGATGGCACAACATACTTTTGGGAAATACTGACAAAAGATTCTTATGAACAAAACGGAGGTGCCGAGGCAATAGCTTATTCCGACACCGGGTGGTTCGAATATCTGGCACAGGCCAACGGTCTCGACACATATTTAGATATTCTGCCTCTGGTACTCTCTGACGGGAAAGTTAACGGCAAAATAACGGAACTTAAGGGACACGCCCTGGAATGGGACACCGAATATGTGCTTTATGTGTACGGTCTCGGCACCGACGGACAGATGCTGACAGAGGTGCAGGACATAACGTTCAACACACAACAGCGCAAGACCTCCGACCTGGCTGTAGACGTACATGTGGATTCCATAGAAGTAGACGAGCTTAACACTACCGACAAAAAAACTTATTATACAGTAAAATTCACAATGAATCCGTCCAATGATGAGGAAGAATATGCCGTAGTGTGCCATGAAGTCAGATTCTACGACCAATACGAAAACCATCCTAAATATGACTGGGAAGATTACCTGACTATGCAGTTCGTACCATTTGTAGACAAAGTATACAGAGGCAAAGCCCGGTGTTCGTTCAATAAAATCATAGACGGGGCAGACTATTACCTTGTGGTGACCGGCTGGGATGAAGCTCCAAGCACGGATATCTACCTCACAAAATTCAACGGTTCGACATACAACAGCCTTGACAAGCCGGAAACACCTGAGTTAAAGATAAAGTGCTGCAATGGTGCTCTAACAATAGAAGGAGAGTACGATTATGCCACAGTATACACGGCAGACGGTAAAATCGCACGGCAACTTCGCGGAGCCGCACACACATCTCTTCCTAAAGGAGTATATATAGTGGCTGTCAACAAAGCTGGCACAAACAGTGTGCACAAAGTTATCATAAACTGATATAGCCCTTTCATGCCTGAAGCATGACCAGGCATGAGACAGCGCAGGCAATAATATTAATAACTTAAATTCTTTATTCATGAAACTTATTTATCAACTATTCGCATTTGCCATCGTCATGATGATGAGTGCCAGCGTTTATGGGGAAGAAAGCATCGACATCACCATATCCGGCCTCTCCTCTGATAACGCCAATGTCACTTTTACCCCGTCTGATAATGAAATGCTGTATTATGCCACAGTCGTAGACAAAGCGACTTTTGAAAAGCAAGGTGGCGCCGAGGGTGTTATAGAATGGCATATGAAGTCGTGGGAAAACAATTACTATGGCGATCCGTGGTACGTATGGTTCAAAGATTGTTATGCTAAAACAGGCACAAATACAATCGTATTGAACGAATACCTCTCTTCTGTAGCCGACAATGCCGAATATGTAGCTTACGCATTCTGTTTGGACAAAGATAAGAACGTGGTCGTGCCGGTCACTGTCAATGAGTTCAGGACACTGTCAGTGATAAAATCCGACAACACTTTCAGTGTCAAGCTTAATTCGGTAATTAAAGACTCTGATCCTAATGATTATGAGCAGACAGTGGCTGTGGAATGCACTATCACACCGACCAATGACGATCCTTACGGGGCATATTGTCTTGAAAGAAGGTTCTGTGAGGCATATCTTAAAGACCCGTCGACAGAGAAAGATTTTCTTGCACAATATATAGTTCCAAATATCAAGCAGACATATACCGGCACCCAAGCTATAACTTTCAGCCGCAGAACTTATGACGCTGATATGTGTATAGTGGTTGTAGGATACGACAACGGAGTGACCACTAGTCCCACTATTTTTGAATTCCACTCTGACCTGTACCAGGAAACGGTGCTCGGCATTGATATCAAAATAGAAAAAATAGAAAAACGTGATGTCTACTTCACAATAACGCCTTCTGACGAAGAGCTGACTTACTACTTCGATGTTATGCCAAAAGAAAAATTTGAAAGATACGGCGGAGCTGACAGTGTTTTTGAAAAATTCGATGTTGAATGGTGGAAGTTTTTAGCGGAAATTTATGGGGACGGAAGTACATGGACAGATTTCATTGAAACGTATGAACAAACGACCACTGACAACTATGTAAATATACACACAGACCAGGATACAGGCGAAAAATATCCGCTTCTCTGGAACACGGAATATGTACTGTATGCCTACGGAATCAATTCGGCAGGTGAAAAACTTACTCATACAGTTTACCAAGAATTCAAGACTCTGCCACGCGACACAGATGAGAATCTTAAATTTGATATCCAGATTGACAGCGTCGTAGTTGACGAAGAGCAATCCGGATACCAAACTAAATACTATATAGTAAACGCAACTGTCACACCTTCTGTCACTGGTGCCTCTTACGGAGTGCTTTGCCAAAGGGCTTCTGTGCTAGACCAATATGAGAACGATGAAACATTCGACCATTACCAGGATTTTGAACATTATCTGCAAACAAGATTTGACGAATACAAATATTCTCGCACAGGCCAAGAAAGCGTATCTTTCTTACAGATCAAGGAGGGAGAAGAGTATTATCTGGTCGTTGTCGGATATGATGACCTGACCCCTGTCACCGATATATTCAAAACAAAATTTACCGGCGCAGAATATGTAAGCATAGAATCTGTGGCTGACGGCGAGACAGACGCATTCGGTACAAAGAACGGTATACGTGTAACCGGCGAATATGACTTCGCAACCGTTATGTCAACTGACGGAAAAGTGGTATCCGCAGTCAGAGGCGAGGAATTTATCAGCGTTCCACAAGGTCTATATATAATAAAGATTACCAATAAGGGTAGCATGGTTACTAAGAAAGTAACCGTAAGGTAATACCTCCATAAAGTCATGCGATACAATACGGGGCGTGCCACAATCATATGGCACGCCCCGTCTGGCTAAATATCCGTTTTAATGATGACTAGAAAAAGGCGCGGCAATCAATTCGCCACGCCTTTTTCTAATTATATATTTTTTATTTTATAACCTGGCGCGAATAGGTAAATTTAACTTTCGAAGCCGGTATGTCTAGCACGCACATCGTGGGATGCGCTATATAATAGCGGCAGGCCGTAACAACGGTACGCGGATTGTAAGAAGAACCTGCCTTCTCTGTGGTGATGTTCACAGGCACTAGGGTAAAACGCATGTCTTCGGGTTTTACTTCGCCACCGTCACGCATCAAAGCCGTGATATAAGGGCGGAGTGAGGAAAACACATACTCTTTCTTTTCTTTGTCATATTTGGCCCAGAACACCTCGTCGTCATCCTCTTCAGGAATGCTGTTAGACGCAAAGAATTCTTTCATCTTGGCACTTTTTACCATAAGGAGATATGGCGGAGGATTGATTCCGTAACTGTTCTCTATATGGCTGACGGGCACGGTATAGGTGAGTGTGTTGATAACACCGAGGTTGAAATTATCCGAATTATAGCGGTTGAGTATGTCCTGTGCCGGAAAATCAATCTCCACATTATAACCGCCTGGAGACATAAGCACCTGCTGACCGGCCGCCACCATCTCCAATATGTTCTGCGAGGGCTTGAGAGTGATCAAGTTTGCAGAAAGCACCTCGGGAGAAATGGCAAACAGAGTGGCAGAATCGGTGACTATAGTGTCGCGGCTCACGCCCACACCGTTTTCCACCACGGTCTTCTTCACCTTTCTCTCATAATAAGCTATAAATTCAGTATTGGTCATGTTTGCCACCATACCGCGGCCGAATGTGGAACGCACCACGATACCGGGAAAGTATTTAGCAAACGTAGCTGGCCACTGGAACACAGAAGCGTCCTTGCGATACTGCCTTACCACGCTTCTTGCGTAATCAGCACCTAACGGCACCGTCACCGAGCGTTTTGTCTTGTTCGCATTGGTCGTGCCGATAGCTGTGGCCGAATAGCTTTTTGTGCCGAGCGGCGAAGAGGGATCATAAAATCCGTCAAGATCTGTAGCATTATCTATATCGTCAGGCAGCTGCCGCGTAAGCTTGTAGACCGACAATTGCTGCGGCGCCATAGAATCACCGGTAAACGCACTCGACGGAAATATAAAACGCAGATTCATGCCTGTGACAGCCTCTTCCTTTATAGTGTCAGGTATGGAGAGCGACGCGGCTGGCATAAGCCGCCCTGCAAAATAAGACTCGAGCTCGCCATAACCTTCGGCTTTCAGACGGCCTATGAGCAGGTCGGCAGAACGCGAGTCGTACCGCTCAGGGCGTACCGAGCGTCCCACGACTGTAAACAAGGAGTCTACCTCGATGGAAACCTCGCCCTTGGTTATAGACGAGCCTACCTGGCTATCATCATCACAGGATGATAGCGCGCAAGAGGCAACGAGGGCGGCAACGGCACCGCGGGCCAATATATTCTTCATAAATCTGTGCGTATTAACTGTTGGCAGCCAGCCTCCTGGCTCACTTTCCCTCTATTGAATTAATAAACTCAAAGAATGCCGGACCTCCTTCTTTGGCCTTTTCCCACGGGAGCACCTTAATCTTGCTCGAGGAGAGCACCTCGGCCACTTCCGGCTGGGTTTCGGGAGCGTGCAGTATCACGGCGTTGGCATATTTCAGGGCAAGCGTCTGGAGTGCGCCCAGAGTAATATCGCGGCCTTTCAGCAGCTTGAGGTCTGATTCCTTGACACCCTCGGCCTTAAGTTTGGCCACAAATCCGGGATCAAGCAGCCCCTGGAACGATGTGGGGTCAAACACACAGACTATCTTGGATTTCTTAAACGAAGGCTCGTCAGCGTAAAGACGGCGCAGATAGAGAGGTGCAAGAAGTGCCATCCAGCCGGTGCAGACTATCACATCGGGATCCCACTTCAACTTGCGAGCGGTCTCTATAGTGCCGCGAGTGTAGAATATGAGACGCTCGTCATTATCAGGACGGTTGGAACCAACAGGGTCCACATCGCTGTCAAGACGCTGGAAGTAATCATCGTTATCTATAAAATATGCCTGCAACCTGGCTGGCGGCAGCGAGGCCACTTTGATAATCAGAGGATGGTCAGCATCAGAGATAGGGATGTTCACACCGCTAAGGCGGATCACCTCGTGGAGCTGGTTGCGGCGCTCGTTGATTGTGCCGTAGCGCGGCATAAAGATGCGTGCTTCATAGCCGTTGCCATGGAATACATGAGGCAGTGCTTTACCAAATGTAGACTGCTCTGTGGCACTTAGATAGGGGGTAATCTCTTGTGAGATAAACAGGATTCGTTTTGTTGCCATATCGGTTATCTGGGAGCCGCGTCAGTACACGGCTGCTTATAGAATGCAAAATTAGTAAAAAAAGTTGAATTCGGCGCTGCTGCCAACACTCCGGAGATGATTTTTTTGGATTCTTTAAGGAAATAGCCAGCAACGTTTTTCCAGTTGGCTTTTTTTGCTTAACTTCGCAGTCTGAAATTCTTGTACGAAGAAATGAAGATATTACGAACCCGTAAGGAACTGACCGATTTTGCAGCCCGATGCAGGGCCGCAGGCTCTTCCGTGGCACTGGTGCCCACCATGGGGGCGCTCCATGCCGGACATCTCTCCTTGATGAATCGTGCTGTGGCCGACAACGATGTTGTCATAGCAAGCGTGTTTGTCAATCCAACACAGTTCAACGACAAGGCTGATCTTGAGGCGTATCCGCGCACTGAGCAGGCCGACTTCGAATTACTCGACAAGGCCGGCGTGACCGCCGTTTTTGCTCCCGATGCAGACGAGATGTACCCGCCGTCGGAAGCTGGCAAACCGGCCCACGTTTTCGATCTGGGAGAGGTGGCCGAGGTCATGGAAGGCATGTACCGTCCGGGGCACTTCCAGGGCGTGGCACAGATAGTCAGCATGCTGCTGCGTCTGGTTGGTCCTGACCGGGCTTATTTCGGAGAAAAAGACTTCCAGCAGATAGCCGTGATACGCCGTATGACGGCCACCGAGGGTATCAATGTCGAAATCATCGGCTGCCCCATCTGCCGCGAGGCTGACGGCCTGGCTATGTCCAGCCGCAATGTAAGGCTGGACGCGACACAGCGCGCCACGGCTCCCGGCATATACCGCGTACTGTCTGAAAGCACGGAGTACAGCCGCACGCACACATTAGACCAGACACGTGCCTATGTGGAAAACGCTGTCAACGCCCTGCCGGAATGCCGTGTGGAATATTTCTCGATCGTAGATGCCGAAACACTGCGCGAAGCCGCAGACTGGGAATGCGCTCCGCGTATCGTGGGCTGCATAACTGTCTATTGCGGACAAGTGCGCCTGATAGACAACATCACATATCGTCCTATCGCTAAGTAGAGAACCACAGCCATGTTGCTCGAAATAATGAAATCCAAGATCCATCGTGTGACAGTCACACAGGCAGATCTAAATTATATAGGGAGTATAACCATCGATACAGACCTGATGAAAGCCGCCAATATAATGGAGGGCGAACGTGTCTACATCGTCAACAATAACAACGGCGAACGTTTTGACACTTACACCATACCGGGTCCGGCAGGATCTGGCATGATATGCCTGAACGGCGCGGCTGCACGCAAGGTCCAGCCTGGCGACATAGTCATAATCATGGCTTACGCACACATGACTCCCGAAGAAGCAAAAGACTTTAAGCCCTCTGTCATATTTCCCGACACCGCAACCAATAGACTTTAATTATGTTTGAAAATCTATCGGAACGCCTGGAGCGTTCATTCAAGATACTCAAAGGCCAAGGCAAAATCACCGAGATAAATGTGGCCGAGACCATGAAAGATGTGCGCCGGGCACTGCTCGATGCCGACGTCAATTATAAGGTAGCCAAACAGTTTACTGACACGGTCAAGACCAAGGCCATGGGCCAGAACGTGATCAACGCGCTCAAACCCAAGGAGCTGATGGTGAAAATCGTGCATGACGAGCTTACAGCAGTCATGGGCGGCACACAGGTGCCCATAACGATCTCGGGCAATCCTTCGATTATCCTTATGAGCGGTCTCCAAGGCTCGGGCAAAACGACTTTCTCCGGCAAGCTCGCCAAAAAGCTCAAATCGTCAAAAGGCAAAAATCCCCTGCTGGTGGCCGCAGACGTATACCGTCCCGCCGCTATCGAACAGCTGAAAGTACTCGGAGAGAGCATCGGGGTGCCGGTATACTCCGAAGAAGGAAACAACGATCCAGTACAGATAGCGCGCAATGCCATAGCGCACGCCAAATCTAACCATTATGACCTGGTCATAGTCGACACAGCAGGCCGACTGGCAGTAGACGAGCACATGATGCGCGAGATAGCAGCAATAAAAGATGCCATAAAGCCGCAGGAGACCCTGTTCGTAGTCGATGCGATGACAGGACAGGATGCTGTAAACACGGCCAAAGAGTTTAACGACCGCCTGGACTTCGACGGCGTCATACTGACCAAGCTGGACGGTGACACACGCGGCGGCGCGGCCCTGTCTATCCGTACCGTTGTTAACAAGCCTATTAAATATATAGGTTCAGGCGAGAAGCTGGAAGACCTCCAGGAATTCAATCCCGAAGGTATGGCCAACCGTATCCTCGGAATGGGCGACATTGTGGAAATAGCCAAGCGTGCCCAGGAAATATACGATGAAAAGGAAGCCCAGAAACTTCAAGAAAAGATCCGTAAAAACAAGTTCGACTTTGAGGATTTTTACAAGCAGATACAGCAGATAAAGAAGATGGGCAATCTCAAGGATATCGCCTCTATGATACCAGGTGTCGGCAAAGCCATAAAGGATATCGATATTGACGACAACGCCTTTAAAGGCATCGAAGCCATAATCAACTCGATGACACCCTATGAGCGTCACAATCCCGAAATCATTAATTCGTCACGCCGCCAGCGCATAGCACGCGGCTCAGGCACAAACATCACCGAGGTCAACCGGCTGCTGAAACAGTTTGAAGAGACACGCAAGATGATGCGCATGGCCACCACCAAGAACCCGATGAAAATGATGCGCCAGATGCGCCAGGCACAGCAGGCACAAAAAGGCCGCAGGTAACAATGATAATGATTCTGAATACATTCCTCATATTCTAAAAACCCAAACCTCTATGACAATTATAGACGGCAAGCACACCGCCGAAAAAATAAAAGATGAAATAGCGGCCGAAGTGGCAGCCATGGTAGCGGCCGGAGAACGGCCTCCGCATCTGGCAGCCATACTTGTAGGCCATGACGGCGGCAGCGAGACATATGTATCAAACAAGGTGACCGCCTGCGAGCACTGCGGCTTCCAAAGTTCGCTGCTACGTTTCGATGACGATATAACCGAACAGCAACTGATAGCCGAAATCGAGCGTCTGAACAACGATCCCGGTGTAGACGGCTTCATAGTGCAGCTGCCGCTGCCACGCCACATAGACGAGCAGAAAGTGACAGAAGCCATAGCCCCGGGTAAAGATGTAGACGGGTTCCACCCCGTTAACGTTGGCAAGCTCAGCATAGGCCTCCCCTGCTTCAAGAGCGCGACACCGTCAGGCATAATCGACCTGCTTGACCGCTACGGCATACCCACCGCCGGCAAACATGCCGTAGTGCTAGGACGCAGTAATATAGTGGGAAAACCTATAGCCTCGCTGCTGGTGCAGAAAGCACAGCCCGGCAACTGCACTGTAACCGTATGCCACTCCGCGACACCCAATATCAAGGAGCTATGCCTACAGGCAGACATCATCGTGGCTGCCCTTGGACAGCCTGGCTTTGTGACAGCAGATATGGTAAAACCGGGAGCAACAGTAATAGACGTAGGCACAACACGAGTGCCCGATTCTTCGCGTAAGAGCGGATACCGCCTTTCGGGCGATGTAGACTTTGACAACGTTGCACCTAAGTGCTCTTTCATAACCCCCGTACCGGGCGGTGTAGGACCGATGACTATCTGTTCGCTCATGAAAAACACATTACTGGCCCGCAAACGCAGCCACTAAAGATATTTCTGGCAAGCCGCTACAGAGTACCTGTAGCGGCTTGCCAGAAAACAAAATATACCTAACACACTGCCCATGAGATTCTCCCACCACATTTCGCTGGCAATATGCCTGGCACTGGCCGCGTGCGGACAACACACTGCGTCAACCAGTGCCGATTCCGCCTCAATAGCGCGCGAACCACAGGACAGCGTCAACGCCGCCCCGGCAACTGCCACGCTTCTTTTTGTCGGAGACGCCATGCAGCACCAGGCCCAACTGGACAGAGCCAGGCAGCTTGGCAACGGACGGTATGACTACAGCGGTTGTTTTGACCTGCTTGCCCCGACAATAAAGGAGGCCGATTATGCCGTGGTCAATCTGGAAGTACCACTCGGAGGGGGACGCGGCGGATACACGGGATTCCCCTGTTTCTCGGCACCGGACAGTTTCGCGGAAGCGTTGCGCGAAGCCGGATTTGACCTGTTCCTAACGGCAAATAACCATACGCTCGACCGGTCAGACGCCGGTCTGCGCCGCACAATACACGTGCTCGACTCACTACAGGTAGACCACACCGGAACATTTACCGATGCTGCGGCGAGACAAAGCCTGGTCCCACTAATCAAAAATATAAACGGCATACGGACCGCATTTCTCAACTATACTTACGGCACAAACGGCCTCACTGCTAAAGACGGGGCGGAAGTTGCCCTGACCGACCGTAAGAAAATGGCTGAAGAGATCTCATTGGCACGCAAAAAGGGAGCCGAAATCATAGTAGTATGCGTGCACTGGGGCGTAGAATATGTGCTACACGAAAACGACAACCAGCGTGCTTTGGCACAATTCCTGGTAGACCAGGGCGCAGACATGGTAATAGGCGGACATCCCCATGTTATCCAGCCAATGAAAGTGGTCCATTCTGACAAACACGGCAAAGACTGCCTGGTGGTATACAGCCTCGGCAACTTCATATCTAATATGAAAACAGACGACACGCGCGGCGGTGCCATGGTGACTTGCACAATAGAACGAGGCAACGACGGTGTGGCAAGATTCAAAAATGCCGTCTACGACACTTTCTATTCTGCAAAACCAGATGGTAGCGACCGATCCAACTACCAAGTCATACCATCGTGGATGCCGGAGCGCATACCGGCCGCACAAACAGGCTGGTGGCGCACATTCGACACCTCGGCAAGACGTGTGTTCGATGCGGAAAACGTAAACGTCCCAAGCGCACACCCAAGATGATGGCATCTCCGGCACTGGTAATAGTCAATCCCGTGTCCGGCACCCGTTCCAAACAGGGGCTGGAAGAGGCCGTACACCGACTGATGGGCGCCAAGACCGAAATAATATATACAGAATATGCCGGCCATGCCGCCCTGCTTGCCGCACAGGCGGCGAACGCAGGTATAAAACAGGTAGTAGCGGCAGGCGGTGACGGCACAGTGAACGAAATAGCACGCTCGCTGACAGGCACCGAGACAGCGCTGGGCATAATCCCGCAAGGTTCCGGCAACGGCCTGGCCCGCCACCTGCGCATACCCATGAACAGAGACCGCGCCATAGGGGTCATAGCCGCGTCAAACATAAAGATGTGCGACACTGCCACAGCCGGCGACATGCCGTTTTTCTGCACAATGGGAACAGGGTTTGACGCCAAAATAAGCCAGGCGTTTGAAAACGCACCACGCCGCGGACTGCTCACCTATACAAAAATAGCAATGGAGCAATTCCCCCACTACCGTCCCCAGCCATACATGATAGTCGCAGACAATGAGACCGTCACGGTAAATGCCTTTCTAGTAGCCGTATGCAACGCATCACAATATGGCAATAACGCATACATCGCCCCGAGAGCGTCTACAGAAGACGGGCTGCTGGACGTAACCATAATAACAGAAGGTGATTACAGCTCTCTAGCACTCACCGGCCTGCGACTGTTCACAAAAGGGATAGAGCGCAGCCCGCTTATACGCTCAATGCGCGGGCGCCGCATAACCATACACCGAAGCTCACCCGGCCCTGTACATATAGACGGCGATGCCGTCATGATGCCGGCCACGGTGGCCGCGGAATGTCTTCCAGGCTCGCTTAAAGTGATAGTGCCCTGAACTTTCATAAGCGGATTATTGCAAAATGCCATACGCATCCATTGTAGGCAGGCGATTCAATGGCCACGAAACGTCTATTTGTCAGGACTATAACGCCGCATATGTTGTATAACATATAAAACACCCCTGTTTTAGCTCAAAATTTTCCACAGTTTTATTGGTCAATTCATAAAAAGGATGTAATTTTGGCACAAAATTAGAAGCCGGCAGGAGAGGCAGCCTAAACTGCCATAAAGCCCGGCTCCTAAACACAGAGAACAGAGTTAATATAGATACAACCCATAAATCTACTATTACCTATGAACATTAATGAAATCATGGCCAACCTTGAGGCCAAACACCCCGGAGAAAAAGAATATCTCCAGGCAGTGAAAGAGGTACTTCTCTCAGTAGAAGAAGTTTACAACCAGCACCCCGAGTTCGAGAAAGCACGTCTGATCGAACGCATGGTAGAGCCCGACCGTATCTTCACTTTCCGCGTCACCTGGGTTGACGACAAGGGCGAAGTACAGAACAACATAGGCTATCGCGTACAGTTCAACAACGCTATTGGCCCCTACAAAGGCGGTATCCGTTTCCACGCATCCGTTAACCTCTCAATCCTCAAATTCCTCGGCTTCGAGCAGACTTTCAAAAACGCACTGACCACACTCCCCATGGGTGGTGGCAAAGGTGGTTCTGACTTCTCTCCCCGTGGCAAGAGCGACGGCGAAATCATGCGTTTCTGCCAGGCTTTCATCCTCGAATTGTGGCGTAACCTCGGTCCTGACCGTGACGTACCCGCAGGTGACATAGGCGTAGGCGGCCGCGAAGTAGGCTACATGTACGGTATGTACAAAAAACTCGCTCGCGAGAACACAGGTACATTCACTGGCAAGGGCCTCAGCTTCGGTGGTTCACGAATCCGTCCCGAGGCTACAGGCTACGGCGCTATCTACTTCGTACAGGACGTACTGAAGAAGAACTGGAACGAGACTATCGAAGGCAAGACTATCGCCATCTCAGGCTTCGGCAACGTGGCATGGGGCGCAGCTAAGAAAGCAACAGAACTTGGCGGCAAGGTAGTTACTATCTCTGGCCCTGACGGCTATATCTACGATCCCGCCGGCCTCAACGACGAAAAGATCGAATACATGCTCGAACTCCGTGCTTCAGGCAACGACATCGTAGCTCCTTATGCTGAGAAGTTTGCCGGTTCACAGTTCTTCGCAGGCCGCAAGCCCTGGGAGCAGAAAGTAGACATCGCCCTCCCCTGCGCTACTCAGAACGAGCTCGGCGGCGAAGATGCAAAAGCACTCATCGCTAACAACGTACAGCTTTGCGCCGAAGTATCTAACATGGGTTGCACACCCGAGGCTATCGACGCATTCATCGCCAACAAGACTATCTACTGCCCCGGTAAGGCTGTTAACGCCGGCGGTGTAGGCGTATCTGGTCTGGAAATGAGCCAGGACGCAGAGCACCTGCAGTGGAGCGAGGCTGAAGTTGATGCAAAACTTCACGAGATGATGAACTCTATCCACGCCTCTTGCGTAGAATACGGCACACAGCCTGACGGTTACATCAACTACATGAAGGGTGCAAACATCGCAGGCTTCATGAAAGTTGCTGACGCTATGCTCGGCCAGGGCGTGATCTAATACAGAATCCGCTAATTTTAAATACGGCACCGGCTTCAAGGCTGGTGCCGCTTTTATTTTTTACGAAGACATCCTGGTGCAAACTGACAAAAGTCTGTTGCTGTTATTTTGCCGGACAGTATTTTTTTTGTAACTTTGCACCGCTTTAAGCACAATACAACGGCCTTAATAACATTAGCTGTAACGTGTGATGAGAAATCTGTTGCCTGTGGAGGGCAGCCTCCGGATGGAGGTCCGGCACAGTGCCGCATTAAAGCGCAACAACTCATTTTTAGTAACACATTTTAACAAAAACAATGAAAAAATTCCAGCTCAGCGCAATGCCCAGAACCGAATTGGGCAAGAAAGCAACAAAGCAACTGCGTGCCAACGGCGGCATACCCGTTGTTCTCAACGGTAGCAAAATTGTAGAACTCCCCTACACAGGCTCTCTGAAAGAGGGTGAAAAAATCGTTGCTATCGATGAAAAGCGCGGTATCATGACTGCTGACCTTTCTGTAAAGGCAGAGGATGTACGCAAACTTATCTATACTCCCGACATCTTCGAGATCGAACTGGATATCAACGGAGACAAAAAGACTGCCGTAATCAAAGACTTGCAGTTCCAGCCCGTAAAAGATACTTTGCTCCACATCGACCTGATGGAGGTAACTCCTGGCAAACCTATCGTTATGGAGGTTCCTGTACAGATCGAAGGCCATGCAGAAGGTGTTAAGGCCGGTGGTAAGCTCACACTGTCTATGCGCAAGCTCAAGGTAAAGGCTCTGTGCGAACAGATACCCGAGCGTCTCGTAGTAAACGTAGACCATCTGGGTCTCGGCAAATCCTTGGCAATAGGCGACCTGCACTTCGAAGGACTTGAGCTGATGAATGCCAAGAACGCGGTAGTATGCGCCGTGCAGCTCACCCGTGCAGCACGTGGTGCCCAGGCCAAGGCAGGAGCATAATTCTCGCCCGTCAACTATTTCCATACAGGGGATGCCGCTTCATTCTACGGCGTCCCCTGAATTCTTAATACACCACACACAGTTTGATACCCAAATTTGTAACACGAATGTTCGCGGCAAAGGCTGCAAAAACAACCAGAAGCCGCGAACAGCATACTGCCAATGCAATGAAATATCTGATTGTAGGCCTGGGCAACATAGGTCCGGAATACGTGGGAACACGCCATAACATAGGATTTAATGTGGCTGACGCGCTAACGGCATCGGCCGGAGCATCGTTTGAATCATGCCGTTACGGCGACATGGCACGTTTCAGGGTAAAAAATGCCCAGCTAATAGTGCTAAAGCCATCAACTTTCATGAATCTCAGCGGCGTCGCCGTACGCTACTGGATGAACAAAGAGAAAATGCCGTTGCAAAATCTGCTGGTGATAGTCGACGACCTGGCTCTGCCTTTCGGAGCAATACGGCTTAGAGCCGGCGGATCCGACGCAGGACACAACGGTCTGAAAAACATAGCGGCCGAACTGGGCAACCAAAACTATGCAAGGTTGCGCTTCGGCATAGGCAGTGATTTTCCTAAGGGGGGGCAGGTAGACTATGTGCTAGGTAAATTTCCACAGGAGCAAATGACTGAAATGCCGGCCAGAATCGAGCTTGCGGTAGACGCGGTAAAAGCATTCTGCCTGTCCGGTCTTTCATTTGCAATGAATAATTTTAACAATAAATAACCATATGCCCAAGACCGAAGAACGCATAGACAAATGGTTATGGGCCATGCGTGTGTTCAAAACACGCACCATAGCCACTGATGCCTGTAAGAAAGGGCGCGTAAGCATGGGAGGTGCAAACGTAAAACCGTCGCGGACTGTAAAGCCTGGCGACATAATAGACGTGCGTAAGCCTCCTATTACCTATACATTCAGAGTTACGGCCATACCCACAGGCCGTCTCGGCGCTAAACTCGTGCCTGATTATTTGGAAAATCTCACCCCGGAGAGCCAGTATGACCTGCTTGAAATGTCGAGAATCAGCGGTTTTGTCGACAGGCGCAAAGGTCTGGGACGTCCCACCAAACGGGATGCCAGGGACATGGCTTCTTTTAAAGAAGAAGCATACACGGCAGATTCGTTTTTCCTGGACTGGGAAGACGATTTCGATGACGAGGATGACGATTAACCGTCACCCTCGCCTATATTTTGTACCTATAATAAAAACTAACAATCATGAAAACGACACAAAATAAGACGCAACGCGGAATGCACTACGCCATAGTCATAGCCGCATGCTGCTGTATGATGATGGGTGTCAACGTCGGGCTGGTCATGAGCTGTGCCGGAATATTCTACCAGCCTGTAAGCCAGGCTCTGGGAGTATCGGTAGGATCTTTCGGCGTATACATGTCACTCAGTTTTATAACCTCGAGCCTCATGCTGTCTGTGGCAGGCAAAATGATGGAACGATACAGTGCAAGACGCATCCTCACCATAAATTCCGCCATTTGCGGCATATGTCTCGCATCCATGGGCCTTTTCAACGAATTATGGCAATTCTACACGGCTGGCGCACTGATAGGCGCCACGCTGGCATTCCTGCTATATCTGAGCTTCCCTACCCTGATCAACCGATGGTTTAACACACGCGTAGGGCTTCTGATAGGCATATGCAGCGCGGCATCCGGCATAGGAGGAGTAATCTTCAACCCGATAGGAGGAGCCATAATTACCGCATACGGATGGCGTGCCGCATATATAGTATTTGGTGCCATAATACTGCTTATAGTCACACCGTTGCTAGGAATACTGCTGCGAGACTATCCATCCGACAAGGGTCTGCAACCATACGGAGCGGTCTGCAAATCCGGGAACTACAAAGCGACCCCGGCCGACAACCGGCAGAGCATCGACTATGCCAGCGCCACACGCATGCCGGTATTCTATGCCATGATATTATTCGCATTCCTCATGATGGCGGCATCTACCCTAAACTTGTTCATCCCGAAATACGTCACACTGGCAGGCCACAGCATAGAGCAGAGCGCCCTGGCCGCATCAGCCATAATGGCCGGTGTAACCATCGGCAAACTTGTACTGGGATATATCAATGACCGTTCGTGCGCACTCGGTTCGGTTCTGACTACTGCTTCCGGCATAGCCGGACTGCTCCTGCTGATAGCCGATGACAACCATATGGCAGTTATTCTCACCGGCTCGTTCTTGTTCGGATGGGCCTATGCCGGTGTCACAGTACAGACAGCTATGCTGGTGCGCACCATATTCGGCAGCGCGCACTACGCCAGGATATATTCGGTAATATCTATAGCCCTTGCCGCCGGCGGCGCCATAGCGTCCGGAGGATGGGGATTTCTGGCCGAAAGCACTTCATACAGCTGCATATTTTACACCGGCATAGGCATGCTGTCATTATCGGCCATACTCGCCCTGTTGTCACTGCGCAAGACACATTGACACAGCCGTTTCATAAGCGTTTACAACTAGACATATATCCTGAAAACACAAGACCGGAAAGTGGTGATGCCACTTTCCGGTCTTGTGTTTTATAACTTATCAGTAAATATTCTACGGGGCTGTTCAGATTGAGTCTTCCACCGTCCAGAGAAAAGCACGCAGACCTAGACGAGGCCTGCTCTCGTCTAAAGCCTTAAGGTCGGCCATCACCCCTGGCGCGCTGTCATCAGGCACCACTGTGATTATGGCCTGTGCCAGCGACGGCCACGCATGGGTGCCGTAGTGCGGTTCGCCACGGTGCGACCCACGACCCTGCACTATGCCGAGGCCTGTAAAGCCCCGGCATGAGTGCCTGTTTAGAATCTCTATTATATGGTCATGATGAGCCTGGTCATAGGCTATAAATATAGATTTCATATAGTAACAGATTATTTCTTATTTAATTTAAGATACTGCTTGCGCCATATCTTGCGGTTACGTTTCACACCACGTCCGGCAAACACGCAATAAAGTACGGGAACAAACAGCAACGTGAGTATCGTGGAAAACGTAAGACCGCCTATCACGGCCGTACCCATCGGGCGCCACATCTCAGATCCCTGGCCGGAACCTACCGCCATAGGCACCATACCGAGAATAGTGGTAAGGGTAGTCATTACCACGGGACGCAGACGAGACTTACCTCCCAGAATCACGGCTGTACGTATCCCCATGCCGCGCTCTCTGTTAAGCGTGATATAGTCTATAAGCACAATACCGTTCTTAACCACAATACCGATAAGCATGATGGCTCCGATAAGGCTCATCACATTCAATGTATGGCCGGTAAGCCACAAAATAAGGAACACGCCTGAGAAAGCAAACAGCAGCGAGGTCATTATTATACCCGGATAAGTAAGACTCTCAAACTGTGCCGCCATAACAATATAAACAAGTATTATAATCAGTATGCCCAACATCATCAAATCGCTGAAAGAATCCTGCTGGTCTTCAAACGAGCCGGCCAGACCGATAGTGATACCTGCGGGCATATGCATCTTGTCTATCGCCGCCTGAGCCTGTTCCACAACCTGGCTCATAGGCACACCGTCAACCACGGCAGACACCGTTATAAGGCGTTCGCGGTTCTTACGCTCGATAGTGGGCGGAGTGAAACGTTCAACCACCTTGCCAACATCTTTGATTCGCACACCTTGCCCGGCAGAGTTAAACACCATGATATTCTCTATATCTGATATATCCGTACGACGGTCTGGCTCATACATGACCTTTATATCGTATTCCTCGCCGTCTTCACGGAACTGGGACGATGTGGCGCCGTTGATACGGTTGCGCAGAGCATATGCCACTGTCTGCATGTTCAAACCATGTAATGACAACTTCTCACGATCAAAATCCACCTGGTATTCCGGCTGATAGTCACCGCGCGACACCGTCACGTCGGCTGTACCCTGTATTCCTTCGAGTATCTGTTTCAAGTCTGCGGCCACCGAGTCCGTTTCTGCAAAATCATAACCGTAAATCTCAAAGTCAACAGTACTCTGTCCGCCCATGCCCATGCCTCGGCCGCCGCCTACATTCACCTGGGCTTTCTTAAATTCAGGGAACTGTTTCAGATCCTGGCGCATACCGTCTGCCACCTCGGTTATAGTCCGTTCGCGGTCTCCGGGATCAGTCAGAGAGATATTCATATCCACTATGTGGCTGCCGTTATCAGACAGCGACGCGAACGTATTATCCGAACTGGCCGGACCGGCAGTAAAACTGGAAACCTTTATCTCTGGATATTTAGCACGCCAGAGAGAATCAAGACGTCTGACAGCGTCCTGTGTGATCTCGACACGAGTACCTATAGGCGTTTCGAGAGAAACACCGATACGGGCATTGTCCTGTGTCGGGAAAAACTCAGTACCCACATGCTTCATCAGAAATATAGAGCCGACAAATGTGGCCAGGCACAGCAGTATAGTAACCGCGCGGTGACTCACTACCCACCCGAGCAGGCGCGCATAACCATTGTCAAACGCGTCAAGACTGCGCTCAATCGGTGTAAAAAACACACGGTACATCTTGCTATGATGGTTATTCAGACGCAGCCACTGGCTACACAGCATCGGTGTGAGCGTAAGGGCGCACGTGGTAGAGATAATCATCATAATAGTCACCATCCATCCGAGCTGACGGAAAAGCACGCCTGTCATGCCCGTCACCATGGTCAGAGGGAAGAAAACCGCTATCAGAGTGAGAGTAGAGGCTATTACAGATATGGCCACCTCGTTCGTGCCATGTACCGCTGCCTGCTTCGGATCACTGCCCCTCTCGATATGCGTAGTCACATTCTCCAACACCACTATGGCATCGTCGACCACCATACCGATAGATATAGACAATGCTGACAGCGATACGATGTTGAGCGTGTTGCCTGTGGCGGCAAGATATATAAACGAGGCTATAAGAGAAACCGGTATCGTGATAACGATAATCATAGTGGCCCTCCAGCGTCCGAGGAACAAGAACACCACAATCATAACGAACAACAGGGCATACAGCACCGTCTCCTCCAGAGAGGCTATGGTATTTCGTATGTTGTCCGATGTATCGACAATGACACCAAGCTTGACATCCGAAGGCAGATTCTTTTGCAGACGTGGCAACATCTTCATCACCGACTCCGAAATCTGCACCGAATTAGCACCGCTCTGTTTCTGGATCACGATTATGGCACCATTCTCGCCACCGATAAAAGTGCGCTGCGTGCGTTCCTCCAAAGAATCGTCCACACGCGCCACGTCACGCAGATAGACTGTGCGGCCTTCATAAGACCCTACCGGAATATTCTCCATCTGCCTGGCATCTTCAAACTCACCCTGCACGCGCAGCGCATAAGTATTCGACCCGATATCAAATGATCCGCCCGGCGTATTACGGTTTTCGGCCTGTATTATGGATGAAATCTGCTCGACGCTCATATTATAGGCCTCAAGCTTGTTAGGATCGCAATAGACATGTATCTCGCGCTTAGGCGCACCAGAGATACTCACAGTACCGACACCGTCAATACGGGCCAACGGGTTGGCCACACCGTCATCAAGGATCTTGTACAGGCCGGCCATACTCTCTTTAGCCTCTACCGACAACAGACATATGGGTATCATGTCGGTAGAGAATTTGAAAATTATAGGATTCTCTGCAGCATCAGGCAGCATAGACTCCACCATGTCGAGTTTGTCTCTGACATCATTTGTGAGCACGTCAATATCGTAACCATATTCAAATTCCAGTGTGATAACCGAAGTATTCTCTCGGCTCTGTGACGTTATATGCTTAAGATGCTCTACCGAATTCAGCGAATTTTCAAGAGGCTTTGTGAGATTCTGTTCTATATCCTCCGCACTCGCACCCGGGTACATGGTTATGACCATGAGCGAGTTAGTGTCTATGTCCGGATACAGGTCAATGGGCAGTTTGGCGAGTGAGAACAGACCCATGATGATCACCGCCACAAAACACAGCGTAGTCATCACGGGACGCTTCACCGCCGATCCGTATATACTCATAAATAAACTTTGTCAAAAAAGATTAATAATTATTTTTTCAGCTGTACAGCCTTGCCGTTGGCCAGCGCGTTCTGGCCGCTGATTACAACTTGCGAACCGGATTCGATACCGCTAATCACCTCATAGCTCGCGCCTAGACGCTGTCCGAGTTCCACTTTAAGGAAGTCGACTGTAGAGGTCGAGGGATTATAGACGTATATATACTGGTCACCCGAGCCCTGCTGTTTGACTACGGCCCTGTCCGGCACCACGACATGTCTGGCCGTGCCCAGATTAAGGGTCACTCGTGCAAACATGCCTGGCAGCACACGGTTGCCCGGATTGGGCAATGTGATCTCTACACCGAACGTACGCGTATTGGTATCCACAGTAGGCATAATCTTTGATATAACTCCGGTAAAGCCCTCATCACCATAAGTATCAAACTTTATATCAGCTTTCATACCGGTGTGTATCAGCGAATATTCTGTTTCAGACACATTGATGATAATCTTGACAGGCTGCACCTGGGCGATTGTGAGTATAGGCAAATTGCCGGTCATATCGCCTGGATCATAGTTACGCGCCGTAACCACTCCGCTCACAGGGGTGGTGAGCACACAATTCTCACGCGCGTTAGCCAGGGCGCGACGCGCGTTAGCCACGTTGTTACGAGCATTGACCACCTGCGCCTGCAGCTGGTCAACAGCCTGCCTGGTGCCTCCGCCTATCTTAAACAGTTCGAGAGCGCGGTTATAATCGGCCTGCACATTTTTCAGACTTGCCTCTGCCGTAGACACCTGCAGCTCATAAGACGCCGCATTGACATCGTCCAGTACCGCCACACGCTGCCCTGCACTCACATTTTGTCCTTCCTCTACAAGTATGCTCTTGATGCGCAGCGGCATTGACGAAGATATGTTGTTCACTTTGTCAGCCTCGGTAGTAGCCGTATATACATATTCCTGGTCTACATCCATAGCCTCCACAGTCTGCACCTCGACCACCGGCTTCTCATCAGCCTTGTCGGCATCCTTCTTTTTTTCTTCTCCGGCACAGGAGCCAAGCATGGCAGCCAATGCCCCTATGACAAATAATCTCCTTATTTTCATCGTCTTATATTTATTTTCAATAATTATTTAACTACTACGGAACCCGTATTGTCACGACCCAGCAGCAAATCAAGCTCAGATACCGAAACCAGGTAATTATACACTGCCTGGTAATACGCAAGCTGCGCCTGGGTCTCGGCCAGTTCGCTGTCCCTCAGGTCAAGATAAGTAGCGGCTCCTACCTCAAAGCTTTTTTTCATAATCTCATGAGCCTTGACAGCCTGGCGCACCCCTTCGGCATTAGTATCGATCTGGCGAGCCTCCTTATTAATATTATCAACCGCCAGACTGACCTGCATATTAAGGTTGTTCACCAGATTTTCACGTTGGAACTGCATCTCGGCCAACTGGACTTTGGCCTGCTTAAGACCATAATAGCGGCTGCCTCCGCTAAACAGGGGGACAGAAATACTCACTCCCACCGTAGAGTACGGATTCAGGTCAATATTTTTAAACATATTTCCGTTTGAAAGCGACGACCATGCCAGATTGAACGTAGCGGCCACAGTCGGGATAAATGCCCGTTTCTTCATCTCCACGGTCTGCGACAGTAATTTAGTGTCTATGTCAAGACTGCGTAACGAAGTATTGTCTGAAATATCCGTATTCAGGATATTGGTATGTGCATACATATCCGACTGCAAATCCTTAAGGGTCACATCGGGCCTTATCATGACCTCGGCATTCATTCCCATGAGCATCTTAAGCTGCAACTCGGCCTGCCTGATCGCGATATCGGCCTGAAGCAATTCAGGCTCTACATTCTTAACCTGCACGGATGAACGCAACACATCATATTCAGAAGCAGTACCCACCTTAAACTTCTTCTCATACATCTCGGCATTGAACTTGGCATTGTCATAGTTCTGTTGCAACACATCTTTGGAGGCAAGAGCCAGCATCAAGGTATAATATGCACTGTTCACCGCATGCACCATATCGAGGCGCGATGCCCTGGCGCTTTCCACCGTTTTGAGTATCTGGGTGTCGGCCAGGTCAAGTGATTTCCACAACGTGGGAGCTATCAATGGTACGGCCACGTTGAAGCCCATATTCCAGGAATTGTCACTACCCATCTTTATAGCCTGCGACGAACCGCCCATATTCATCTTTATAGTCTGCAACTCAATGGAACGCTGGTAAGCCAGAGAAAAGTCAAGCGTGGGGAACAGCGCGGCAAGTGTCTCCTTCTTGCTATAGTCCATTCTTTCAATCTCCATGTCTGCCACACGGATAGTGGGATTGCTTTCCAACGCTATACGCACACATTCTTCGCGGCTCAGATTAATCCTCGCAGAATCCGGCGTGCCAACAACGGCGATACCGGTCGAAACAGGCGCAGTCCCCACAGCGGACAGACTGTCGACCGACAAGACGGCAGCTCCGTCAGCCGCCCCGGCCCACCCCGCAACGAGTAAGGCCGTAACCATCAGTCTACTTCGTTTCATACACAAATGTTGATAAGGTTAATATACTACTTATTAAAATAAAGCACAAAAGTAATCAAAAAATTCCAGCCGGCCGCCCGATAATCTGCCTGGTAATAAATAGACCATAAATAGTGAACTATAGAACAAAGAGGCGTATAGCCACACGCGATTAGACCGTATAACACAAATACAGCAGATTTGTGGGAGCGGATTATTTTTTGTAACTTTGTGGCGGATTGGACGTAGCGCGAAACAAAAGCCCCAACACGTCCCTAAAAACAATTCTGAACAAATATACGTAATGATAAACATCTCTTTTCCCGACGGCAGCGTGCGGCAGTTTGAAGCCGGCGTGACCCCGTACCAGGTGGCCGAAAGCATAAGCCCGCGGTTTGCGGCAGATGTGCTGGCTGCCAAAATCAACGGCCAGGACTGGGACATCTCACGTCCCGTAGACACAGACGCCTCCATAGAGTTATTCAAATGGGATTCGCCGGAAGGCAAACACGCATTCTGGCACTCCTCGGCACACCTGCTGGCCGAAGCACTGCAAGAACTGTACCCCGGCATTAAATTCGGTATCGGCCCGGCTATAGAGAACGGGTTCTACTATGATATTGATCCGGGAGAGCACAAAATAACCGCTGACGACTTCTCCAAGATTGAGAAGAAAATGGCCGAACTGGTAGCTCGCAAAGAGGCTATTATACGACAGGATATTTCCAAAGCCGACGCCCTCAAAATGTTCGGAGACCGCGGTGAGAGCTACAAATGCGAACTGATCGGCGAGTTGGAGGACGGCACCATAACCACCTACACACAAGGAGCCTTCACCGACCTGTGCCGCGGACCGCACATTGCCAACACTGCCCCGATCAAGGCCGTAAAAGTGCTTTCTCTGGCAGGAGCCTACTGGCGCGGCGATGAGAAACGCAACCAGCTGGTACGCGTATACGGCATCACTTTCCCAAAGAAAAAGATGCTTGACGAATATCTCACCCTGCTAGAAGAAGCCAAGAAGCGCGACCACCGCAAGCTGGGCAAAGAGATGGAGCTGTTCGCTTTCTCGCACACCGTAGGCCAGGGCCTGCCCCTATGGCTCCCCAAAGGTGCCGCCCTGCGTGACAGGCTCGAACAGTTCTTGCGCAAAATACAGAAGAAGTACGGCTACCACCAGGTCATCACGCCGCATATCGGCAATAAAATGCTTTATGTGACATCAGGCCACTGGGCCAAGTATGGCAAAGACTCTTTCCAGCCCATACACACTCCGGAAGAGGGCGAAGAGTACCTGCTCAAGCCGATGAACTGTCCCCACCACTGCGAAATATATAAAGCGTTCCCACGCTCTTACCGCGAACTCCCGCTACGCCTGGCCGAATTCGGCACAGTATACCGCTACGAGCAAAGCGGCGAGCTGCACGGACTGACACGAGTGAGAGGATTTACCCAGGATGACGCCCACATATTCTGCGCCCCTGAACAGATTAAGGATGAATTCCTCAAAGTGATGGACATAATCCTGTATATCTTCAAGTCTCTGAACTTTGAAAACTTCGAAGCCCAGATATCACTGCGCGACCCTAACAACAAGACCAAATATATCGGTTCTGACGAAAACTGGCATCTGGCCGAAACCGCCATAATCGAGGCATGCCGTGAAAAGGGTCTCAACGCACGCCAGGTAGAGGGAGAAGCGGCTTTCTACGGGCCAAAACTCGACTTCATGGTAAAAGACGCTATCGGCCGCCGATGGCAGCTCGGCACAATACAGGTAGATTACAACCTGCCTGAGCGTTTCGGCCTTGAATATGCAGGAAGAGACAACGCCAAGCACCGTCCCGTCATGATACACCGCGCCCCGTTCGGCTCCATGGAAAGGTTTGTAGCCGTGCTGCTCGAACACACTGCCGGACGTCTGCCGCTGTGGCTGATACCCGAACAATGTGTCATACTCCCTATCTCCGATAAGTATAACGACTATGCCTACGAAGTGGCCAAGACACTTGACGCATCTGACGTGCGCGCCATAGTAGATGACCGTAATGAGAAAATAGGCAAAAAGATACGTGACAACGTCCTTAAAAAATTCCCCTATCTGCTCATAGTAGGCGAGAAGGAGGCCGCGGCCGGAGAGGTATCTGTAAGAAAATACGGCGAAGATGCCACTAATTCAATGAAAATTGCTAACTTTGCAGCGCAAATTGCCGATGAGGTAGCTGCACAGACCGCGCCAATAGAATAGTCGCAACAGCATAAAACTCACCGTAGTAATCACTTATCCCCTTTTAATGGAGAAAAAACCTCGATTTTCAGGGCCTCGTCCCAAACCGGCAGGCCCACGTCCGAAACCCGGACAGCGCGGACAGCGCCAGCAGAGCAAGGACCTCTATGCCACCAACGAGCAGATACGCGCCCGCGAGGTACGCCTCGTAGGTGACAATGTAGAGCAGGGTGTCTATCCGCTGCAAAAAGCGCTCCGTATAGCACGCGATCAAGAACTTGACCTCGTGGAAATATCTCCTACGGCCAATCCTCCCGTGTGCCGTGTGCTGGACTACCAGAAGTTCCTCTACCAACAGAAAAAGAAGCAGAAGGAACAAAAGGCCAAAGCCACAAAAGTAGTAGTAAAGGAAATACGTTTCGGACCCCAGACCGACGACCACGACTACAACTTCAAGCTAAAGCATGCCATAGGGTTCCTGCAGGAAGGTTCTAAGGTGAAAGCTTATGTATTCTTCCGCGGACGCTCCATTCTGTTCAAAGAACAGGGCGAGGTGCTTCTGCTCCGTTTCGCCAACGATCTGGAGGAATACGGCAAGGTAGAAATGATGCCTGTGCTCGAGGGTAAGCGAATGACCATAATGCTGTCTCCCGTAAAGCCTAAAGCACCTAAGAAAGAGGCTGCTCCAAAAGAAACAGCAACAACAGGACAGGAAGCTGAAACAGAGACCGAAACTGAATAAAATAGAGACCGTAGGCACCCCGTGCCGAGGTAGATAACAACAACTAATTTTTATAATAAAATGCCAAAGGTAAAGACTAATTCCGGTTCTAAGAAGAGATTCGCTCTCACCGGAACAGGAAAAATCAAAAGAAAACATGCCTACCACAGCCACATTCTGACTAAAAAGACCAAGAAGCGCAAACGTGTGCTGGACTCAACCGCTATCGTTGAATCGGCTAACGTACAGGCTGTGCGCGAACTGCTCGCGATGAAGTAAGACAGCAATTCGTTTTCTTTACAATTTTCCAACACCTTTTTATTAACCGAATGCCGAGCATCAACAAGAGCAATAACAATTGCCGCTCACATTCAAAAAAGACAAAAAAATGCCAAGATCAGTAAATCATGTAGCGTCTCGCGCAAAGCGCAAAAAAATCTTGAAACTCACCCGTGGTTACTACGGAAGCCGTAAGAATGTATGGACCGTAGCTAAAAATACATGGGAGAAAGGTCTTACATACGCATACCGCGACCGTAAAGACAAAAAACGCAATTTCCGCGCACTCTGGATACAGCGTATCAATGCAGCCGCACGCATGGAAGACCTCTCTTACTCTAAGCTGATGGGTCTCATCCACAAAGCTGGTATTGAAATCAACCGCAAAGTCCTCGCCGACCTTGCTACAAACAATCCCGCTGCATTCAAAGCTATCGTAGAGAAGGTAAAGAACGCCTAAAGCTACTTACCCAATCATAAAGACAGGATAATCCCGGTACCGGGATTATCCTGTCTTTATGATGTGTACAAATCTTGTAATCCAGAGTGAAACATACCACAGAAATCAGACCCTTCAGCCGGAAAATATAAAACCGGAACACGCTCCACAATAAAGCGTATTCCGGCCTATTCTTCTGACAGCCCGGTCGTTCCGGAATGCCGCAGTTATGGCTTTTACATATTTGTGAAAGCAGCCTTGAGAGTAAGAGATACGAGCTGCTGTTCCTCTTCAGGCGTCAGTTCGCGCTCCTTAAGCTCATTGATGATTTTCTCGGCATCTTTCTGCGTAGATTCAATTTTGGCAGCATCGCCATCTTTCTGAGCCTTGGCTACCTCTTCGATAGCGGCACCATATTCTTTGATAAGGTCTTCGTTACTCTTTTTGCAAGAAGTGAGTGCCATAGTGCCGGCAAGAGCCACTGCTGCCATAGCGAGCATAAATGTCTTCTTCATGTCAAATGTTAATTTAGATTATTAATGTTTGTAGTTATTCGATCAACAACAAAATATCAACGCGGCATTTACCATATACCAAGACCGGTTTCTAAAAACTGTCTCAACAGACAAACTCAATATACCGTAATCTATGTGTACGCTTAGGTGATTGCCCACGTTACTAACTGCAAAATTAATAATTATTTCGCTGACATGCAAACCAAATACCGGCATTTTTACAAGAAAGCCGCAACACATATCTATAAATGCCACATAAGGCCCCGGTTTCACAACCAGAGCCTTAGTGTAGCATTAATTCTAATACCTTGAATAAAACACAGTGCAAATACAATAATCGTACAGTTATAACATCTATGCCACACATTGGTTCATGCCAGCCTCCAGAATCCACACTACCCCACTCCTTAGCAAAGAACCATACAATGGTTCAAAGCGTTTATTTTAAAGAGACTGCGATAACCGGATTATAGCAGTACGAATACAATCAGAACACAAAATAATTTTGTTTACCAACTCAATATGACAGAAGATTTTAAAATAAAGCATCCTGACTACAGAGATGAATGGATGGAACTAGCCACAAAGATCTCAGCTGAAAATGTAGAAGCCGGAGGCGGTCCTTTCGGCGCCGTTATAGTACGTGACGGCGAGGTAGTAGGATCAGGAGTAAACGGTGTTACCCTGCTCAATGATCCCACAGCGCATGCCGAAGTTCAGGCCGTCAGAGCAGCCTGCCACTCTCTCGGAACATTCTCACTGCGAGGATGCACCATTTATAGCAGTTGCGAACCATGCCCCATGTGTCTCAGCGCATTATACTGGGCCGGAGTGGACCGCATATATTTCGGCAACACCAAAGAAGATGCCGCCGCTATCGATTTCTCAGACTCCTACATATATGACGAACTCGCACTCAAACGCGAGGAACGACATCTGCCGTGCATACATGTGCCCGGCACCGATGCATCAACGGCATTCAGAATGTGGGATGAGAAAACTGATAAAACAAAATATTAGACAACAGACTCTTAGCAAAGTACAGCAAAACTGCCGGCCTGATACGCCGGCAGTTTTTTTAATGCATCTTTTAAACTCTCTAGCATTTATACCTGCTAATAACTGCTAATAAATTTGGTCAACATGATTAAATAATCTAACTTTGCAGAAAATAAACAAACCATATAAATTCAGGAGAGTAACAAACGAACTACCCCAAGTAATCAAATTATTATCTAATACATTATGAAAATTAAGTACCTCCCACTTTTTGCATCTGCGTTCATATCATTTTACGCATCAGCCTCTGACATCCAAGACCCGGAAACTAATATTATTTATGATTTCAATCCGGTCGAGACAGAATATTACTGCACCGGGGACAATGAGACCGTGACATCGGCAAGCATAGTGTTCACATTTACAGAAACGGTATATTCCGACTTTCTCAAACTGTTATCATTAAAGCTGAAAGATGCCGACAACAATAACATACCGGCATCATTTCGCATACATTTCGATTATTCCAATGTAAATCAGTCTGGCATCATAATTGACTCCAAAGCCTTACAATACGGAGTAGAATACACCATGACCATCCCAAAAGAGACCTACGGTGACGCAGAATGGTTCGGAGAAACATCAGAAGTGCCCAGAGTGTCAGGACACGCAAATTCCGAATTCGAGGTCAAATTCACTCTGAAAAAAGACGAATCAGGCGTAGACATGGTGACCTATGAAAAAAACAATTCAACAGAAATATATAACATCCACGGAATGCTAGTTGGCAATTCAACAGACAATCTACCTGCCGGCATATACGTGGTCAATGGTAAAAAAGCCATTATCAGATAACATAACATGCCATAACTACATTTCGCCAGACACAGGCAAGCGGTAAAAGACACGTCCAGACACCAATGTCGGGAACAATCCGAATATGATTGTTCCCGACATTGGTATTTTACTTTATTAAAATTTTAAAAATATAAAATAAATTTGTATATTTGCGAATTATATCTCATTTATGGAGATTCAACACCTATTATTGAATTTATATACTTAAATATCTAATTTTTATGACAAAAAAACAATTTTACTACATCAAACACCGTCTTTTGGCAGGCGCATTGATAGTGGGGACCGGAGTTGTTCCGTGGCAACATGCCAATGCTGAACGACTGTTCAATGAAAATTTTGATTATCCTACAGGGAATCTGTACCAGCAGGGTGGATGGCTTCGATTTTTTACTAATAATAAAGCCCCGATACAGGTGCTGGACGGCAATCTCACCTATGAGGGTTATGAAGGTACCGGCATCGGTGGCAAAGTTGAGCTAGGCATAGAAGCCTCCGGGGAAGACCTGTTCAAAACATGGACCGATCCGATTAAAGAGGGGGATGTCTATATCTCGTTCCTGTTGAATGTCAAAGATGTAAACAGTTCAAAGGCATATTTCTTTGCTTTGCTGCCACAGAACAAGGCCGGTGATTTTGGTGACGGCAAACAGGTTAACGAATATATGAAGTGCTACGTTCGGGAAGGATCGCAACCGGGAACTTACAATTTTGGCATTTCACGTACGGGGGCTATAACTACAGCCGTCTATGCGAATAAAGACCTGGTTTTGGGAGAGACAGCGCTTGTCGTTCTGAAGTACTCCATAGTCCCGGGTTCTTCAAATGACAATATGGTAGCATGGGTTAACCCTGCTATTTCCGCTATCGAACCCTCAGCGGCCGATATAGATCTAGGCAACAGTGGCGGTGAAATACCTGCATATGGCATTTACGGAGTGGAATTGCGGCAAGGTGCAACAAGCTCTAATAAAGCGGCAAATGTCGAAATAGACGCGCTGCGCGCAGGCACTCAGTGGAGCGATCTTTATGACGAATTGCCCGGAAGCGAGGCACCGGTTATCGCGGCATCGTCCACAGAATTGAACCTTAACACATTCCAGGGTATGCCCGTGACAGGCAGTGTCAAAATCACCGGGCAGGACCTTACTGACGACATAGCGATTAATTGCCCGGAAGGCGTTACCTGCAACCGTACAACGGTATCTAAAGACGAGGCCATGTCTGAAGAGGGTGCGGAAGTAGTGTTTGAGATAACACCGGAGAATTTCGGCCTGCAGAATTATGTGGTCAGACTGACATCTGCCGATGCTGTTGAACTGAATGTGAATATCAACGTACAGGCCTCGCCATGCACGCAGTTTGCGACAGCAGCCGAGCTGACCGCGGCAGCCGGCAATCCCTCTAACCTTGACGGCGTCTACCGCTTTACGGGCAAGGGTGTGGTTACTTTCGTAGAAAAAGGCCAGTATGGCAGCTATAATGTATACTTGCAGGATGCCACAGGAGGCATGAAGATGTCGGTATACTCTGAAACGGGAGATGCCCCCTACCAGGTAGGTGACGAGATATCCGGCGGCATAGGAGTTTTATCAGCCTCGCTAGGCGCTCCGTGTTTGGAAATATATTATGCTAATCCTGTTGTCGAAGCTACTGGCAAAACAGCCGAGCCTATAGAAGTTGCTGTAGACGCTATAAATAAAGCTAATGCGAAAGACTACATCTATCGTCTTGTGTCTGTCAAAGGCGTAACCCTTTCAGACGTACAGGAAGGCTCGAAATTCGCAGTCCAGAATTATACGTTTGGCAACGGCACGGCTACAGCTGTTATGCGTCCGTTTGCCGGCACAGACCTGTTAGGCACAGACATTCCGGCAGGCAAGATAAATCTCACAGGCATTTCTACCTCTGCCAGCCAGTTTACGCTTGCTCCACGCTCTCTTGCCGATGTCGAAGCTGCGGCGGCCACACCTTCCTTCTCCCTGTCTCAGACAATTGTGCGGCTTGACAACACTATGCTCGGCGTGACACAGAAGCAGACGCTTACACTGACAGCAAGCGACCTGGAAGGCGACATAACAATTACCTGCCCGGCCACTATAACTTGCGATAAAACTGTCATAACCAAAGAAGAGGCTATGGCCGAGGGCGGAGTACAACTGGTATTTGCCGTTACACCCGACAAAGCCGGAGAGTATGATGAAAAAGTGACTTTTGCGTCCGAGGGAGCCCAGAATGTGGATGTATCGTTCTCCATCCGCGAAGTTACGGATGTTGTGATGCTGCCCAACTCGACCAGGATAATGGCAGAGCTGGACAATCCGGACTATGAGGCAAACATATATAAGTACACAGGAAAGGCCGTGGTTACTTATATTGAAAATGCCACAAGCGACTACGGTAGCGATTATTTCAAGGTATATGCCCAGGATATGCACGGTGGTATGTGCATCAGCATGGAGTATGCCGTGGAGCACGATATGCCGTTCAAAGTGGGTGACGAGATCAGCAATATGTACGGCATAATCCAGTCATATCTGGGTGCTCCCGTATTCTATCTCGCTCCCGTATCTGCCACCCTGGCCGACATTACGGCAGAGGGTAAGACCAAATCACCTGTAGAGGTCAGACTGGCCGACATTACTCCGGCTACTGCTTCGGAATACATATACCGTCTGGTCAAAGTAAATGACGTAACATTCCAGCCTGCCGGCGATGTGACCAAATTCAGCACTGCCAATGTCTCATTCACAGATGGCGAGAAGACTGCCGTAGCCAGACCTTTTGGAGGTTCTGACCTGGTCGGTACCGAAATCCCGACAGGAGAGGTATCTCTCCAGGGCATATCCCTGTCAGTAGCCCAGCTCACACTCGGACTGCGGTCTGCCTCCGATATAGAGGCCGGAGCGGCAGGCGTGCAGATCACACCTGAAAAACTCTTTGATTTCACCGACAATGCCGCAGCAGTTGGCGAAGAAACAGAGATATACAAGTTTACCGTAAAGGCCGACAACCTCAAAGTGCCTGCCCCGGTGCTTCTCACCGGCGACAATGCCGACTACTTTACTGTGGATCCGGCACAGATACCCAGCGGATCCGGCACCACGGTAGTTACAGTGTACTACCATCCTGAAACAATCGGTATGCACCGTGCCAATATCATGTTTGATTTCGACGGTACCAATAGCGAGTATAACTACACGGCCAGCCTCGGCACATGCAAGGCTTATGATCCGGAGAATATGCCGCAGATAACGGTGACACCTGCCAATATCGAACTAGTGGCAGCTCCCGGCGAAAAAGTCACGGCTACCGTAAATCTGACAGCCACAGGATGTTTCGATTACATCACAGGCAAACGCGGCGCCCAGGGTGATAATGGCGGCATCACGATCAATAACACATATCTTCTGCCCGATTCAAAGGATGTACCGCTGGTTATCACGTTCCAGCCCAAGGCCGAAGGAGAATATACGGAGACATTCACATACACAACATCTATGTGTGCCACACCGGCCACAATCACTGTGACCGCCGTATGCTCCGGCTCTGTGCCACCAGCTCCTACCGAGGGACAGCCTTTTGAACTTTCCACAGACAATGCCCAGGCATTCTATACCCAGAGCTTTGCCAATGTAGAGCATAACAAGCCTGTCGCCATCGAGGGCTGGACAAATTCCGCACTTGAGGGACAGCGTGCATGGTGGGGTTATGCAGCCACAGGCGATGATGCTTTCTATGCAGCCAAATGTACCGCTTATGACAGCAATATCGCTGCTGCAGACGCCATAACAAACCAGCAGATGATCTTGGTATCTCCGGCTCTGGATTATGCCAATGCCAAGAGCAAGATGCTTAAATTCCGGTTGATGGGACAATTCCTCACTGAGAACTCAGGCGACCTGCTCGAGATATGCCTCGTAGAACCTGACGGCGAGGGCTACGGCATCTATCCCATGGATGGTTTCGCAGTGCCCTCTACCGAAGAGGAAAGTGGCGAATGGATACCTTACGAGGTTGATATGAGCGTAGTGCCCGATATGCCTGATGTCTTCTTTATCGGCTTCCGTTTCAATTACACCCGTAGCAATGCCAATGCAACTACTTATTACATTACCGATTTCCAGTGGGGCGACAAAACCCAGAGTGTGGACGGCATAATATCTGACGGATGTCTGTATGGCGCCCGGGCTGATGCCGATGGCAAGTATAGTGTGTATAACATGCAGGGCATACGCGTATTGCGCGCGGCTGATGCATCCGATATGGAGCGTCTGCCCTCCGGCATATATATCGTAGGCGGAATCAAAGTGCGTGTTAAATAACATCATCTGAGATTCTCTTAATCAAGTGACTGCACTCCGGAATCATTCTGGGGTGCAGTTATATTTTCATTATTTCGGATAGGCAGTTGGTAATTTTTTAGGAAATAAAATTTGGATCGCCCAGATATTGTTTGTAATTTTGCGAACATAAAACAGAAACAATATGACAAAATTAGAGATAACGCCTGAACAGGAGCGGCTTGCGAGGTTTGCAAAAGCCATGGGTCATCCCACCCGTATTGCTATTCTGAATTTTCTTGCTCAAAGAAACGAATGCTTTTTCGGCGACATACACGAGGTTCTGCCGATTGCGAAAGCCACAGTCTCCCAGCATCTGAGCGAACTGAAAGATGCCGGCCTGATACAAGGTACAATCGAACCCCCGAAAGTTAAATATTGCATCAATCCTGAAAATTGGAATCTCGCTCGTCAACTGTTCTCACAGATACTTGATAATTGCTGCCCCTCAAAAAAGAATAGCTGCTGCTCGTAAGCGCTATTTTTTTGCCATTAATGTTCGTAATTCGCCAAATAACTGTTTAAATACTAGATAACATGAAAAAACTATTGATGCTCTTCGCCCTTTTTACAGGGCTGATGTCATGTGGAAGCGGAGAAAATACCGCCACAGCAAAATCTCCTGGTAAAGACAGGGTCGAAGTTATTTACTTCCATGGGAAACAACGCTGCGCGACCTGTGTGGCAATCGAAAAAAACACCAAAGAGGTAGTCAACACAATGTTCGCAAACGAGTTAAAAAACGGTACTGTAGTATTCCGATCAGTAGATATTTCCACTCCAAATGGTGAAAAGATTGCCGACAGGTATGAAGTGACGTGGTCCTCTCTTTTCGTAAATAAGTGGAAAGGTGGCAAAGAATCTCGCAATAACCTTACCGAATTTGGTTTCGGCAACGCCCGTAAAAAACCCGAAGTCTTCAAAAAAGGAGTTGTAGATAAAATCCGACAATCATTGAAATAATGGAATGGTTACATACTTTGCTTGACAATAGCACGGCTCCGGCTCTGACAGCTTTACTACTCGGATTGCTGACTGCTATATCCCCTTGCCCACTTGCCACCAATATAGCCGCAATCGGATTTATCGGCAAAGATATAGAAATCCGTAAACGCATTTTCCTAAACGGAGTTCTTTATACCGTGGGGCGTGTTATTGCCTACACAGTACTGGGTATCATCCTAATTTCTATTCTGAAAGAGGGTGCAAGCGTGTTCGGCATACAGAAAACAATAGGAAAATGGGGAGAGTTGTTGCTCGGACCGCTGCTGCTTATGATAGGACTTTTTATGCTGTTCGGACACAAACTCAACCTGCCGCAATTCGGATTCGGAGGGAAAGGAGAAAGTTTTGCCCGAAAAGGAGGCTGGGGAGCATTATTACTTGGAGTAATGTTCGCAATGGCATTCTGTCCGTCAAGCGGCGTCCTCTACTTCGGAATGCTCATACCTATGGCGGTAACCGCAAGCGCAGGCTGGCTTTTACCGGTGATATTTGCTGTCGCCACAGCTCTGCCTGTGCTGGCTGTGGCATGGATTATCGCTTTCAGTGTGGAAAAAGTCGGCGAGTTCTACGGCAAACTACGCACTATTCAGAAATGGCTCAACATTATTGTCGGAGGTATCTTCATAGCGGCAGGCATATATTACTGCATAATGATGTATCTCTAAAATGGAGATAACCTGCTAATAAATAAAAATATGGATAAAAAAGAAACAAAGAAAGGCTTCTGGGCAACTCTCTTTGCTCCCAAATATAAATCCTCATGCTGCCGTGGGTCTCAAATAGAGGAATTGCCCACAGGCACAACCGCAAATGTTAACACTACATCATGCGGCTGCAAATCCACAAGCAAAAATAAAAAAGAGATAAAGGTACTTGGCACAGGCTGCACAAGCTGCAAGGCTCTTTACGCCACTGTACAAGAGGCGGTCGCCAGTCTGTGTATAGATGCGTCAGTAGAGAAAGAGGAAGACCTCGACAAGATTATGTCATACAATGTAATGTCACTTCCTGCGCTTGTCGTAGATGGAAAGGTTGTAGCAAAGGGCCAGAATCTTGCCTTAGAACAAATAAAACAACTTATCGGAGGATGATACAGACATTTGCCGACTGGCTTGTATATACGGTGTTCTGTATGTCTCCGGAGACTCATTTGGGAAGTGCGGTCAACTTCTTTTTCTACGACACCATCAAGATAGCGGTACTACTGTTCTTCATATCGGTGATCATGGGCATAATTAATTCCTATTTCCCGATTGACAGTCTGCGCCAATACCTTACAAGCCGTAATTTCTACGGACTAGAATACTTCTTCGCGTCAGTCTTCGGTGCCATAACCCCATTCTGTTCCTGTTCATCCATACCACTGTTCATTGGATTTGTAAAGGGAGGAATACCATTAGGGGTGACTTTCGCGTTCCTTATCACCTCTCCTCTTGTGAATGAAGTAGCCGTCGCAATGTTCGCCGGTACATTCGGATGGAAAATCACAGGAATATACGTTTTGAGCGGTATCCTCATGGGTATGATCGGGGGAATGATTCTAGGCAAGATGAAACTAAATCATCTGCTCACTCCGTGGGTACACCGTATACAGGCTCAGTCGGAAGCGGAGACAAGAGAATGGGAAAGTGAAAAATTACCGTTTGTAAAACGTCTGCCCTCAATCATACGAGATGCATGGGGCATTGTAAGAGGAGTATCCCTATATATCCTTATCGGAATTGCCATCGGCGCCGGAATCCATGGATTTGTACCCGATGAGTTCTTTGCCAGATGGATGGGAAAAGACAACTGGTATGCTGTTCCGCTTGCTGTCATTCTCGCTGTCCCTATGTACGCCAACGCTGCCGGTATTGTGCCTGTAATACAGGTCTTCGTCACCAAAGGTATTTCCATCGGCACAGCCATTGCTTTCATGATGGCTATAGTAGGGTTATCATTGCCTGAGGCAACTATGCTCAAAAAAGTGATGACATGGAAGCTCATCGGGATATTTTTCGGAATAACATCATTGATAATTATCATATTAGGATATATTTATAATTTGATATTATAATCAAATGGAACAAAGAGGAAAAACAATATTCAGAGCAACTCTGACAGGCTCTATAATAAATGCGGCTCTTATTATAATGAAAGCCGGAATATTCGGCAGAATACACGGTTATATTAGGGGATTAAGAGCTTAAATAGAGATGCCGGAAAGTCCGTACGGACTTTCCGGCATCTCGTTCACTGTATCTTGTCTTAAGCTTATGAACAGAAGAACAATATTATAAGCTGTGCCACTATCACTCGCATAAACATCGTTAGCGGATAGACGGTAGAGTAAGCCACGGCAGGAGCATCGTTGCCGGCCACCTTGTTGCCGTAGGCAAGTGCCGGAGGGTCGGTATAACCTCCAGACATAAGACCCATTATAGAGAGATAGTTAATCTTATATTTGCCACGGGCTATTATTCCCACCACAAGCAATGGTATAAGGGTGATAAGGAAGCCCATGCCTACCCACAGGGCGCCAGTGGGTGTGAAGACCGTGCTGGCGAAGTTGGCACCAGCAGCAATGCCGACAGAGGCAAGGAAGAGGCATATACCAATCTCTCGCAACAGGAGGTTGGATGCCGAAGATGTATAGGTGACCAGATGGTATTTATGTCCGTAGCAGCTTATGAGAATGGCAACAACCAGCGGACCACCGGCAAGTCCGAGACGCATAGGCACGCTCATACCCGGAAATTTGAGCGGTATCGAGCCTACGATTATGCCCAGGAAAATACCAATGAACATTGTGATGAGATTGGGCTGGTCCAGACGTTTCATAGAGTTACCCAGGCGATCGGCCAGACGGTTGATGTCTTCCTCTTTTCCCACTACGGTGAGACGGTCGCCTATCTGCAGGCGGAGGTTAGAGGAGGGAAGCAGATCCATGCCGGCGCGCGATATACGGGTGACATTGAGTTTGTAGCCCATACGCAGCCGCATCTCTCCGAGTTTTTTACCATTATATTCGCTCTTGGTCACAAGGATGCGTCGAGATACTACATGCGAATGGTTGGGATCGTTCTCAGCATCGTTGTCCCAGTCTTTTTTTACGACCGGACCGAGGAATCTCTTGAACACCTCTTCGTCCTGCTGCGAGATGACCACCAGCAGCATGTCGTGCATGTCAAGCACGGTGGAGGCTTTGGGAATAGTAATTGATCCGTCAGGCTTCTGTACGCGTGATATGACAAAGTTACACGATATGAGAGTGTGCATCTTTGCTATAGTAAGACCGGAAATAAGGTCGTTGGTCACTTCGAATGTAACAACGTGTGGTTTCAGCTGGCTCTGCGCCTTATCTTCTTCTACGTGACGAATCTCTTCGTCCACATCTATCTTATACAGCTTTTTGATTATGAGCATAGCCACGATTATGCCGATCACACCCAGAGGATATGCGGCAGCGTATCCCATGGACATCTGCTGGCTGAAGACATAAGCCTGATCCTGCTGGTCGGGCATTATCTGGAGTATGGTCTGCTGCGCGGCACCAAGGCCCGGAGTGTTGGTCACGGCACCGCTCATAACACCTACCATCTCTGAGATTGTAGAGGCACCGCCGAGATAAGGTTGCAGGAAATACATGCCTACCATAAGCACTACGTTAAGACCTATACCTATGAGTGCCAACATGTTGAGTTTTATGCCCCCGTCCTTGAAAGATGAAAAGAAACCGGGACCCACCTGCATACCGATGGAGAAAATAAACAGTATCAGGCCGAATTCGCGGAGAAAATGCAGCGTGTCATCCTGCACGGTGTAATGAAGGTGTCCCATCAGGATGCCTACAAACAATACGAAAGTCACGCCTAGAGAGATCCCGAAGAACTTGATTTTGCCCAGATATATGCCTGTGAATATCACAAACGAATAGAGCAAAACAGTGCTTGCCAGTGATGTCTGCCCCGGTTGGAGCAAATCAATAAGCCATTCCATGTGGTTAGTGTAGATTTATGATATTTAGTTGTTTATGGTCAATATTATGGCCGGGCTTATAAAACAATGTCGTGCACCGCATATAGTAGTGCGGGGCACGGCCCAATATTTTGTGCAAAGTTAGTTATTTTTTTTTGCATGAACCGAATTTTATTTGCAAATTTGCATGTTCAAAGATAACATTAGAACTATGAAAAAGATTAGAGCGGCCGTAGTGGGCTACGGCAATATCGGCAAATATTCGGTGGAAGCGCTTGAGGCGTCACCAGATTTTGAAATAGCCGGCGTGGTGCGCCGCCAGGGTGCCATTGACTGCCCGGCAGAGTTGTCGGCATATCCCGTTGTAGCCGACATATCCGAACTGAAAGATGTGGATGTGGCTATTCTGGCCACACCTTCGCGAAAGGTCGAAGAGACAGCGGTAAAGATCCTGAAACTCGGTATAAACACAGTAGATAGTTTCGACATCCATACACAGGTGCCGGCTTTACGCCAATCACTTGGCAAGGCTGCCGTAGAAGGCGGTGCGGTGAGCGTGATTTCGGCCGGATGGGATCCGGGGTCGGATTCGGTGGTCCGCGCCCTTATGGAGGCACTCGCTCCGTCGGGAGTCACATATACCAATTTCGGCCCGGGTCGTTCGATGGGACACACTGTGGCCGTTAAGGCAATAGAAGGTGTCCGTGACGCACTGTCGGTGACCATACCTCTGGGTACCGGCATACACCGCCGCATGGTGTATGTAGAACTGGAGACTGGCTATGATTTGCCTACTGTTGCTGCCGCCGTCAAGGCCGATCCATATTTCGCCGGCGATGAAACCCATGTTATGGCGGTAGAAAATGTGGATGCTCTAAATGATGTGGGACACGGTGTCAATATGGTTCGCAAGGGTGTGAGCGGTCGTACCCACAACCAGTTGTTTGAATTTGACATGAAGATAAACAACCCGGCACTGACCGCCCAGGTATTGGTAGGATGTGCACGCGCCGCTATGCGACAAAAGCCGGGCTGCTACACTATGATAGAAATTCCCGTAGTCGATTTGCTGGCATGTTCTGCCGACGAGGCTGTGGCGCGCCTGGTATAATCGAGTAGATATAGCTTTTTAATTTAACTCATACCGTTCCGAAAGTACTTTATTCTACTTTCGGAACGGTACTTTTTTGCGCTATCATATTTAATATAATTTTTCATGGAATGTCAACAATATTTCGGGGAGCTTTGTTGACATATTTATAAAACGGGGAACTCTGTTTAAATAAAGATAAGATTATTTAATTTCAATAAATTATAACTAAAATACAACTATGGAAAACACAAATTACAATCAGACCAGGCGTCGTTCTTTTTTTAATGCATATTTTGTACAGACATTATTGAAACAGTATGCCAAATTTAGCGGCGTACAGTCCCGTAAATCCTATTGGCTCACCATACTTGCATATTTTATAATATCTATTGGTGTCGCAGGTCTTCTATTTATCACGTCAGTCGTATACAGCTCGCCGGCAGATATGCCTCTAGTGTCGGCCATAGGCTCGCTGTTCGGCCTTATATTCCTTATTCCGTGCATAGCCATCGCAGTCAGGCGTCTTCGCGATGCAGGCCAGAACCCATGGCTTTTTCTATTGGTACTTATACCCGTGGTAGGATCTATAATCGTCTTCGTGTTATTGTGTCTGCCTTCGCGTTATCAACATGTGCACGAGGGATCCTCGTTTAAGTTTAAGGACTTTGTCATAATTTTCGCGAGCATTGTGCTGTATATAGTTGGCGCGGCAATGCTGGCAAACTATGCTCTGGTACATTATAACGAGTTCTCTCTGCATCAATATAATAGCGCTTTTCACGGAATGACAGGCAGATGGTGGCCTTTCTAATTAACAGCCTGTATAAATATCGTCCAGGAATCTCCTTTATATAAGATTCCTGGACGATATTTACATTATGTAGGAGCAACAGAATTATTATCTGGCGCCTATGAGATTGGCAAGTGTCGAGGGGAATGAAGGATCGGCACCGACCACGATCTTCTTTATGAATCCTTCCGGAGAGATGATAACCTTAGTGGGAAATCCCTGTACCGCATATGCTTCTAGCAGGGATTTGTCTTTCTGGGTATCGTAGTAAACATTCACCCAGGGAAGTTCGTATTTGGCAACTGCAGCTTTCCAGCGGTCTTGCGGCTCGTTACAGTCGATACCGACCACTTCTAGTTTGTCTGAATATTTGGCATATTCATCTTTAAGTTCGGAAAATCCTTTGACGCACCATCTGCACCAAGAGCCCCAAAAGTCAAGAATAACCCATTTCCCTTTAAAATCAGAAAGGCTTACTGATTTGCCATCCATATCGGGCAGAGAGAATGCCGGCGCCTGCACCGTACCGCTCTCCAACTGTGCCGTGAGGCGTTCCATCTCTACCTGCTTTATATTGCGTTCGCGCATCTTTTCTATTATGGGCATAAACACTGACTCTTTTGCCGCAGGCGTCATAGAGTCATAGGCATCCAGAAAATCCTGGCCTCGGAGTTCGAGCATGGCATAAGCCGCAGCCGGGCTGTCGGCATTTGCGGACAGAAAATTTTTCACAACAGCGTCCGCCTGTGCTTGCAAATCATTATACAATGCCTCGGCACCGGCCGGATCTGTAGCGAACATGGCTTGCACGGACTGGGCTTTTTCATTTATAGGTGCCAGGGCCGTGTCAAGGGCCTGTATATCGTCCATAAGCTTCGTTCCCGATACTACGGCCTGGCCGTCGGGTGAAATCTGTAAAGTTATGTTATCTCCGGCAGATGCGGAAAACAGCCGGATCTTATTTATACCATCTGCATCTGTAATCATTATGCTTACAGGGAGGGCCGATTGCTCAAATGTGGCCGAGCCTTTGGAGTCTAGTGTTATGGTTTGTTCTGCGCGGTCACTACCGTCGATTGGCGATTCTATTACGGTATACTGGCGCGCCGGTGCAGACGGGTTGTTCACAGTAACCTTTGCCACGGCACTTCCAGCCATGATACATACGGCCAGTGCCGGTAAAATTAATTTCTTCATAGACATATATTTGTTTTTCTTTGATAGGCGGATTGATATTTGTTCCTGTCGCCGGACTTGACAGCCAGTTTGAATGGTGCATGTCATTTAACAGTATCTGATCCTCCTTTTTCCTCTATTTTATTACGAAAGACCTGGATTTTGTTATATATCACAGGCATATTTCGCTCAAGTTCATTTACTTCTTTTAGCGCCGTGGGGAGTGCCGCGACATCTGACATCATTTTCTTCTGGCGGTCAGACAGTTTTATACTGCCTCGACCGGAAAATGAGAGCGTCACGGGTTTTGAGACGCGGTCGGCCACAAACCGCGCTAAAGACAGTGCGTCATTGAAGGCCACCCGTGTCACTCCGCCATTTGTCGTATTGAGCGAACCGTCAGGCGGTACAGTGGCCGAGCTTATGCTTTCGCCGTCACATGAAAGTGTGATGGACGAAAAAGGAGCGCCGGAATGTGTAGCTATGACCTCGACCGTGCCGTCTTCCAACAACCGGGCCAGTATGCCCGTGCCTCGTGTCGAATCGTAGCCGCGCCATCCCCGGGGCACCCGGTATTTTTCCACCAATACCGGGTCTGCCACAACTTCGTACAACTGTTGTGACGAATCAACATTGACGCGTAACTCCGCTAGACGCTGCTCGGAAATATTGTACAGATTTTGCAGAGAGTCGACAGAATCATTTAGAGATGTGAGCCAGGCTGCATATCTCTGCTCGATTTGTGACGGTGACTTTTCTCCGCGGCCGGCCGGACCGGAACATGCCGTGCAGCACAGCAAGACGACAGCCGGCGCAAGTATGAAAGATTTCGTGGTCATATACTTAACAGATTTCTTACGACCCACCACGAGCAGAACAGCGTAACATATGTCCATGCCGGTACCGGGCCTGTAACGGCCCGGTAAAGCCGGGCGCGACGGCGTAACGCCGGTATGTATATAACGGCGCATACCGCAAAAAAGTATGGTATGGAAACCACGAAGAAATAATTGTAAGCCAGTGCTTCCGCAAAATGACCGTGCAGAAGGGCGTGGGTGGCCCTTGATATGCCGCATCCAGGACACTGCCATCCGGTAATGGTGCGGAACATGCACTTTGGCGCCCATGCCGTCCCAACGGGATCTACAAAGTATAAAACTGTCCCTGCTGCCACTATTAGAGCGGCTGCCAGCAGGGACAGATATTTTCTGCGAGTGCCATTTGTGCCAGGCATGGGTACAGGGGTTATAATGACACAATACCCAATGCGAATATTATAGCGTATATGATGCAGCCGACAAGGCTTAGCGCAGCGCTGGCTATGCTCCATGAAGCAGCCTTCTTCGATGCTTTGGTCGCGCCTATATAATCGCCAGATGTCCAGAGAGGGTTAACTTTAGAAGCATAAACTATGGCGACTATGCCGAACGGAAGACAGCAGAATATCGTGGTAAGTATAGCCCACACCATGTGTGAAGATGGTGCCGGTATCTGCTGCATAGACGGCGGTACCGGTTGTTGCACACGGTTTGCGGTTACCGGTGTCCCGATATAGTCGGCCAGACCAGGAATATCTGCCAGACGCACCCACTCCTGGCCGCCCACGGGGCAGACCATACTGTCAGCGGTAAGTCCGTGTGTTGTGAACTGTGAGGGATCGATAGGGCCGTGACTTTCATTATCGGCGCCGATGTAATAATATTTAACCATAATTTTTTATTTTATCGGGTTATATTTGTAAATCCTGTTATAATTGCCGGGATGTATCTCAATATATGAAACACATAAAGGGACCGATTAGTTCCGGAATACTTTTTTTACACCTTTCACCGTCTCTATCTTGCGCATAAGGGATGCCAGGCGTCCCGTGTCAGACACTCCCAGCACCAGATAGCCCTGGAAAAGCCCGTCATGCGAATCAATAGAAATATTGCGCAGTTGTGCTCCGCTCTCTTTCGTTATTATAGAAGTGATATTTGATACGATTCCGATATCGTCCTGCCCCACTATGCGAAGAGATACCGGAGTAAAGCCAGTGGCGGCTCCGCTCCATGCCACAGAGATGAGACGGTATGGATAACGTTCGCGTATATGGCCGGCATTGGGACAGTCCCTGCGGTGCACCTTCACCACACCGTCGGCACTGATGAATCCGAACACGTCGTCACCGGGTATAGGATTACAGCAGTGAGCCATACGGTAATTGAGGCCTTTTATATTTTTGTCACCTATCACAATAACTTCGCCCGATGCTTCATACGTTTCCTCTTCATCAGGATCTTGCATCCGGAATGTTCCGGCACTCACGTGGGTTTCGACCGTTTCGTGATCATCAAGTTCGATACAGACTGCAATCACCTTGTTGGGATCTAGCTCCTCGTCGGCAATATCGGCATAAAAATCTGTGACAAATTTATACCCTAGCTTTTTGACTGCCTTTGTCAGTAAAGCCTCGTCAATATCCAGTTTGCGGTTTCTTATGCGCCGCTCAAGCATCTCCTTGCCAAGATCGGCCTGTCTGGCCTTAGCTTCGTTCAGCGCCTGCTTTATGCGGTTACGGGCCCTGGATGTGGCCACCTGTGCGAGCCAGTCCTGCTTGGGCGTCTGTGTCGAAGAAGTCAGAATTTCTACAGTGTCACCGTTTTTCACCCTGTAAGAAATTTTCTCATGCCTGCCGTTCACTATGGCGCCGGTGCACCGGCAGCCTATTCGCGAATGTATGTGGAACGCGAAGTCGAGCACCGTGCCGCCAGGAGGAAGACGGAACAAATCCCCTTTCGGAGTGAATGCAAACACCTCCTTCTCGTAATTATCTATCTTTAGAGAGCGCATCAGCTGCATCGGACCCGCGTCGGCAGTCTCGAGGATGTCGCGTATATTATTCATCCACTGGTCCGTGGCATCGCTTTTGCCGCCTTTGTAACGCCAGTGCGCGGCCAGGCCCTTTTCGGCCACCAGGTCCATGCGCACAGTACGGAACTGGACTTCCACCCACTTGGAGCCAGGACCCATGACCGTGGCGTGCAGGCTCTCATATCCGTTACTCTTCGGTATGGATATCCAGTCTTTCATACGTGCCGGATTTGCCGTATACATATCAGCCAGTATGCTGTATGCCAGCCAGCAGTCGCTCTTCTCACGCTCTCGCGGAGTGTCTATTATAACGCGTATGGCAAACAGATCGTAGATATGCGCCATATCCACCTTTTGTTTCTTTATCTTCGCCCAGATTGAAGAAATGGATTTTGTACGTCCTTTGATTGAGAATCGCAGGCCTGCATCCTGTAATTTTTTCTTGACAGGGGCTATGAATGATGCAATATAGGCATCGCGTTCCTTTTTGGTCTCATTGAGACGTTCCGCGATACTTGTGTAAATCTGACGGTTTGTGTATTTCAGACTGAGATCTTCCAGCTCCCCTTTTATCTTATACAGCCCCAGACGGTGAGCTAGTTGAGCATACAGGCAATTGGCTTCGAACGACACGGTGCGCACCCAGTCTTCGTCAGGATGACGGTTTATAAGTCGCATCAAAGCCAGGCTTTCGGCTATCATTATTATGATCACTCGTATGTCTTCGGCCAGCGAGATGAGCAGTCCGCGGAAATTATCCTGGCTGACAGAGGTACTGCGTGATGCGAATTTACTTACTTTGGCATAGCTCTCCACAAGCCACGCCACATCGTCACCCCACCGGCGGCGTATATGGTCGGCAGAGACCGATCCTGTCTCAAAAGGCGCCGACAGCACTATGGCCAGCAGAATATTCCTGTCAGGATCTATCATGCGCGCGAAAAGGGCGGCCGTCCGCATAGAGAGCAAAGCATGGCTTATGGCATGTGTGTCCCTCAGTCCCGAATCGGCACATGAGATAGCCATATCGTAAAGCTCGCGCCGGTCTGCCGCATTTACCAAAGAACCTACGGCATTAGACAAATCTCTCAACGCGGCCTTTATCTCAAGTTTTTCACGTTCGCACAACGGGGCGTCAGTCTGCGTAGGGTAGATATAAGTTTTATTCTGAAACATATCGGCACACAGTTTATATATCAGCCTGCGAATTTAATAATTTTTTTTGAAAAGGCATTTGTCTAATGTCTGGCTATAAACCGAAAAATAGTGTCATATGCGGCCGAACGCACCTCGGGGCGAGACAGGATAAGGTCATGCATGCCGCTGTCGATGGCTGTGACTACGGGATTACGGCCGAGTTTTTGTCCCCTTTTCTGTATATCGGCAGGATTCAGCACAACATCTGCTTCCATGCACTCGGGAGTCCATCCGCAGGTCTGCGTACCCGTTGACGAATGCATGACCAGCACAGGAACCGTTATATTCCTTCCGTGGCGCATTACCTTGCTCTGCGCGCGGCTCACGGCACGTATCCATGACGCTGTGACCGGCGGAGACACCACCATTTTCCAGTCGGTATTATATTCCCATTCTCCGTGATACTGCCTAAGCAGACTGTGTGAATAAGCATCGCAATCCCCCTGTGGAATCTTGGTGTCAGGACTTATCGCGCCGAACAATGTCACAGCAGGAATGAGACAACGGCGGTAAAAAGCATTGAAATTCCATTCCAGAAACGGGCTGTCGGTGACCACGCGCCGCACACCGCAGCCGGAACCGCGCATAGCGGCGTAAAGCGATACCGTGAGACCTCCGGTCGAATGACCGGACAAGGTTATGTCGGAATTTCCGTCCGCCCTTATTATGCGTAGCGCGGCATCAATATCTTCAAAATACTCTTTAAAGTCGCGCACATTAAACGGATACTGCCAGGGCCTCAGACTACGTCCGTAACGCCGGAGATCTACAGCGTAGAAATTTATCCCCTGGCCATTAAACAGTTCTCCCATTTCGCTTTGAAAGAAATAGTCGTTGAATCCATGTACATACAGCACTGCCTTGTTTGTAGGAACCGAAGCCATACGCCTGACCACGGTGCATGACACCGGTCCGTCAAACGATTTACCAAGATTCACCGACACAGCCTCATATCCTTCAAGTATGTCGGGATGCCATAATGTGTCTGCCTGGATGCTCTTCGAGCCTGTATACCGTCCTGGATGCAGTTCGCGTTCTATTACATCATACTGCCCGGCGGTGTCACGTAGTTGTGCCCTGTCTGCGGTCGACTGCGCCGCATACGTTCCTACCGCCGAAAGAGCGGCAAATGTTAAAACAAGGGGTATGTACAGCAACCGAATATGCTTTCCCTTGCTACGCATATTATGTTTTTTATTCATACCCCTATAACATCACTAAGAGTATAAAAGGTTGTGACATACACGTAAAAAAATGGTTGCCAACGTATACTTAAAAAAATAATCCCCGAAAATTTGCACATGTCAAAAATAGTGCGTAACTTTGCACCGCAATTCGGGAGAGATTATTTTTCAGTTGCAGACATGGTGGATGTAGCTCAGTTGGTTAGAGCGACGGATTGTGGTTCCGTAGGTCGTGGGTTCGAACCCCATCTTCCACCCGTGGTAGAAAGATGAAAAGGCATGTCAATTTATGGTATGCCTTTTTATTTTACATCGTAAAAACCGGTTAAATATTCATAGCGGTGTAAAATTAATGGTAATCAAAGTTCATTTCAAAAAAGTGTGCCGCGACTTTAAGTCACGGCACACACATTATAATTGTTTTTTAGAGCAACAGCCTATTTGACAAACGTTTTAACGATATGCACACGGTCAGCGGTCTGCACTCTTACAATATAATATCCTTTCTGGTCCACACGGCATTTATTAGCAGTGAACACGCCGGCAATCCTGCCGTCTAACGTATACGCCTCGGCATTGACGAAGTCTCCGTCTATCATAATATCCATGCCGCTGCTGTATACATCCAGCTCTCCGCGTACAGCTGACAAGACATCGACTGTTTTGTTTGTTTTGAAATCAACAGACACGACAGGCATACAGAGTGCGCCGGTTTCGTCAAGACCAAAACCATAAGCTATATAGCCGGTTTCACCTTTTAGATCCTCAAAATAGAAAGAAGACTTACCCGTGCGGGCTTGCTGCCGGTATATATCTTTCCAGTCCGAACCTGCTGCTTCGGCCTCTTGTTTCCAAAGCTCTACATGGCTGCTCCATACCTCGTCACCGGCATAGTTTTCTTTCAACACAACATTGGCAAACCAATAGACGCTGTCATCTGACGGAGTGCCTGTAACCCTTGCAGCCTTGTCCGTAATCTCGTCTACAGCCAAAAAGAGTGTGACCGGTTCGGGACTGTCAGCTGTTGTGAAATCAATGGTCACGACAGGCATGCAGAGTGCGCCGGTTTCGTCAAGACCGAAGCCGTAGGCTATATAGCCGGATTCACTTTCAAGCCCCTCGAAAGTGAAAGTCGATTTACCCGTGCGAGCCTTCTGTCGGTAAATATCCATCCAGTCTGAACCAGCTGCCGCAGCCTCTTGTTTCCAGAGTTCGACATGGCTTCTCCATACCTCGTCACCGGCATAGTCTTCTTTCAGAACGACATTGGCAAACCAGTAGACGCCGTCATCCGACGGAGTGCCCGTAACCTCTGCACTCTGGTCAGTGATTTCGGCTACAGACAGAGCTAGCGTGACAGGCACAATAGCCTCTATATTGGCAAAATCTTTCCAATGATTAGCCTGTTTATACGCTCCGACTGCCTTTTCCGGCACAAACACCTGCAAAAACTCATATTGCATAGAGGTAAATTCCGAGACACAATACGGAGGGTCTACCGGACGGCATGTCAACGATTTAAGCTCCTGACAGCCACGGAATGCATATTCACCTATATAATTGACACTACCGCCTATTTCAACACTTGTAAGACTCTTGCATCCAAAGAAACAGTAGTGACCCAATTCCTTAACTTTAGCCGGAACCGTGATCGTCCTAAGCTGGCTGCACGCACTAAAAGCATAATTACCTATTGTCGCAAGCGACTGCGGAAGAGCGATTTCTTCTATGGCAGAGCCAGAGAAGACACCCTCGCCTAAAGTTGTAAGATTGTCTCCCAAAACAACTTTACTGAGTGATTTACAATCATCAAAAGCATAATCCTCTATTGCGACCAGATCCTTGCCACCATCCACTTTCTCAATAGAGGAGCCTGCGAACGCACGATTATTTATGTGGGTAACACCGTCAGGAATCGTCACATTCACTCTCCCGGCAGGACACATAACCAGGGTTTTGAGACCTTTCATATAAAGCACTCCGTCATATGATGCAAACACCTTATTCTCCGAATCGACATTAAGCGCATTTAAACTAACACATCCTTTGAACGCATTACCGGCCAGAGATGTCACCGATTTAGGAATTGTTATAGAGGCCAGAGATTCGCAATATTCGAATGCGCTGATTCCAATATACTCCAATCCCGAACCTAAATGTACATTTTTTAAATTCTGGCAATACGAAAATGCACCGTCACCGATCGAAATAACGCCATCAGGTATAGTGATTTCCTCTATAGCGTAGCAATAATTAAACGCGAAAGCATTAATTGATTTGAGACTGACGGGCATCGTGACTGTTTTTAACGCCTCACATCCGGCAAAAAGCTGGATTTCAATCACAGACAGCGATTCAGGCAGTTTTACATCGACAAGACGCGCGCATTGCGAAAATGCCTCGGCACCTATATGTGTCACACCCTGGGGGACGGTCAGCGTACTAATCTTTCTGCAGCCGTAAAACGCATTGCTGCCTATGGATGTCAATGTAGCCGGCATGCTCACCGACTCAAGCTTCATGTTCCATTCAAAAGCCTTTTCACCTATCGCTACAACGGTATACTCTGTACCATTGCCTGTAACAACAGAAGGTATCTCGACCGCTCCAGTATATTCCACATCGGGCCATGGAATAAGTTCGACAGTTTTTTCACTCTCCGAAAGAACATTATAATACAGGTCTCCGTCTTGGAACGTACCTGACTTTGCCGGCAGAATTCCGATTAATAATAATGCCATTAAAAGTAATGGGAGTCTAGTGTAATGTCTCATAATTAAACGGTTTTAATGAAAAGGTCTAAGTTTTTATAATACGACGCAATAATCTGACCTTCTTAGGATTATCATACGCAGTCCGACAACACCGGATAAAGAGAATTAGCAAACTCTGCAGCGGTATAAGTTTGATACATGAGAACGCACTGCACTGTGGCCAGCATCAGCACCAGATCGACAACAGCTAAGGCAGAGTGGCAAAGCTAAATATGCGCAGATTTTTCTAATTTATCTCTTTTTAAAGTAAAAATCAATAGGCTTCCCGGGTTAGTTTGTTTTTACCGTATAAAACAAAGGTATATTTTTCATTTTGAATCTGCAAGCAAAAATCACCCCGATTTTTTCGGGGGGGTAAATACTTAATAACCAGATTATTATAATATGTTAAAAATAGTTAACACCATATCTTACACTTGGGCACATCAAATATTTTCAAGTGTCATATATTCACAAAACTAAGTTTTAGAATGCATTAAGACAGAGATGAGAATAGAATAAAACGGCAGGAATAAGACACATCTTCAGTAAATATGCAAATACAGCGCGGCGCTCCCCAAAGTCTGAATGAGAACTTTACGGGGGAGCGCCGCGCTATGCGGCCGAAACAGCAATATTATTGCAGCTTTATGCCGGAGAAGCCCATGAAAGCCATAGCCAGTATGCCTGCACAGAGCAGGGCGAGCGGAACCCCTTTCATACCGCCCGGAACTTTTGTCACAGCCAGCTGTTCGCGTATGCCGGCAAATATCCATAGCGCCAGTGTGAAACCCAGCGAGGTGGCAAAGCCGTATACAACCGATTCAAGCAATGTGAACTGTTTCTGTATCACAAGTATGGCCACACCCAATACCGCGCAGTTGGTAGTGATCAGGGGCAGGAACACGCCCAATGCCTCATAAAGGGCGGGAGCTATCTTGCGTATGATGATCTCAAGCATCTGCACCAGGGCGGCTATCACGAGTATAAACAGAATGGTCTGCAAGAACTGCAGCTGCAAGGGATCAAGCAAATATGTCTGCAAACACCAGGTGACAGCGGTCGAAAGCGTTATGACAAATGTTACTGCCGTGCCCATGCCTATGGCGGAACTCGTCTGGCGAGACACGCCCAGGAAAGGGCAGATGCCCAGGAACTGGGCCAGCACGATATTGTTAATGAAAATCGCGGTAACTATGATTGATATATAAGTCAGCATCTCTATTTTCTATATTTTGAGGTTCGCATCAGTTATTACCTTTGCACAGCCTGCGCAGTAAGACGTTAGTCAGAGCTATCACATAGCCCAGGGCGATAAAGGCTCCTGGAGCCAGCACGAAGAGCAGCATACCGTAGTCCTCCGGATAGAGGGCAAAGCCGAACAGGCTGCCTGTGCCCAGCAACTCGCGCACGGCGCCCAGTATGGTCAGAGCCAGCGTAAACCCTATGCCGCACCCCAGTCCGTCGAGAGCCGAATCGACCACGGAATTACGCGAGGCAAAGGCTTCTGCACGCCCCAGCAGTATGCAGTTAACCACGATAAGGGGAATAAATATGCCCAGCGACGCGTTAAGGGCCGGCAGCCACGCCGACACGGCCATCTGCAGCATGGTCACAAATGTGGCTATCACCACGATAAACACAGGGATGCGCACCTTGTCGGGCACCAGGCTCTTAATCATAGATATAACCGAGTTGGAACATACGAGCACCCCGGCCGTAGAAAGGCCCATCATAAGGCCGTTGGTGGCAGACGAGGTGGTACCGAGGGTGGCACACATGCCCAGCAGAAGCACCAGCACCGGGTTGGAGGGCAGTATGCCCTGCCATACTATCCTAATCTTATTTTTCATTTTCCTTGCTGTATTTAGTATAGGCGTCAAAGGCATCGCGCAAGGCTCCGAGGAATGCGCGTGAGGAGATGGTGGCAGCCGTAATACCGTCTATCTCGCCTTTCTGTTCAGTGTCTTTAACCACATAGAAAGATGTCGTGGCAGGGCTCTTGCCCAGCACCGAACGGGCTCCTTTGGGGTCACGGAACCACAGCTGCATCTTAGAGCCTAGCCCGGGTGTCTCGGCGTGGCTGAGCACCTGGTAGTCTTTAACCCCTCCCGAAGCAGTGAAACCGGCCATTACGCGTATCTCGCCGGCAAAACCATCCATCGAGCTTGTAGATACGGCCGCTCCGTTGAAGCGTCCGTCAAGGAAAGCAGGATAGACTGTGCAGACCACTCCCGAAGCCACGGTGAATTCTCGGGCATCGGCCTCGGGATCGTTGTCAAACTCCGGCGCCACCTGCTTGATGGCACTGATCCGGGCCTGTTTTTCCTGGGCGGCCACAGGTTCTTTTGTAAGGACATACATGCCTCCCAGCAGGCCGGCGGCTATGATGCTCACCAGTCCCAGCGACAACACCATGTGCGGCAATGTTGACGAGAGTTTCTTCATGACTTAGCCCCCCTTTCCTCTTTATTTTTTTTCTTCTTGCGCGCGCCGAAACGACGAGGTGTGCAATATTTGTTAAGCAGCGGTGTGGCGCTGTTGCCAAGCAATATGGCAAATGACACACCCTCGGGATATGCACCCCAAAGCCTTATAATCATTGTGACCACGCCTATGAGCACGCCGTATATCAGCTGTCCGCGGTGTGTCATGGGAGATGTGACATAGTCAGTAGCCATAAATACCGCTCCTAGCAACATGCCGCCTGTCATAATCTCAAGCAGAGGATTAGCGCCTGCGAGCCATGAAACAAGGGCGGCGCTTCCTAGCATCGAAACAGGGATGTGCCATGTTATAGTGCGTGTTATGAGCAGCCATACAAGACCTATGGTTATGGCCAGCGCCCCTACCTCGCCCATTGACCCGTTCATATTGCCTATGCCCAGCGCGGTCCAGTCGACAACGCCGCTGCCGACTACATGTCCGGATGTCTTAAGGCTGGCCAGTATCGTAGCGCCTGTAACGCCGTCAATGCCGTTCTGCATCTCAGGCCACGTGGTCATAGCGGCAGGAAACGACAGCAGCAGGAACACACGCCCTACAAGGGCCGGATTCCAGATATTGCAGCCAAGACCGCCAAAAGACATTTTGCCTATGCCTATCGACACCACGGCGCCTATTACCACCATCCACCATGGCAGTATGCTCGGCAGATTGAACGCGAGCAGTATGCCTGTTATAAGCGCCGAACCGTTGCCAAGCGTGCACGTACGGTGCATCACCCTTGAGGCTATCACCCACTCTGTAAGCAGGCACGCGCCGATACTGACAGCAAGCACCAGCAACGCCGGCAAGCCGAAAAAGAGCAGCGACACCACCGCCGAGGGGACCAGCGCGATGACTACGTTCCACATACGCCTGTCCACCGAGTCGGCGGTGTGTATATGGGGCGAGCCTGAAATGATAAAAGAGGTTTGCATATTTTTAGTACAATTTATACAATCGTTAAGCAACCGGCTCTGCCGCCCGTGGAAAGACCATCCGGCGATCCTGACAGCAAAGCATCTTTTGCTTGTATTCAATCAATCTGAGGCAAAAAGACTTATCCTCTTAATTATAATTTACGGGATTCGCGTTTGCTAAGCCTGATATAGTCAAGCAAGGGGCGAGCCGCCGGACATGTGTATGCGCATGAGCCGCACTCCACACAATCGCCCACTCCGGCGTTAAGCGTGGCCTCCCACAGTCCCATCTCGCCTTGCGCGGCAAGCAGGTAAGGTTCAAGCCCCATGGGACAGACCTCAACGCAGCGCCCACAGCGTATGCACGGCTGAGGCTCTCTGCGACGGCTTTCGCTCTCGGGCAACACAAGTATGCCCGACATGCCTTTGGTAGTCGGAGTGTCGATGTTTGACATCGCGCGGCCCATCATAGGGCCGCCGGCAATTACCTTGCCAGTGCCCTCCGGCAGTCCTCCGGCCGCCTCTATAAGCGCAGATACCGGAGTACCTATCTCAACCAGGTAATTGCCAGGGGACGAGAGTTCGGGACCAGTCACAGTCACCACGCGGCGCGTGAGCGGCAGGCCCTTTTCGGCAGCTTCGTATACGGCATACGCGGTAGCCACATTGTCTACTATGGCACCGACATACACCGGGAGAGCGCCGGAAGGGACCTGACGTCCCAAGACGGCGTCTATGAGCTGTTTCTCGCCACCCTGCGGATATTTCTTTTTCAATGCCACCACGCTCACGCCGGTGCGGTGCGAAGCCGCCTCGGTCATAGCCGCTATGGCTTCAGACTTGTTCTCCTCGATACCTATGATGCATTTTTGGACCTTGACAGCTTTCATTATCCAGCGTGCGCCGGCCACCACTTCGGCTGCGTGCTCACGCATCATGCGGTCGTCACACGTAAGCCAGGGTTCACACTCGGCACCGTTGATTATCACATACTCGGGACGGTATTCCTTTCCCGGCAAGAGCTTGACACGTGTCGGGAACGTAGCGCCTCCCAGACCCACTATGCCGCAGGCGCTCACCCTATCCACGATTTCTGCCGGAGTTACTTTTTCAAAATCCAACGGGGGGAATGCCTGTGGTGCCTGGTCTCCCTCTCTGGCAATCTCTATGGCCTGAGACGGATATCCATAAGGGTCACGCACGCTCACAACGCGTTTGACCACTCCTCCCACAGGAGAATGCAGGGCGGCGCTCACATAGCCGCCGGGCTCCGCCACCAGACTACCGGCCTCCACACGGTCTCCGGCTTTGACAATGACTTTAGGCGGCGCCCCTATGCTCTGGCTAAGCAGCAGTGTCAGGGTCTGCGCGCTCACCGGCTCGCTGATAGGCACACCGGCAGTTCTCTTATTATCATCGGGGTGTATGCCCCCTTTGCGAAATGTCTTCATCTCTTACTTTGTCGTTACTGAATGGATGGAATGACGGGGGCAGGCCTCTTCGCATTTGCCGCAGCGCACGCAGGCCGTGCTGTCTATTGATGCTACAAAATGATCTACTTTGACTGCTTCGTGCTCACATACCTTGGTACATTTGCCACAACCGATGCAGCTGACACTGCATGCTTTCATGGCCAGAGGTCCTTTGTCCCTGTTGCGACATGCCACATAGGTGGTTGTCTCTGTACCCTGCGGCACTTCGGCAAGTTCTATAACTGAACGCGGACACGCTTTGACACACTTGCCGCAACCGACACACAATGAATAATCCACCACAGGGAGGCCGCTGTCCTTATCAATATGTATAGCGTCATACGGGCAGGCTTCGACACAGTCTCCCCAGCCAAGGCATCCGTAGGGACAATCGGTCTCCCCCTCGCCCACTACAGCCTCGATAGAGCAGTTTAGCACACCGTCATAATGCCGCACAAGCGGTCGCTGCTCGCATCCGCCCGAACAGGCCACTACCGCCACTTTTCGCACAGCCTCAGACACTGCCAGGCCGGCTATCTCGCCTATGCGCTGCATGCCCTGGGCGCCGGCACCGGGGCAGTACATGCCGTCAAGCGAGTCGGCCGAGGCGCATGCGGTAGCAAAGTCATGACATCCGCGATAGCCGCAGGCTCCGCAATTGGCGCCGGGCAGCACCTCTTCGATTTGCAGCACTCGTTCGTCTTCTTCCACCTTGAAGCGTTTTGCGACAAAATAAAGAACGATAGAGGCAGTTATGCCGATGCCTCCCATCAGCAGAATTGTTAGCCAGATTAATTCCATGTCGTGTTTTATTCAGAACAGGCCCGGATATGCCGGGCACGGATTAGCGTAATATTTGAAAACAAAGCGATGTGTGTAAACGGCGGCGGCACGCATACAGCGCAAGATATACCGCGGCAGCTCCAGCCATACCGGACAATGCAGCCATACCGTCTGACAGTCCGGCAAATTTGGCCAGGCATATGGCAGCCACTGTAACGCCACACGGCAACGCCAGCATAAGGCCTACTGCCCGGCGGTGTGTCGGAGCGGCAGCGCCTATCCTCACCTGCTGCCCGGGCCGGTAGTTTCCGGCCTCGCTGCAATACACTTTTATCTCGTCTGTACCACTTCGGCGGCACAGCAGCGCGGCGGCGCAACCCGAGCAGTCGGCATTGCCCTCATGCAGCACCCTCACTTTCAGTATGTGTAATGCCGCATCTGCCGATACCACTACGGCATCGTGTACTATGGCTGGCAAGTCTGTCTTTTTCATGCGTCGGCGTCATACGCAGAGAGGTGCTGTAGGTTAGCAGTCAGCTCGTCCCGGCGTTCACTGTGCAAAATTACGAAACAACACGGAAACAGCAAAAGAAAATACGGAAATTTTTCCACATTTTTTCAACGCCTCCACATTACCTTATCTGCCTAAATACTACTCAAGACCCTAAGGCGCTGTATATCGCCAACTTAAGCACAAAACTACTAACTGCACACCACTGATAATTTCTACTGACGGACATGACTTTCCACAAAGTATGGAGGCCACCGGAAACACGATAGACACAATGGGTGGCTTCATGCGCTCCGGCGACCCTATCATACGAAAGCCTAATGTTAATATTTGTTAATTTATTTTATTATTATGGGATACCGTCTTTTTTTAGTAATTTTGGGTGTTATACACAAAAACATTGTTATGAAACTGAACGAAATGGATAAACAGACGCTTAGCCAGCGCGGCACGAGTGTCGAAAAAATAGAGAGCCAGTTGCGAATGCTGAGAAGCGGATTCCCGTATCTGCACGTGCTGTGCGCGGCAACACCCGGCAACGGCATTTTACAACTTACCGATGAGGAAAGAAAGCACTATGAGCGCATATGGAAAGACTATCTGGCCGACGGAGCACGCGTGATAAAGATGGTTCCTGCCAGTGGCGCGGCATCCCGGATGTTTAAAGATTTGTTCGCATTTGCCGCCGAAAGCTCCGACGCTCCAGACACAGACTTCATCAGAGAGTTTTGCGAGAGGATACACTGTTTCCCTTTCTTCGACAGGCTTGATGCAAAATGCGAGGAATTATATGGGAAAAGCATTGACGGATTGTTTGACGAGGGACGCCGTCGCGATGTGGTGAAAGCATTGGTCTCAGACAAAGGCCTGGCCTACGGGGCTATGCCCAAAGCCCTCCTGCCGTTCCACAGACATGGCCAAGATACGCGTACTGCACTGGAAGAACATCTGGCCGAGGGTGCCCAGTATGCAAAAGGTACCGACAATATAGTGCATGTCCATTTCACTGTAAGCGACGAACACCGACAAGCGGTAGAAAATTTGCTCAAGACATCGGTGCCAGATATGGAAAAAGTCTACGGCGTCAGATATGATGTCAGCCTGTCCGTGCAAAAACCGTCTACCGACACCGTGGCCCTAGCCCCCGACGGCGAATTATACCGTGAAGACGGCAGTCTGTTCTTCCGCCCCGGCGGTCATGGCGCCTTGATAGAAAACCTGGCCGAGATAGACGGCGATGTCATATTTATAAAAAACATAGACAATGTGGTGCCCGACTCAAAACGCGACTCTACGATCGAATACAAACAGGTGCTCGGAGGCCTGCTCGTAGAGACCGCGCGAAAGATCCGTCACTACGCCGGCGAACTGCACACCTCGCTGCCTTCGCGTCCGGAACTGGACGAAATGCTCGGCTTTCTGCGCGAGCGACTGTGCATAAGTACTGACAAGGCTGCCCGTATGGATGATCTCGAACTGGCCGATTTCCTCATGTGCAAACTGGAACGCCCGATCCGTGTCTGCGGCATGGTGCGTAACGAGGGAGAACCCGGCGGAGGACCTTATATTGTCTATGACAACGAAGGCACCTCGGCACCACAAATCCTGGAAAGCACGCAGATAAACCCCAAAGCACCAGATACTCCGCGACTGCTTAAGGAGGCAACCCACTTCAATCCCGTAGACCTGGCTGTGATCACGACAGATTCATCCGGAGCGCGTTTCGATCTTAAAGATTTCGTAGACCAATCCACCGGATTCATATCATCGAAAAGCCATAAGGGAACAGAAATCAAAGCTCTCGAGCTACCGGGACTATGGAATGGCGCCATGAGTGACTGGAACACCATATTTGTGGAAGTGCCGGCAGACACATTCAATCCGGTTAAAACCGTAAACGACCTGCTGCGTCCTGCACACCAAGAATAAAGATTATGACATATAACGCACAAATAGGGAGATGCAGTAAAAGTATCTCCCTCTTTATTTAAACATTACCCGGCACCGACGCGTTATCTTCATAAATACACATTTATAAAAACTTAATACTATGACACGCGAAGACACTATAAAATTATTGAAAAAGGAAGAAGCCAAAATGGCACATTTACGCACCGACATGGCCGAGACAATGTATGAGCGAGGGATAGGCGCTGTCTTATGGGGCGAAAATGTGTTTGGCTGCGCCGACTATCCGTTGGTATCCGATGCATCCAGCCTCACACACGAAGTTCATGGCCTGGCCATGAACGAGCATGGCGTAATATGTGCCGTAATCGACTTTCCCGGACACACGCAGATCACCGGGGTCAGGAATCTAGCGCCCGAAGATGTTGGCACACAGCTCACGCCAGACATGATGCTCGACGGAGGCACACCCGAAGAATGGGGAGTATTGTACGACTGTTTTGCCCTGGCACTGCAATTACTTTATGCCCGACGCCTGGAAGAAAGCCCCCAGCCGTGGTGGTAAGGCACATAAAGGCAAAATCAGAGACACAGCACACCATGCGTGTCTTTTTGTAGATAAATCCATTTTCTACCGATATATAACGCGGTCGGCAATCTATCCGTCCTGACACTGAGATTGCCGGCCGCGGACATTGTGGTTTCATGCAGATACAAAATCAGCTTAACCAGTATTCATCAAGACAGACATGGCCGCAAGCCCGAGCTGCGAATACGCCAGGGGGGCGGGCTATGCCATTATTATCTAGTTTTCTACTATTAAACAAGGCCGATATAAATATAAGCAGAAAGTACGGTATCTATAACGGTTTTCTGAATAGAATAGCAATCACCATAATTGCATAATTCGGATTTTATTAGTAACTTTGCACCGATTTTTCCAAATGTGGGAAAATTTCTCTCAAACCTTATAGGAACCATATCCTAAATACAGCGGATTACGCCGCACAATTAAATCCAGACACGGCAAGGACTGCAACAGTCATCTCTCAATCGAGAAATGCCGTAGTTTCAGCAAAACAACCACAATTTCCACCTTTATACAACTACACCGGCAGGCAAGCGCACTACCTGCGCCGCCGGATGTCAGAAAGCTGTTACAAATAGCGGTTGCTCTGCGATGCAAGACCGACTGCGCGCAGCGACGCCATATCTCAGATAATACAAATGTACAACCTTGACGAACTTACAGCCATGGATGAATCCAGGCTGCGACAAATAGCCAACGATATGGGCATGAAAAAGGCCGATTCGGCCAGCCCGGAAGAGATGGCTTACCATATCATAGAAAACCAGGCATCTGATTTTGCCAAAGCGGAGGCTGAGAAGCTTGCCGCAAAACCTGCCCGCGAGCGTAAGCCTCGTGCAAAAAAGGCCGACTCGCAGGGAGATGCGGCTAAAGAGCCTGCCGAACGTAAAACGCGAGGCCGCAAGCCTGCCTCACAAACAGAGGCCAAAGACAAGACCGAGGAACAGGGTGCGGAAACGGCTGCTCCGACTGAAGCCCCACAACCTAAAAAAAGAGGGCGCAAACCAAAGGTGCAGAACGAACCGGCTCAGATCTCGGCTCAGGAAAATGAAGCCCCCCCAATGCCACTAGATGCCCCGGCCCCTGTGGTAACCGTCCCTGTCAGCGAACCGGAACCAACTCCGCAACCCGAGGCTCCGGCACAGTCCGAAACAGACTTAACCGAAACAGAGCAGCATAAGCAGGAGGGCGCCGCCCAGCACGCGCCCCACACCCCTCCCTCTCTTGGCAATTTCTTTCCAAAAGCCACAGGCAAGAAGTTTGTACCGCGCAGCCAGAAAGAACGCGAAGAAGCTGAAAAGGCGGCTGCCGTGGCCCCTATAGTGATACAGGAACCTGGAAAGGCAGCCCAGCCGCAGCAGGCCAAACAACCTGGCAAAAAGAATAATGCCTCACAGAGACAGATGCAGCGCCAGATGCGCCAGCAAGAGACCATGTTCGACTTTGACGGTATACTCAACACGTTCGGAGTGCTCGAAATTATGCCCGAAGGCCATGGATTCCTCCGCTCTTCAGACTATAATTACCTGTCATCACCTGACGATGTCCTTGTAGACAAAGCACAAATCAAGCGCTACGGCCTTAAAGCAGGCGATGTCGTAGAAGGAGGCATACGGCCTCCGCGAGAAGGTGAAAAATATTTCCCGTTGTGCAAAATCAACCTGATCAACGGACTTACACCAGAACTAATTCGCGACCGCACACCGTTCGAACACCTGGTACCGCTTTTCCCTGATGAGAAATTCGACCTTACATCCGGACGTAACGGGAATATCTCCACACGTGTCGTAGACATGTTTGCCCCCATAGGCAAAGGGCAGCGCGCCCTTATCGTGGCTCCGCCGAAAACAGGCAAGACCATCCTGCTAAAAGATATAGCCAACGCCATCGCGGAAAACCATCCGGAAACATATATTATAATGCTCCTCATTGACGAGCGACCCGAAGAAGTGACTGATATGGCCCGCTCGGTCAATGCCGAAGTTATAGCGTCAACTTTCGACGAACCGGCAGAAAGACATGTGAAAATAGCCGGCATAGTGCTCGAAAAGGCCAAACGCCTAGTAGAAAGCGGCCACGATGTAGTCATAATGCTCGACTCTATCACGAGACTTGCACGTGCATACAACACGGTGTCTCCTGCAAGCGGCAAAATTCTTTCCGGCGGCGTCGATGCCAACGCGCTCCAAAAGCCCAAACGTTTCTTCGGCGCGGCCAGAAATATCGAAGGCGGAGGCTCGCTCACCATCATAGCCACAGCTCTCACTGAGACTTCCTCAAAAATGGACGAAGTCATATTCGAAGAGTTTAAAGGTACCGGCAATATGGAGTTACAGCTGGACCGCAAGTTATCCAACAAACGCATCTTCCCGGCCGTAGACATAATATCGTCTTCGACACGTCGCGAAGACTTGCTGCTGAATCCAGAAATACTTAACCGTATGTGGATTCTGCGCAATTACCTGAGCGACATGACCTCTCTAGAGGCTATGGAATTCATCAAGAAGCGTATGGAGATGACACGCACCAACGAGGAACTCCTCGTGACCATGGACCGTTAACCGTATCACTGTCATGGGTAACAATCCGGCCAAGACCAATGCCGCCCGACTGCTTGACGCTGCGCGTATTCCGTACCGGCTCATCCCTTATGCCGTAGATGAGAACCATCTCGAAGCGCAGCATGTGGCCGACGAACTGGGCGAGGACATCAATACCGTGTACAAGACCCTGGTGCTACGGGGCGACCGCCACGGCCTTATGGTATGCGTAATACCCGGCAACAGGGAGATAGACCTCAAAAAAGCAGCCCGTGCAAGCGGCAACAAGAAGGTCGAGATGATAGCCATGCGAGAGTTACTCCCGACCACGGGATATATACGCGGCGGATGCTCTCCCATAGGGATGAAGAAAGCTCTACCCACATACATGCAGGAAGACGCGCTTGCCCTTGACGAATTTTTCATATCAGCCGGGGTAAGGGGGCTACAGATAGCAGTCAGCCCCTCGGCCCTGGCTGAATATACCGGTGCCACGGTATGCGACGTAGCTACTGAAAGCACATGAACAGATTCGGAAACATATTCACCCTCACCACATTCGGCGAAAGTCACGGACGTGCCATAGGAGGCGTAATAGACGGCGTGCCTTCCGGCTTCCATATCCGGACAGAAGCCATTCAGTCCGAACTGGACCGGCGCCGCCCCGGCTCCACTCCTCTCGGCACGGCTCGCCGCGAGAATGACCAGATAGAAATACTATCCGGCATATACAGGGACATCACACTCGGGTCTCCCATCGGCTTTATAATACCCAACACCAACGCCCATACGGCAGACTACGCCGAAATGGAGCATATATACCGCCCTTCGCACGCAGATTACACTTACGATGCCAAATACGGATTGAGGGACTGGCGCGGGGGAGGCAGGGCGTCGGCGCGTGAGACAGCATGTCGTGTGGCGGCCGGAGCTGTGGCGCGCCAGATCCTCGCACAGGCCACTCAAATAAAAGTGGCGGCCTATACCTCGCGCATAGGAAGTGTCGCAGTCTCCGACGGTCTTAAGGATACGGAGCATGTATACAAATCGCCCGTAAGATGTCCTGAGCCTGGAGAAACCGAAGCCGCAATGATAAACGAGGTGGAACGCGCACGGACAGCCGGCAACACAGTGGGAGGCATGGTCACATGTATCATCTCGGGAATGCCTGCCGGGCTTGGCGAGCCGCTGGCAGACAAACTCCAGGCTATGCTAGGAGCCGCCATCCTCGGCATTCCTGCCGTAAAAGGATGGGAATACGGCTCCGGAATGCAAAGTGCCTCGGCCTACGGTAGCGAGACAGCCGACATTTTCACCTCCGACAACGGTCGCATACGCATACTCAGCAACCATTCAGGCGGCATACAGGGCGGCATAAGCAATGGAGAAGACATATACTTTAATGTGGCTTTCAAACCGGCTCCGACTATGATGCGCGACATCCGCACCGTGGACGACCAGGGGCATACTGCCATTCTACACGCGCAAGGACGCCATGATCCATGTGTCGTGCCCCGTGCCGTGCCGGTGGTAGAAGCCATGACATGCATCACACTGCTTGACGCGCTGCTTATGCACCGGGCCGGCGGTCTCAGGACATCTCTATGAATAAATGGTATACGGAATACTCCGAATTTTTGCGCCGTCTGTTTCCGGAGCACAAGATGCAGAAAATATCCGTAAACGCCGGCTTCTCCTGTCCGAACCGTGACGGCACGGTGGGCACAGGCGGCTGCATATATTGTAATAACAGCACCTTTTCACCGGCCTATTGCAACGGCGACAGCAGCGTGTCAGCACAATTAGAAGCCGGGCGCGCTTTCTTTGGAAATAAATATCCGGATATGTGCTATCTGGCATACTTCCAGTCTTATACCTCCACATATGGAGATACTGGCAGACTTGAAGAAATATTCTGTGAAGCACTCGGCACACCGGGTATAGAGGGACTCGTGGTAGGCACTCGTCCCGACTGCATAGATACAGACATACTCAGCCTGCTGTCATCGTTAAACCAAGACAACGGACGGATAATTGTGGAATATGGTGTTGAGAGCATGCATGACAAGACACTACGCCTGATCAACCGCCACCACGACGCGCAATGTGCGGAAAATGCCATAGTACGCACCAGCGAAGCCGGCATAGCATGCGGCATACACCTCATCATGGGGCTTCCCGGTGAGACAGAGGCCGATATGCTTGACACAGTACGCAAAATATCGTCCCTGCCCGTAGATACTGTGAAATTCCACCAATTGCAAGTAGTACGTAATACGCCGTTGGCAGATATTTACCGGCGACAGCAAAACAACGAAGATTGCGGTTATCCCCTGGTCACGCCATTCTCGCTTGACAGCTACATAAAATTATGCGCAAAAATAGTGCGCGTACTCCCCCGTCGCATAGCAATCGAACGGTTCACGGCCCAGTCGCCGGCAAATCTGCTCATAGCTCCATCATGGGGAATAAAGAATTACCAGTTTGTACATCTGCTACATAAAGAGTTAGAAGCCGGCAGATACAATAGTGAACTTTAATTTTACCGCTTTCGTTAAACTCATATATAATTTAGCAGTCAAATATATGGACAACAGAGAAAGCGTGCTCATAATAGGAGGCGGTTTTGCAGGTCTCAACCTGGCAAAACGGCTGTCTCATAAAAAATACAGAGTGATGGTAGTGGATCGCAATAATTTTCACGGCTTTCCGCCACTATTTTACCAAATAGCCTCTTCAGGCCTTGACGCATCAAACATATCCTTCCCGCTACGCCGAGAATTCAAGCGGCTTGGCGGCAACACCACCTACCATATGGGACATGTCAAGAATATTGATGTAGAAGCAAGGACAGTAACAACCAGCTACGAGACAATCCGTTATGACAAGCTTGTCATAGCAGCCGGAACCACCAACAATTATTTCGGCATGAAGGACCTTGACAAGACAGTGTACGGCATAAAGACAGTGGCTGAAGCAACGTATACACGCGACGAGATACTCGACCGTCTGGAACGCGGAGCAATATGCCGCGATCCGCAACGGCGTCGAGAACTGCTCAGCTTCCTGGTAGTAGGCGGAGGCCCTAGCGGAGTTGAGATAGCAGGGGCTCTCGGCGAGATGAAAAAAGATATTGTGCCGCGAGAATATCCAGAACTGGACCCTGCCGAAGTGCGCATAGTGCTTGTCGAAGCTTCCGACAGATTACTTGGAGGTATGGATCCGCGAGCCGGACAAAGAGCTATCAAGGATCTGGAACAGCTTATGGTAGAGGTGCGCCTGAACACTGCCATGAAAGGCTACGAAGACAAAACGGTGACCTTTGCCGACGGCAGCCGTGAATATTGGGAAACCCTGATATGGACAGCCGGTGTGCGCGGCGAGACAATGCCGGGACTTCCGGAAGAGTGCATAGGGCGCGGCGGCCGCATCGTTGTCGACCCTTTTTGCCGGGTAAAAGGTCTTAATGATGTATATGCCATAGGCGACATTGCCCTGTGCGAATCAGGCAAATATCCTTCCGGACATCCTCAGGTTGCCCAGGTTGCCATACAGATGGCCAATAATCTTGCACGGACCCTCAACGGAGAGAAGACGCCCGTCCCTTTTGAATACAAGGACAAAGGGAGCATGGCCACCATAGGCAAAAATCGCGCCGTAGTAGACCTGAAAGGGAAATTCATAGCAGGAAGGCCGGCATGGTGGGCATGGATGGCTATACATCTTGTATCAATACTCGGCATGCGTAACAAACTCATCGTCCTTCTCAACTGGTGCTGGAACTATGTCACCTATAGCACATCGCTAAGACTGTTGTTCAGACCGGCACAATTTCCACTGCGCAGGCACTGGGGTGACTGACAATAAATATTTATTATATCTACACTATAATACACTTAATTATGAAGAAATATCTGTTATTTTTATTTAGCGGCGCAATGGTTATGACCATGGCGTCATGCTCGATGTTTCAAAAAAATGTAAAAACAGAGGCGCAGCTGCCGTCTGACCGCACCACAATCACTAACGGACAGCAGAAATCACAGCCATATCGCTCGCAGGCACTGGAACGCGGCGAATTATCAGGAGACTGGGCCATAGAAACTGTGGGAGGCACCAAGGCCTCCGGAGAGACACCTCCGTACATACGCTTTGACAATGCAAACAAACGCATATACGGCAATAACGGATGCAACAGCATTAATGCCGACTACACGATCAACCCGGAAACTAAACAGCTGCATTTCGGACATATCGTGACCACCATGCGCTATTGTGCCGGAGAGAACATATCTGAAACCCAGATAAACATGGCTCTCAACACAACAGCGTCATACAGCTGGGAACGAAACGGTTCCCGTTACAGCATCACACTGTACAGTTCTGAGGGGAATCCTATAATGACACTTGTACACCAGGAATATGACTTCCTTAACGGTACATGGGCCGTAGAACGCCTCGGAGACAAGAAAGTGGATAACGATGAAATGAAACTAGTATTCGACATAGCCGAAATGAAAGTACACGGCAACACCGGCTGCAATATATTGAACGGGGCTCTTGTTACCGATATGCTCGAAGCCGATGCCATATCGTTCCAGAATATGGCCACGACACGCCGTATGTGTCCGGACATACAGCTGGAAACAGAACTTCTGGTAGCACTGGAAGCAACATCACGCGTAAAGCCTGTGAACGCCAATACCGTAAATTTCCTCGATAACAAAGGAAAGGTAATTCTGCAACTTGTACGCACTACTGACCAATAATCAGTACCTTGTGGGTAAATCTAATCCATTGGCAAAATATTTTTTCAAAAAACATTTGCAGGATTCAACTTTTTGATTTACCTTTGCGTTATAATAATACAAAACGGGACGAGAGAGTTCCCGGGGAGTAATCCCCTATCCCAACAGAGACACAACTCATACCACATCAAAGTAGATTGGGAAACTCATCAAATTTTACTGAAATACCGAGACAAGCTTACTTGCTCAATGGCGGGCCGCAACTCGCAAGAGGATGCCAGAGACTCTGGCACGGCGGATTACAAAGAGGAGGAGCACTCAAATCCTGTCATTCGGAGTTTCATCGCATCCTTTGGTGTGGCCTCTATACGAAGCCGGCTTTCATCCCGATTGCCGGCTTCCGTTTTTGTATGTTCCATACATATGCCAGACCAGTCCGCACCATGTTTTTTGTCAGAACGCTGCGCGGAATATAATGGCTTAACAGTATAAACCCAAATCAGAATAAACATTTTATAAAACTACGATGAAAGACGTTAAGACATCACTGCTCGAACGCACATCGGTGCGCCGCTACGAGCGCGAGGCAATTCCGCAGGAAACTATGGACTTGATATACCGCGCGGTAGAAAACACCCCTACGAGCTACAACGGACAACAGTTCTCGGTAATAGATATTTCAGACCAGGCGCTGAAAGAGGAACTGTACGCGCTGACAAACCAGAAACAGCTGAAGACGTGCAACAGACTGCTCATCTTCTGTTCCGACTACAACAAAATTTCACTTCTTGCCAGACATAAAGGGGTGGATATGCCACAGTTCACCAATACAATGGACGCGGTGACAATAGGTATAATCGATGCTTCGCTGGCCATGATGAGCGCCGTGGTAGCCGCACAGGCCGCCGGACTGGGTAGCAACTGTGTCGGTTACCTTCGCACAGTCGATCCGGCCAAAGTGGCAGAATTGCTCAAATTGCCCAAGGGGGTGTTCGTAGTCTGCGGACTGGCTCTCGGAGTGCCTCGCGAACAGCCAGACCTTAAGCCCAAACAGCCGGCATCGCTCGTATTCCACCAGAACTGCTACCGCCAGGACAATGAAGCAATGACAAACGAACTGGCGGCCTATGACGAAATCGTGCAGAATTATAACCGCACACGTGCCGGCGGAACATCAGAAAATGACTGGTGCGCCCACATAGCCGACTACTACCGCCACGCCATGGAGTATCGCATACTTGACTATCTGAAAGCACAAGGTTACGACATAAAGCGTTAATAACACAAAGATGAGCCCGGCTATATCTACCGTCCTTCTCCTCATTGTGTCAAACGTGTTTATGACGCTGGCATGGTACGGACACCTCAAACTACAGGAATCCGGCATGTCGCGCAGCTGGCCGCTGGTAGTGGTCATATTGTTTTCATGGGGCATAGCGCTGGCCGAATATTCCTTTATGATTCCGGCCAATCGCATAGGCTATTCAGGCAACGGAGGCCCGTTCTCCCTGATGCAGCTTAAGGTCATACAGGAAGCCGTAACCCTGGCCGTGTTCACAGCGGTGGTCACCGTGCTATTCAAAGGAGAACAGTTCCATTGGAACCATCTTGTGGCATTCCTGCTGCTTGTAGGCGCGGTATGGTTCGCGTTTCTGCCGGTAGGCAAATAGCCAGGCAGAACATCAGCCCTGCTTCTCCATCAGTTCGAGACAGCGCATCTCTTTCTCGTCAATCAATTCTATAATCCGGCCGATACGCGCGCCGGCCTCAACGAGCTCCTGTGCCGCCATGGTGCCGGAGCTCATCTTTTCTTCCAACTCTTTCTTCTCCGTCTCCAGCACGGGAATCTCAGCCTCAAGGTTTTCCAGCTCCTTACGCTCTTTAAAACTCAGTTTTGGCCCACGTACGGTGCGAGGACGCGAGGGCTGTGTGCCGCCGCCCGACACACACGTCTTGGCAGCCTGCTCTTTACGTTCCTGCAGCAGACAATGACGATAGGTGGAATAATCACCCGGAAAATCGCGGATGCTGCCGTCTCCATTCATTACAAACAAATGGTTTACCACACGGTCCAGAAAAAAGCGGTCATGGCTGACAACGATAACACAACCCTGGAACCGGGCCAGATAATCCTCTAAAATAGCCAGCGTGGGAATATCCAGATCATTAGTTGGCTCGTCAAGAATAAGAAAATTAGGACTGCGCATCAGCACCGTGGCCAGATACAGCCTGCGGCGCTCGCCTCCGCTCAGTTTATAAATATACTGCTGCTGTGTGGACGGGGCAAATAAGAAATGGCATAAAAACTGCGAGGCTGTAAGGGTGGTCTTCTCATCAAGCCGCACCACTTCAGCTATATCGCGCACAGCGTCTATCACCCTTTTCTTCTCGTCAAACTCTATCCCCTCCTGCGAATAATAACCGAAACGCACTGTGGTACCGACATCAAAATTACCGCTATCGGGAGCCAGTCTGCCTAGAAGCATCTTAATAAGGGTGGACTTACCCACACCGTTGTCTCCGACCACTCCAACCTTGTCATAACGGGCAAATATATAATCCCAGTCTTTCAATATGACCTTATCGCCAAAAGACTTACACACGCCGTGAGCCTCGAATATCTTGTTGCCGATATACGTACTTTTAACATTAAGCGAGACATTGTCGGTACCCAGCCTCATCTGGCTGCGCTTCTCCAGTTCATGGAAATTGTCAATCCTGTACTTTGCTTTCGAGCCGCGTGCCTGCGGCTGGCGGCGCATCCAGTCAAGCTCGGTGCGCAGCAGATTTTTCACCTTGGCCAATTCGGAAGACAAAGCTTCCTGGCGTTCCTGGCGTTTGGCAAGATAGTAGTCATAATTACCCTGGTAAGTGAATATCTGCTGCCGGTCTATCTCTATGATTTTATTGCAGACACGGTCAAGGAAATAACGGTCATGGGTGACCATCAGCAAAGTCACTCGCTGTCTCGCGAGCCACGACTCAAGCCACTCAATCATGTCTATGTCCAAATGGTTGGTCGGCTCGTCAAGCAACAAAAGCTGTGGTTCGGAGAGCAATACTCTAGCCAGGGCAACGCGCTTCAGCTGGCCTCCGGACAACTGGCCCATGGGCTGTCGCATGTCGGTTATCCGCAATGACGAGAGCATCGACACCGCCCTGTCACGAAAGTCCCAGTCCTCTGCGCCTCTCTGCACATGTTCCACATAATCTATGACAGTTTCCGCAGGCTCATAGTCAGTAGTCTGCGTAAGAAATCCGACACGAAGATCGTTGCGAAAAACAATATTGCCGCTATCAGGCTCTTCAAATCCGGCTATTATGGACATCAGTGTGGATTTGCCGGTGCCGTTAGGAGCTATTATACCGACTTTGTCACCTTCATAAAGGCCGAAAGTAACATCGGCAAACAGCATGCGGTCACCATAACTTTTAGCCAGACCCTCGATCTGCAAATAACTTACCATAGGATTATGTCTTATTAAAATATCAATACGCGACATGCGTACGCCCATAACCGGCGGTGCATGTCGCGTAAAAATGCCATAGCTCTAAATTAGAGAGCCGCTATAACTTCGATTTCTACCAGCGCCTGCTTGGGAAGCTCTTTCACTGCAAAAGCGCAACGAGCGGGATAGGGCTTGCCGAAATACTCATTGTAGACCTCGTTCATGGGCACGAAAAGGCTCATATCTGCCAAGAATACGGTGCTCTTGACCACATTGTCGAGAGTAGCGCCTACCTCGGCCAGAATAGCCTTGATGTTTTCAATGCTCTGGGCTGTCTGGGCCTTGATGTCTTCGGGCATGCTGCCGTCAGCAGCATTGATGGGGAGCTGGCCGGATACATATACAAAACCATTGGCTACTACGGCCTGGCTGTAAGGGCCGATGGCGCCGGGAGCGCCGGCGCTCTTGATTTCTTCTTTCTTCATAACGTATTGCTTTTTATGGGAAAGGCAGCCCGGTAAACAAGGACTGCCTTAATAGAGCCGCGAGTGGGACTCGAACCCACGACCTTTTCGTTACGAATGAAATGCTCTACCAACTGAGCTATTGCGGCTTTTGTTTTCATCTGCAAAGTTAACAATATTTTTTCATTCGGGCAAACCGGCATAAATTTTTGACGCCGCAAAATATAGAGCAAGAGGGGGATCCCCGTTCAGGGACCTCCCTCCGCTCTCTACTATAAACTATATCTAACTAAAACTTAAAACCATATTCGCCTATTCTCACGAACCGAAGAATATTTCTTTTCAATAATTGTCTTCGATGTTGTCTACTATTTATTGTTGCGTCTTCTCAAGTGCGATGTCGTCTATAGTAAATTTTTCGTTTTGTACTAGTTAAACGCGCCAGCAAACCGAATGTTGAGCACATTAAACTGTTTCAACCTATTTTAACTATACGCAACGCGCATTTGGCCAGTTTAGCGGTTTTGGCTACCTTTGCAACTGTTATGACACGGTATATATCTTTGCTTCTTGCGACACTGGCATGCTGTCCTGACGCAACGGGGTGTACTTCTGCCATTGTCTCCGCACAGGCATCGGCATCAGGACGTCCTCTGTTGTGGAAGAACCGGGATACCTCGGCAACTGACAACAAGATCGAATACATCGCTGCAGGCAGCCCTGGAGAATACGATTATGTAGGGTTATTCAATGCCTCTGACCGAAATTGCGAACAGGCATGGATGGGGATGAACTCGGCTGGATTCGCTGTGATGAATACGGCGTCCTACAATTTAAAGGATGACAACGTACCGGCATCCAAAATGGATCGCGAGGGCTATGTTATGTCACACGCGCTGAAGCACTGCCGCACTGTCGATGATTTCGGACGACTGCTCGACGTCCTACCTCGCCCGATGGGAGTTGAAGCCAATTTCGGTGTCATAGACGCATGCGGCAACGGGGCATATTTTGAATGCAACAACCATTCGTATACACGCTATAACCTGGATGACGCACCAGACGGAGTGCTGGTGCGCACCAACTACAGCCACTCCGGAGAGCAAGGCAAAGGTTACGGACAAATCAGAGAACGCAACGCTCTGCATTTACTAAAACCATATTCTGGCAATGCGTCTGTCGAACCATATACGTTTACCGATGTGCTGTCATGTTCGTTCTATCATGACCTTTACGGCCGAGACATGGCCGAAACACCAGGCTGCCAATGGCTTATAGACCAGGATTTCATTCCGCGCTATACGACCACGGCCACCGTGGTTATCGAAGGCGTCTCCTCTATTGGACCTGATGCCGAGGGAGAACCGGGTAGGCGCTATGTTATGTGGACTGCATTGGGCTATCCGCCCTGTGCCCAGGTAGTGCCTGTGTGGTGTTCGCCCGAAGGTGTCGACGAGGGGCTACGCGGTCTGCAGCCAGGTGGCACTTCCAGACTGTGCGACGAGGCCAAGGCCCGCAAGCAAGAGGTATTCTCCGCCCCTGACGGCAACAGACAGCGCTACATCAGGCTTAGCACCTTGAAAAATAGCCTGGGAACTGGTTATCTGCAACATTTCCGTAATTTAAACATGCAGACATACAGACGCATGCGTCGTTCAAACAACCTAGAAAAATAATGCCTGAAATAATAACTGACGAATACGCCATAAGCAAATCACGGCTACTGGCACTGGCACTGCAATTACGCTTTATGCCGCATATAACGGTCATGTGCATACTTACGGTTGCCGCACTGTCGGCAGGCATACTGGTAGACATAAGATGGTTTATCATATCGTTTATGCTCTTGCTCGTAGTAGCGCCATGCGTGCTGGCATTACTATATCTCCTATACGCCTTGTCTCCGCGCTGTTTTCAAAACGTATGGCCCCACAGAACATCACTCACGCCAGACGGAATAACACTAACCGGGGAAATTACGCCGCCTGTAAAAGAAAATAGCGATGACGATGATGACAGCGCTCCCCCTGAAGCCAGGCCGATACGCTTGGACGTGCCTTGGAAAGATGTCCGCAGGCTTCGCATAGGACTACACGGCATGACGCTCGTTTTCCGTGGCAAACCGGCCGGATTTTTAGACATTCCTTATAGCGCCATACCTGATGCCGATACCGCAATAAAGTATATCCGTCAACACATAGAAAAATAAGATAAAAGCCCGGGGCATTCCCCAGGCTTTTATCTTATTCGGCATACATTCAACGTCCCGACTCGCGTATACGCCGTCTGATATCATCATTAAAATGTTCCTGGCGCATAAGCTCCTCCACAGTAAGATGCATGCGGTAGCGCCAGTAATGGCGTGATATGGAGGGATTGTTTATCTGCTCCTCGCCAGGCTTCTCGCGACGCAGTCCGCCGTCTGTACTCAGCCAGTCCTGCAAAGGCAGGATACAAAGCATCGATGGAGAATTCAGCTGCAAATCTATGATACGTCCGCATACCCACGGTTCTGCAAAATAAGGAGCTTCGCCGTTTTCATGCAATACGTTATTATAGAAACGCTGTGACATCTCATGGTCACTCTCCCACCAGGCACGTATGCCGGGCATGTCATGTGTGGAGGAGGTGCACACTGAATAATAAGGATATGCCCAAGTGTTGCCAAACTCTACAGACGGATCCTTTGGCATGCGCTGTATCTCAAGACTTAGTATCTGCAAATTGCGCATAACGGCAGGCACGCATTCAGGTATCATACCGAGGTCCTCTGCACAGCAAAGCATCTTAGTGCTGTCAATGAGCGGAGGCAGCTTCCACATGGCTTTGCCATACCAAAAATCGTTATGGCGATGATAGAAGAAATCATTATACAGTCGGTCGAAACACCAGCGCTCATAATCGCTAAGGCAGCGGTACTGGTAAGTGTACTGCGCCGCAATGCGCGGATGGTAGCGGCCCTTGTCATACGGGTCTTCTATGAAAAGGACATTGTCTATGAGACCGAGCAAACCGTTACATATCTGCTCGTCGGCCTCGGTCTTGTCCTCTTTGGCGAAGTAATCGGCCACCTTGCGCTGCGTGTCTACTTCCGGCTTGAGGGAATAACGGTCTCCACCCACATGATCCAGGAAGCGTTCTTTGACTTCGGGCGTATGATCCCCGAAAAAGTCTGTCAGCATCCATTCAAGAATAAGGGGGGAAGCCTGCACTTCGGGATTGATCCAGAAATCAAAATCCTTGCGCAATTCCTCGGGAGTGAAAGGCAGTGCCGGATGGAATATGCCGAGCAGACCGTGCAGGGCATCGACCGGTATCTGCCAGATACGGAAGAATCCCAGCACATGGTCTATGCGGTATGCGTCAAAATACTCGCTCATCTTGGCAAAGCGTGATTTCCACCATGCAAAACCATCGCGTGCCATCTCTTCCCAGTTATAAGTAGGCAGTCCCCAGTTCTGCCCCATTATAGAAAAATCATCTGGCGGAGCGCCTGCCAGACTGTCCATAAAGAAAAGCTTCGGATACACCCAGGCATCGGCACTAGTACGCGAAATACCGATAGGAATGTCTCCCTTGAGCACAACGCCCTGCTGGTGCGCGTAATCACGCACTCCGCGCAACTGCTTGTCCAGATGGTATTGCACGAAATACACAAACTGCATGTCATGCTCATATTCGCTATATACGCGGTCAGCCTTTTCAGAAGAATATTCGGCAAAATCCCCCCATCGGGCCATCTCGGGAGTACCGTATACATCCCTCAACACACAGAATGCGGCATACGGGCGTAGCCAGTATTCATTGTCAGATACAAACTTCCGGTATGATTTGTCTTTTAATAACGAGGACCTCTTTTCCGCATACAGCTCGCGCAGGAAAGCGATCTTGCCTTCATTCACACGCTCATAGTCCACATCAGGCAAAGCATTTAGTTCGCGACCTAAATCATCATAATATTTCTGACGAGCCGCATCTTTAAGCCTGCCTACGGCCTGCAGCCGCATATACATGGGATGAAGCGCGAACGTAGAATTGGCATTATATGGATAAGAGTCAGTCCAGGATCCTGTCATGGTAGTATCGTTGACCGGAAGCAGCTGCAATATCTTCTGTCCGGTCATGGCACACCAGTCCACCATCTTATAAAGATCCATGAAGTCACCCACTCCGAAATCCTCTTCTGTGCGTATCGAGAAGACAGGTATGGCGGTACCGGCACCTTTCCATGGTGTCAGCGGATTGATAAATCGCATGCCCGATTCCACTACTATGCAGTCCTGTCCGGAAGCAGCGCTCACGTCAAAAACACGGTTGCTGCACATCTCCCATGCCACGACCTCTCCGGAATCTCTCTTCAGGATCACAAATTTATATTCGCAGGGAAAATCCATGTCAGCCAGCGGAATATTGGCTTCCCACTCGGGATAACGCGCATCATTCATCCTTACAGCCAGACGAGTGTCCCAGTCACCGAGCACCCGTCCCTCGCCTGATATAGCTAGAACTTCGTCCGGAGCGATCATGGGCGCCTGGACACGCACATTAAGCATGCCGCGCTCCGCCCTCAGCGGTTGTGAGCGGAACGGACGGAATAACATACCGTCGACAAACGCACTAGAATAATATGGTTTGTCTGACGGCTGGTCCTGCCAACGATCCTGTACAACCACGGCATGCACACCTTTTGCAAATTCAAACAGATGCGGCGTACCCCATTCCATACGCCATGGCTGGCCGGGAGCCTTTACCAGGTAATGGTAGTTGAAATCCCCGTCCAGATCATCCAGGTCTATCTCTATCTGCCAGCTCTCACCTCCGAGAAAGTTGAGCTGCAATGCGTTTTCATCGTTGCCGGCACCCATCACAGGCAGATCGCCACAGATATATAACGCTTCGCCCCAACGAGTCCGGTAATTGATGTTAAAAATTATCTTCATAGCTTGTTAAAGTATAAAGTCCGTGTCTGCCGTCCGCCCGGCAAACTCTACTGCGTAAGAATTTTTTTAGTCTTTCCAAGAATTTTATTACAGTCAAGGCACGCCACACATGACCGCGCAAGACCCGTAATATTACGCGAATTTAGCAAAAAAAAGCCAACCGCGAAGCATGCGGCCGGCTTTTTTAATATGTTTTATAGTATTGGTTAGTCTTCCAGCTTGTGGATCACAAGGCCCGAACGGAGTTTGGGCTCAAACCATGTTGTCTTAGGAGGCATTATATTGCCTGTGTCTGCGATATTGATGAGCTGGTCCATAGTCACGGGATAAAGAGCCAGGGCCATCTTCATTTCGCCACTGTCCACACGGCGCTTGAGCTCCTCGAGGCCGCGTATGCCGCCTACGAAGTCTATACGCTTGTCAGAACGCAGGTCGGTGATACCCAGGATATCACGCAGGATGAGGTCGGAGCTGACAGTCACGTCAAGCACGCCGATAGGATCCTGGTCGTTATATGTGCCCTGTTTAGCGGTGAGGCTGTACCACTCGCCTTCGAGATAAAGTGAGAAATTATGCAGGCCGGCCGGATGATATGTTTCGGCACCCTTTTTCTCAACATCGAAGTTCTGGGCCAGTTTGTCGAGGAACTGGGCCGGGGTCAGACCGTTGAGATCGCGTACAACGCGGTTGTAATCGATGATCTTCAGGTGGCTTGCGGGGAATGCCACGGCAAGGAAGTAGTTGTACTCTTCGTCACCACGGTGGTTGGGATTGTTCTTTGCCTTCTCGGCGCCAACGAGGGCGGCGGCTGCCGAACGATGGTGGCCGTCGGCTATATACAGGTTGGGTATAGCGGCAAATTCCTCGGTTACACGCTTGATTGTCTCCTCATCATCGATCACCCAGAAAGTGTGGCCAAAACCATCGGGAGCTACGAAATCATATTCGGGTTCGCCGGCAGTAACACGGTCGATTATCTCCTGGAGACCGCTATTGTCGGGGAAGGCAAAGAATACGGGTTCGACATTGGCGTTGTTGACACGCACATGTTTCATGCGGTCTTCCTCTTTGTCACGACGGGTCAGCTCATGCTTTTTGATGCGGCCTTCCATATAGTCGTCCACCCATGCTGCCACAACAAAACCATACTGGGTACGGCCGTCCATAGTCTGCGCATAGATATAGTATTTCTCCTTGTCGTCCTGCACGAGCCATCCTTTGTCCTGGAACATGTGGAAGTTCTCAACTGCTTTCTCGTACACTTTGGGGTCATGCTCGTCAAAACCGGGTTCAAAATCAATCTCGGGTTTGATGATATGATAAAGCGACTTGGGATTACCCTCTGCCTCGGCACGGGCCTCTTCAGAGTTAAGCACATCGTAGGGGCGGGATACCACCTCTTCTACCATAGATTTCGGGGGACGTACCCCCTTGAAAGGTTTTACTTTTGCCATTTCTTAGGTATGTTGATTTAAGTTCGTCAACAATATGATTTTTAACTGAATACTTTTTTATTTACGCAGTTCGATAGTCTGGCTGCGGTCAGGACCCACACTGACTATGCAGACAGGCACACCGAGCTCTTTTTCCAGAAAAGCCACATAATCATTAAACTGGGCCGGAAATTCTTCGTGGCTCTTCATAGCTGTCATATCGGTATTCCAGCCCGGCAGCTCGGTATATACCGGCTCCAGCTCAACTCCCGTAGCGTCAAAAGGAAAGCGTTTGGTTTCCTCGCCATTAACCTTATAAGCGGTACATGCCTTTATCACGGAAAATCCGTCAAGCACATCGCTCTTCATCATAATCAGCTTGGTGACACCGTTGACCATGACCGCGTATCGGAGCGCAACCAGGTCTATCCATCCGCAACGACGCTCTCGGCCTGTCACAGCGCCATACTCATGGCCAAGATCACGGAGTTTACGGCCGGTCTCGTCAAAAAGTTCCGTCGGGAACGGCCCGCTACCCACACGGGTGCAGTAAGCCTTGAAAATACCGTAAACATCGCCTATGCGCGACGGAGCCACGCCGAGACCAGTGCAGGCACCGGCAGAAACTGTATTAGAAGATGTCACAAACGGATAAGAGCCGAAATCTACATCAAGCATCGTGCCCTGTGCACCTTCGCAAAGCACTTTCTTGCCCTGGCATAGATACTCATTTATATCATATTCGGAATCTATAATTGGATATTCTTTCAGATATTCCACCGCCTCGAACCACTGTTTTTCAAGTTCGGCTACATCTGTATCGCCGTCCAAAGCCTTGAGCATTGAAAGATGGCGTGCCTTGGCAGCGGCATATTTCTCATCAAAATTATGCAACAGGTCTCCCACACGCAGACCGTTGCGCGAAATCTTGTCGGTATACGTAGGACCGATGCCCTTTCCGGTAGTGCCGATTTTGGCCGCGCCCTTTGCTTTTTCATTGGCGGCATCGAGTTTGCGGTGAGTGGGAAGTATCAGGTGGGCCTTGCGTGATATGCGCAGCATCTCTTTCAGAGCCACGCCGCTGCTTTCTAGCGCACGGGCCTCTTCGGCGAAGAGCACAGGGTCAAGTACCACGCCGCCGCCTATTATATTTATATTGTTATTCTGAAATATGCCGGAGGGAATGGAGCGCAGCACATATTTCTTGCCTTCAAACTCCAGGGTGTGGCCGGCGTTAGGACCGCCCTGGAAGCGGGCCACCACGTCGTAACGGGGGGTCAGCACGTCCACGACCTTACCTTTTCCTTCGTCTCCCCACTGGAGACCTAAGAGCACATCTACTTTCATTTTTTCATAATGTTAGTTTGTGGTATCAGCGTCCCCCGCCCTCAGCCTGGCCGCGCAGCCGGAACAGACACCGTAAATATAGGCCGAGAGATAGGCCGGGGCAAACCCTTCATAACGGCAGGGCGCGAGCAGCGATGCTGTCTCGGCCGCCGCCTCCTCTTCGCGTATGGCTCCGCAACGCGTGCATATCAGATGCAGATGGCTTGTGCCGGCTGTTTCATAAGTGGCCTCCGAACCAAACTGGTGACGCCTCAGCACACCGCAGTCTTCAAGCAGCGAGACAGTGTTATAGACCGTGGCACGGCTGACATGGTAGCCTATCTTCTCCAGCCCGGAGCGCAGCGCGTCTACACCGAAATGCCCGTGCAGCTGCCACGCCATTTTGAGTATGGCAAAACGCTCCGGCGTCTTGCGCAGCCTCTTGTGCTCAAGCCACCGGTTGAATGTCTTCACGGCACGTATGTAACTCTCCTGACGGGTCATGGGCACGCCTTTCTCTTGGCGGTGCAAATTTAGCTAAAATTTTCGGGATAAGGCATAAGCCGGCTCAAAATTTATACGCCCGATGCGCAGGCCGTTTGGCCGGCATGGTATTTTTCACTAAATTTGTACGATTAAAAACTACAGCCGCATAAATCATGCCTATTCTTAAGGACAATAAAAAATACTGCTTCGCCATGGAAATGGTGGTGCGCGACTACGAGATAGACTCGCAGGGTATAGTAAATAACGCAGTATACCTGCATTATATGGAGCACACACGCCACACGTTCTGCGGCGAAGCCGGCACCTCGTTCGGCGAATTGCAGAGACGGGGCATAGACCCGGTAGTGCGTAAAATAGAGGTAGAATACCTTAATTCGCTCCGTGTGGGCGACCGCTTCATATCATGCCTCAAAGTCGAGCGCAAAGGGGCCAGGTTCATATTCCGGCAAGACATAATTTTCCCAAACGGAGAATATGCGGCGCGCGGAGTGGTGACAGTGGTCAGTGTCAAAAACGGACATCTCAGCCGTGGCGAAGAGTTAGCAGCGCTTTTCGGTGAATATATGAAATGACCTCCGAACAGACTATAGACAAAATAGCCCTTGCTGCATTGCGCGGCATCGCGGCCGGACCGTTGCTTGAATGCGTGCGGACAGTAGGCTTGCATGACTTTATGAGGATGCCGGCCGAAGACTGCGTGAGAATCACGGGCGGCGGCCAGGGGATGTATAAATGCCTCGCCACGCGCCAGGAGGCCCTTGACGAGGCACGCGCCGAATACTACTTTGCACGCAGCCACGGGATAAGCTGCATAAGCATTCTTGACGAAGACTATCCGTCCAGGCTCAGAGACTGCGACAGGCCTCCGCTAATGCTGTTCAAACTGGGAGAAGCCGACCTTGACGCCGCACGCTCACTGTCGGCAGTAGGCACACGCAGGGCATCGCCATACGGTGTGTCGCAAACACATAAGATCATAAAAGAACTGCAGCCATGCAGCCCCGTGACCATAGTAAGCGGTCTGGCCTACGGCATTGATGCCGAAGCACATGCCGCCGCGCTCGAGACACAGATGCCGACCGTGGCCGTGGTGGCCCACGGACTAGGCATGGTTTATCCTGCCACACACCGCGATCTGGCACGCCGCATAATAGAAAACCGGGGCGCCATAGTCACCGAATACCTGCACGGCATGAAGCCGTTTCGCGGCAACTTCCTGGAGCGCAACCGCATAGTGGCGGCCCTGGGCGATGTGACGCTTGTGATCGAAAGTCCTTTAAAAGGAGGAGCCATGAGTACGGCCGCCCAGGCTTATTCTTACGGACGCATAGTCACAGCCCTGCCCGGACGCGTTTCTGATACCGCGTCACAAGGCTGTAACGCATTAATCGCGTCGGGCAGGGCCGAAATATTCACAAGTGTGGGAGAATTAATCAGGCAGGCCGGCTGGGAACAGCAGGAACAAAACGCACTACCGAAACAAGGCAACTTATTTGAAGCACTTGACGGAGACGCACGCCGTGTGGCCGAATTCCTGGCCGGAAATACCGACCCGGTCCACATGGACACACTGGTGTCGCATACCGGCATACCTGTCTCACAGCTTATGGCCGTGATTGGCGAGATGGAGTTTGACGGCCTGGTCGTCCGCTACCCCGGCAACCGCTTCGCCATTCTCTGATCAGATACGGTCAAGCACAGCCTGCACAAGTCCGTTGACAGCCGGTTTGTAATCGGTGTTGGCCTTGGTAAGCCTGCGTTCTGCTATGATACAGCAGGTTGTGACAGCCTTGTGCCCGAGCAGGCGCGCCAGGCCCTGCAGACACGCGCTCTCCATCTCAAAATTAGTTATGGGACGTCCTTCGTAACGGAACGACTCGATCTTGCCATTAAGATCAGGATCCGCCAGCGGCACGCGTATCATGCGTCCCTGGGGAGCATAAAATCCTACGGCAGCCATAGTAAATCCTCGTACCATGTCCGAACCGGCAATACGGTCGGCCAGCTCGCAGTCGGCATCGACCACATACGGCGCCGCCCACGAACGCATCCAGCCCGTATGACGCACCAGTTTGTCTTCAAACAAAAGGTCGCACACCACATTGCGGCCGGCATAATAGTTGAGTATGCCGTCGGTGCCGATAGCCTTGTCGGCCACCACATACGAGCCGGCGTGCAAATCCTCCTGCAGAGATCCCGAAGTACCGACGCGCACCATGGTAAGAGTGCGGTGCTCGGGTTTGACCATACGGGTCTTAAAATCTATATTGGCCAGGGCATCCAGCTCTGTCACCACTATCTCCATGTTGTCAGAACCGATACCGTGCGATATGCACATCAGCGGTTTGCCCTGATAAGTACCGCCTATAGCATGGAACTCCCTAGAGGTTACCGAATAATCTATTGTATCAAAATATGATGCCACCATGTCCACACGTCCGGGGTCGCCCACAAGTATAACCTTGTCGCGCAACTGGTCGGGGGTGAGATGGATATGAAACGCGCTTCCGTCCGCATTGATTATAAGTTCGGAAGGAGGAATTACTCTGTTTGTCATAAACGTTAGATTTTAAACCTGTATTTTATATAGAACGCACTGCACGGCCAAAAGTTGGGCATCTGCGATTTTTTCACTAATTTTGCACTCTAAAACTCAGACAAAACCAGATGATTCAGACCAATAACCTCAGTATCCAGTTTGGCAAGCGCGTGCTTTTCCAAGACATGAACCTCACATTCAACCGCGGCAACTGCTACGGTATAATAGGGGCTAACGGCGCAGGCAAATCCACCCTGATGCGCATGCTCTCGGGACAGCTGACGCCCACATCGGGCACTGTGACCATGGGACCGGGCGAACGCCTTTCCGTACTGGAACAGGACCACTTTAAATTTGACGACTGCACAGTCATGGAGACAGTGCTGCGCGGACACACCTCTCTGTGGGAAATAATGCAGGAGAAAGACGCCATCTACGCAAAAGAAGACTTCAGCGATGCCGACGGCATACGCGCCGCCGAGCTTGAAGAAAAATTTGCAGAGATGGAAGGCTGGAATGCCGAAAGCGACGCTGCCGCCCTGCTCTCAGGCCTCGGCATAAAGGAAGACCGCCACTATATGCTCATGCGCGATGTGAGCGCTAATGAAAAGGTGCGCGTGCTGCTAGCCAAAGCGCTGTTCGGCAATCCCGACAACCTGCTGCTGGACGAGCCTACCAACGACCTTGACCTTGATACTGTGGCATGGCTTGAGAATTATCTCGCAAACTGCGAAAATACCGTGCTGGTCGTAAGCCACGACCGCCACTTCCTCGACGCAGTGAGCACGCACACCCTTGACATAGACTATAACAAGGTAAGCCTTTTTGCCGGCAACTACAGTTTCTGGTACCAGTCCAGCCAGCTGGCATTGCGCCAGCAGCAGGCGGCCAATAAGAAAGCCGAGGAAAAACGAAAAGAACTGCTCGAATTTATCCGACGCTTCTCGGCCAACGTGGCCAAATCCAAGCAGACCACTTCGCGCAAAAAGATGCTCGAGAAACTCAATATCGAAGAGATACAGCCTTCGACACGACGCTATCCCGGTATCATATTCACACCATCGAGAGAGGTTGGCAACAAGATTCTAGAGGTAAAAGGACTGAAAGCATCCATAGACGGCGAAGTGCTCTTCTCCGATGTAAATTTCCAAATAGAGAAAGGCGACAAAGTGGCTTTTCTGTCACGCGACCCACGTGCCATGACAGCCCTTTTTGAGATAATCATGGGCAACCGCCAGGCTGATACCGGCGACTTCTCCTGGGGACAGACCATTACCAACGCATACCTGCCGCTGGACAACAGTAAGTTTTTTGAATCTGACCTGAATCTGGTTGACTGGCTATGCCAATATTCATCTGATTCGTCTGAAATATACCTTAAAGGGTTCCTTGGCAAAATGCTTTTCTCAGGCGAAGAGGTGCTTAAAAAAGCATCCGTACTGTCCGGAGGTGAAAAGATACGCTGCATGATCGCAAAGATGATGCTCACCGATGCCAACACACTGGTGCTGGACTCTCCCACCAACCACCTTGATCTGGAATCGATACAGGCATTCAACAACACGCTCCAAAACTTCAAAGGTGTAATACTCATGTCAAGCCATGACCATGAGTTCATCCAGACTGTGTGCAACCGCATAATAGAGCTGACGCCCGGCGGCATCATAGACAAAATGATGGACTATGATGATTATATAACCGATGAAAAAGTAGCTGCCGCACGCGAACGCCTATATCCGTCTGCAAACGTATAACTTCCAATCACACAATGGTAAAACATATAGTTACATTCAAACTTAAAGGCACCCCGGAGGAACGCCTCCGTTATGCCGGCGATTTTCGTGACGCGCTCATGGCCCTGCCCGAAGAGGTACCCGTCCTGCGCGCCATAGAGGTAGGCATCAATGCAAATCCGGATGAAGACTGGGACCTTGTACTCACTGCCACAGTAGACACTATGGCCGATGTGGCCGCTTATGCATCCCATCCGGCACATGTGGCCGCAGCAGCGATAATAGCCGATGTAAAACATTCCCGTGCCTGTGTAGACTACGAAGTATAATACAGTCCTTAAGGGAGAGTAATCTCAACCATGCATACTGAAATAAACCCTAAAAGTCTGAACGACTTTTAGGGTTTATTATTTCAAACCTGCATCTTTGCAGGCCGGAGTTTGTCAGTGACTATCCTTATTTCAAGAATTTGATAGTTTTACCGCCGCTGACAGCCACATACAAGCCCTTAGGCAGACCGGATACCGAGAGAACGCCCTCTTCAGAAGATGCGACAAGATGTCCGGCGGTATTGTATACCCTGACAGCTGCACAAGCATTCACAACCTGTGCCGCGACATCATAATTCGGAGCAGTGTCAGAAGCGATACTGTCAGCACTGCCACTAATTTCACGCATCATGCCGTTAATCCAGATCACACCGTCAGCATCGGCGTCAGCCTCATTAATAACATAATTTGACGGTATGACAGCGGTAGGCCAGCCTTTCATAAGGCAGAAGCCGGCCACTTCGTATTTCTCAGCAATCTCGGCATCATTAACAGCAATTTGGAGTTTAACTGTCTCGCCGGCAATACCGGTAGTTTCACGGGCATAACTTCCGTCACCCAACTCAAATACCACATTGCCCATAGCGCTTGTAGTAGTCTGCGACACGTTGCCGTCAGCATCTACAAGCCATGCCGTAGAACCTCTAAGAACGAACAGTTTCACGTTCTCATCAACCTTGAAGACACCTTTGAACAGAATGAAATTTTCCTTAACATCTTCCTCGGTAAACGTATAAGTATTATCCGGCATAGTGATACCGTCAGCAGCCATTGTGAGAGAATAGAATTTCTCTATATGGTCGAATACATAGCCTACTTCCGGCTCAACGACAAACTTGACAGTCTGTCCAGCTTCAGGCCTGATATTCTGCACCTTTTGTCCGTCCACTTCAAAATATACATTACCACATACAATATATTTTGCATCATCATAAGTGGCCTGGCAATATGCCTGGCACGGAGTGTGTACCAGCGCGTCTATAGTCGTACGTCCTGTAATCTTGACATAGGCTATACGTCCCTCGCTATCAGGCTCAACAGCCACATCAGCTCCGTTCACCCTGACATACTTGAATTCACTCTGCGTATCACTGCAGTATACACGCACATAGTTTCCTATAAGCACTTCGTTCACACTGCCATTAGTAAGCTTCTTGACAAATTTATATGCCTTTTCATCTTCGTTATAGGTCATTTCCCAGAAAGTCACCAATTCTCCGTTAGGCACCACTATGGCATTGCCCTCAGATGGTTCGGTCTCTTTCATCACCACATCAATTGTAGCGCTGGTTATATCGGCCGAAGCAACTGTGACTTCATACACGCCTTTGGCAATGTTGGAGATAACGATACCCTTTGTCTCGGAGCTTACATTCTCTAGCACATAGCCACCTTTGGCAGACAGCGTCATGGTGGTATACGACTTAACGGTCATCGGAGAAGACAAGGCAATCTGGTCTACTCCCACTGTGGCCTGCAACCAGTCCAGATCAGCACCATCATTCATGTTGAAGCTCATGGACATGTCTATAGGAGACTTACGGGACATGATTTCCACCCAGTCGCCCTCTTCGGCCTCTACCATATATAATCCGCTTGCACCTACGGCCACTTCATCGCCATTCACACTCACCGACACCATCTGGTTGCCCGCGGTGGCACTTATGGCAAGTGCGTTTTTAATGTCTGCCAGCGCAAATTCATTCTTGCCGTCAGCCAGACTGAGATTATCGCCGCGGCCGCCTTCCTGCTGTACTTTCACACGCGAAGCTTTGTCCACGTTAAGCACCACGCCGTTCACATTACGAGTGCCGTATACCGCGATTTTGGCAGGATTGGCACCGTCAGCACCTGGAACAATGCGGAAATTAGACATCATATCCGTAATCGCTCCGTTTGAATTGACAAGATAAGAAAGTTGTGTGCCGGGACGTGCCGATACATACACGAGTTCGCCCTGGTTGCCCTTAATAATCTGCGACATGCCTGTCACATCAAGTACTGTGCCGTCAGAAGTCTTGAAGAAATAAGCATCCAGAGGAGCGTTACCTGCCGCGGCCTCAATCACAAAATCAGTTGACGGACCCTGGGTCGTGACTACGAAATCGTCACCGTTCTCAACCTCGAATATCCATCCGCCGGTACCGTCCCAGCCTATGGGCTTCTGTACCTCGCCGTTTTTGAGTATCTGAACAATCTTACCGCCTGCGGCAATAAACTCAAGAGGATTCTCCGAAGCCATGCATGCAAACTCATTCTTCATATTGTCATATACAGTGAGATAGCGCCATTCGCCGGCACGCTGGTTTTCAAGATAGCAGCTCACATTAGCTGCCCAGTCCACAGTCACAGAAAACCTGATAGCATCGTCACGCAGCTTCATGTTGACATTCACTATGTAATAATCAGGCACAGTGTTGACAAATACAAACGAACCGTCTTCTTCAAAAGTTCCCTCAAGATCCCCCCTATTGGGCACTGAGGCTACAGTGATGCTATAAGCAGCATCAGGTGTGATCTTAACGCTTGCTTTCTCAGGTATAATACTGAAATTGGCAGCATCTTTTTCAGGCACCACCCACTGCCCGTCTTTTAAATAAGTAACGTTGAACGGACTGCCGGTCACACCCTCTCCGGATGCCCTGAAATTCATGGTAATGTCCTTGACAATGTCAGAACCGCCACCCTCGCCGGTAGTCTCGATATCAATCTTGACACTGACATTGTAAAAACGCACGGTGTATTCACCGGCCACCGGCGACAGAGTCTCGCTCTCATTCTTAACCACACTGGTGATTTCTGCGCCCTGAGCCGCCTTTATAAGCAAAGGCGAGTCATCGGCATCGCTGAGATCTAACACGTTGATACCGTCTACCAAATCCAGCGTCTTCCCATAACCGCTGTTAGTAGAGACTATTACATTTGCAGCCTTGTCCACATTTATGATAACGTTTGTGGCCTGCATGGTAAAAATCCCCACCAACGTCATGAGAAACGAAAGTAGAAAATGCTTTTTCATGCTAAAAACTATTAATAATGATTTATAAAAAGTGATTGAATTGTTTCATTACCCACGACAGCAGCGCCGGAGCGGCACACACAGCCGCTCCGGGCCGTGCCTCCCGTCAGGGTATGCGCACTTTCACCGACTTGTCAGCAGTCCTGACAATGTATATGCCGGAAGGCAGATTTTCAGCAGAGACATTCCGGCCGGAGATATCAAATACCCGAGATCCTTCGGGTGTCGAAATGCTGTTGCCATTGACAGCTACTACCTTAAAACCGTCAGCGCCCACCTTGCCGACACTGGCTACATCGTGCGAATAATCGAATGTTATAATACCGTCTTCTGATTCACGAATATTGCTTATACCGAATTTAACCGGCATTTTGGTGCCTGAAGACTGCCAGACAGCAGCAGGAACCGTAGTCGCCGAAAACGATGTGTTGTTAAACGGTCCGGGGAACGGGTCGCCAGCCTCATCCGACACGATAGGATTCCACATATTGTCTGCCGCCACTATGCGCACATGCTCATATCCGGCAGCAAGAGCGTTCACGGTGTTGCGTTTCCAATGCTTTTTATCATAATGGCAATAGGAAATCACCAGTCCGTGACCCGGAATACCCTTGTCCCAGCCCTGCTGACGGCGGTTCTCTAGAGTATAATATTCGTCAGGATTATCCGGATTAACGATAAATACAGCCTGGTGCGAAGTGTCGAAAGGCTCAAGCGTGACATCGTAACGCGACTCGTCGAGAACGATAGGGTCAAGCCATCCGAGAGTGTATTTGTCCATAGCGGTATACCCCGAAGGCGTCACCTGGTTATCATTATACGACCCAACATCCATTATATCAAAATGCGACATACCGTGGCCTCCCTGGCCCGAAGTGTCATAAATGTCAGCCAGACCGAGTATATGGCTGAATTCATGGCATATGGTGCCGATACCGTCAAGTTCGGTGCCCTGTCCTCCCTTTAACTCGCATGAACAGGCGGCCACTCCGAGCTGAAGCCCGTCGAAGTAATCAAACACATAGTTTGACAAATCCTGCATAGCGGGCCATACTGAGTCATAGGGACCGCCCTGCGCCTGGCCGTGACCGGCAAAAACGACAAACAGAAAATCAACAAAACCATCATTGTTCATGTCATATTTGGAAAAATCCAGTCCCATCTTGTCAGCCTCCAAGCAGGCATCCCTGAACTGGTTGACAATATCGTTGGTCATGCCGTAGTCAGCACGGTTCTTCGGCAGCGTGATAGGCCCGACGACATCGAATTTAGGGGTAAACTTACCGTTAGACTGTGATGTAAAATAGTCTAACACACTGCCATACGTAGCCGAACTGGAATAGCCTTTCTCATTACACAGGCGGTCATAATGCTCGACCGTGGCTGCCTCTGTGAGCTTCACATCCTGGTATTCGCACAGCAGAATCAACCCTGTAACGACACCGGTGGTCGAAAACGTCGGCTTTATAGGTCCGGGGGCTATCCTGGAAGAGGGGGTATCTTGCGAAGCAGTCTCAAGATGACGCGCCATAGCTGCTTTCAGCATCCTGGCCTCGTCAGGCGGAGTGGCCTTGCCTGTGACTGTGCCCGAGGCTTGCAGAGATCCGTCAGAGGCCAGCACTGCCGGACGTAGTGTGCCGCCGGCATCCATCAAAAGGATTTCGCCGGCCGCTGTTTCGTAATAATGGAACCTTTCGTCACCGATGACAACAGCCTCTACCACGGTCCCGTCCGGCTGCACGAGTTTTTTTATACCGGGGGCTGCCGGCACAGCGTTCATCACAAGCGTTCCGAATAACAAGCCGGAAAGCAATGTAGTAAATTTTTTCTTCATATAAGCGTGTTTTTAGTTGGTATCAGCAATTGGAGTGTAACAAGACACAAAATCAAAATTCACAAAAACCATTATTAACAATAACGTCTGCAAAGCTAGGAATAATTTTTAAATAAAATAGCTCGTTTTACCCCCCCTTAACGTTTTTTAACATTTCTCTTGTTTGTAATATGTAACTTTAAACTTACCTTTGCCACCGAAATAAATACCATGGGAGCACGACCATCAGAATAATGTGCCTGGTTCTCACGATACACGTTTTTGACAACACGAGGTTTCCAATTACGCGCTTCAAACATCAACTTTATTAATATCATTATGAAAAAAACATTACTCACATTTGCCGCACTTGTCGGAGCGGCTGTGACAGTACAGGCGGCAGAAGAAGTAGCCTACGGCAACCGCCCGTTCTACGGGTTCTTTTTGACCAACGGCAGGTACACCAACGCAACCGAGGCCCAGTACGGTTTCGCGAAACAGACATTCAAAGCGACCAGGACCAACGAGCTTATCCACGAGCTCACCGACAATGTCGGCGTCTACGCGGCAACGGCTATAGACGGCATATATTATGCAATGCCCTACCAGTATTCATCGTCTATGTCTATGCCGGAACCTCTTCCGATGTTCACCTATAACATCTATACAGACCGCGTGGAGCAAATGGGCAGATGGGATATCGAGGGAAGTGACTTCAAACCCTCCGATATGACTTACGACATCAAAAACGACCGGTTGCTCGCCATCGGCTTCGACTCACAAAGCAAAAGCGCAATCTACGAGGTGGACCGCAATACAGGCGCACTGACACGCCTCTCGCTCCTGAAAGAAGTGGGAGGCGTTATAGCTGCCGACGCCCAGGGACGCATATTCACTATATGCCACGACGGAGCCCTATACCAGGTGGACATTACCAGGGACTACACGATGCAGAAGATATACGAGATGCCCTATTCTTATCTGACATCAAACCAGTCGCTGGAATTCGACATGACAAGCGGTAAGCTTTACTGGGCATCCAACTGCAAGGACAATCCGCGCCACGACGGCGGCTATTCGACCTATATGGTTGAAATCACGCTTCCCGTGATCGGACCGGAACAGAACTACACTCCCAATGACAAATATTCTTTCAGGGAAATCAACGAGATAGGCACCGCGGCACGATTCCAGGGCATGTATATACCTTATGCCGTAGGCGGATTCGAGGCTCCCGGTTTCGCTACCGACATACAGACAGTCTCCAGCCCCGACGGCTCATACTGCACCATCAATTTTAAAGCGCCCACCACAACTTTCGGCGGCGAAGCCCTGTCATCAGTAGACGGATACGACCTGTACCGCAACGGCGAACGCATCCATTCCGAGAAAGGGCTGTCTGTCGGAAAATCTGTAACCTACGAAGACAAGGGACTCACCGAACCGGGCGAATACCGCTACGACATAGTATGCTACAGCAATACAAAGGGTGACGGCCCCAAATCACCGGCATTTGCATACGTGGGCTTCGACAGTCCGGCAGCCGTATCTGACGCCGAGGTCGAAATAGCCGATGACTTCATGTCTGCCACAGTGTCGTGGAGCGCTCCTGCCAAAGGTTCTCACGGAGGCACTTTCAACCCCTCCGATACACGCTACGACGTGACACGCCTGCCGGACAATGTGGTTATAGCCAAAGACATAACCGATACTCAGGTTAAGGACAACGTGCGCCGACTGATGCGTTATTCTTACCGCATCACCGCAAAAAACAGCTACGGTGCCTCTAACGCCGAGACCCAGGAATTTATAGCCGGCACACCCGAAAGCGAATTCCCGGTAGAAGAAACTTTCGAGAATCCCACTGCCATGAAACTCAAATGGATGACTGTCGACTATAACAATGACGGCCTGACATGGATATACGGCACTACGCTCGGACAAGGTGTATTTGGCGACTACGAGATGACAGCCGAATATATTATTTCGCCCACTTCGGTAGATGTCAACACTAAAGATGCCGATGACTGGATCATTTCGCCCCCTATCGCTTTTGAAGAAGGCCAGAAATATTCCGTATCGTTCGACATACGCTCGCTGACAAATGAAATCCTTAATGTATATGTAGGCTGCAAAAACAACGTCGAGAGTATGCAACTGGTGAAATCGTTCACGCTCAATCCCCCTGAATATGCCGAAGACGGACGCATGATTCTGCAGAAATACACGATTGACCTTCCCGAAAGTATCGGCGGAACAACAGCGTGTGTGGGCCTGCAACTCGCCACACCGCTCAACGAGCAGTATTACAGCTATATCCAGCTCGGTTCCATCAATATCGACAACAGCACCAACAGTATCAGCGCCATAACCGGTGACAATGGCGAAGCCAATGTTCGTTTTGACGGATCAAATCTCTTGATAGACGGAAAATTTAATACCGCCGCCCTTTACAGCATAAACGGCACCAAAGTGGCCGACATCAAAGGAGGCAGCATGTCTCTGTCCGGCCTTAACGCCGGCATCTATATACTGAATGTAGACGGCAAGGCATTCAAACTCGCTGTGAGATAAAACACACAATCAATTAAAAAAACCGGGGACGTCCTCTGCATAGCGGCCGTCCCCGGTTTTATTTTGTCAATAAGGCTTTCTTGCTCAGATCTTGAAACCGGCAGAACGCAGGTACTGTAGAAATTTATCAGAAAACGGATTGCTGTTAGACGCCGGATAACGCACATCGGTGAAAACCTGCGCAAGGGTCTGTTTGCCATTCTCTGTAACAAATTTACGGTTATCCGGAAATTCATCTTTGGCTCTGTACAGATCTCTTATACGGTCATCTGAAAAATCAGGATAGCGTTCTTCATAGGCCACGGCCTCAAGAGGCAGCCGCTCGCACTGAGCTGTCTCGCCCTCGGGATACCCCAGGGCTATGCAGCCCACAGGCACCACACCCTCCGGCAGACACAGAGCGGCAGCTATTTCTGACGCGTTATAAGTGGTAGTGCCAAGCCAGCATGTGCCCAGTCCGTGCATCTCGGCAATAGTGATGATCTGCTGCGCATATATCGAAGCATCTATTATCGCTGCGACCAGACCCTGCAAATTGCGGAATTCAGGCTGCGCGCCGCTCACTTCGCACCAACGCTCGAAACGGCGCACATCGGCACACACTGTAAGCAGCACCGGCGCCATAGAGGCCGGCTGGTTGAAATGCGCCGGGCGCAGCGCCGCCAGACGTTCTGGGTCGCGCGTGACAATCACGCTGTACAACTGCATATTGCCTGTGTTGGGAGCACGCATGGCATCCGAAAGGATGCTGTTTAACAGCTCGCGCGATGGGATTTCGTCTGAAAATGCACGAACCGTGCGACGTCCGGCGAAATATTCCTTTCCCGGAAAATTAGTGTGTGTCATATCTGGATATAAATTTTGCATGCAAATTTAATAATAAATCCCGACATTGCGCTGTCTCCCCACACAATGGTGCATAATTTATTCATTTACATAAATAAGGATAACATACACATAATACTTTTTTTGAATTACACAATAGCAAAGCTATACATTTTTGACAACTTTGCCTGAAGATAAAATTTACAATAACCTGAATACTAGCATAATAACTTTATAACATGGTCAACTTTGTGTGATTTTAACAAGGTTAAACATCTCCTTTTGTTTGGTGTTTTAAAAATATTATCGCATCTTTGCACTCGCATTTCCAATCGGGCAATACTCGTGTGAATGCGCTCTTTTTACCCAACTCACTCCAACTAAATCACATGCAAACAGAAGAAACAAAGGATGTCTACAGCCACGACGAGGCACTAAAAGCCACGCTTGATTATTTCGGCGGGGACGAACTCGCAGCCGGCGTATGGGTTTCCAAATACGCCCTCAAGGATTCTTATGGAAATCTATACGAAAAGACTCCTGAAGACATGCACCGCCGCCTGGCACGCGAATTTGCCCGTATAGAGGCCAAATACCCCAATCCTATGACCGAGCAGGAAATCTTCGAACTGTTCGACCATTTCCGCTATGTAGTGCCGCAGGGAAGCCCTATGGCCGGCATCGGCAACAACTACCAGATAGGATCACTGTCCAACTGCTTTGTAATAGGCCTGGACGGCCAGCCTGACTCCTACGGCGGCATTATTAAGATTGACGAAGAGCAGGTGCAGCTAATGAAGCGGCGCGGCGGCGTGGGACACGACCTGAGCCACATAAGGCCCAAAGGAAGCCCCGTGAAAAACTCGGCGCTTACCTCTACGGGACTGGTGCCTTTTATGGAACGATATTCAAATTCCACACGCGAGGTGGCACAGGACGGAAGACGCGGTGCGCTCATGCTCTCTGTCTCTATCAAGCATCCCGACAGCGAGGCTTTCATCGACGCAAAGATGGAGGAAGGCAAGGTGACGGGAGCCAACGTGTCTGTACGCATCGATGACGATTTTATGCGCGCTGCCACCGAAGGAGGCTCATACACACAGACTTATCCTGTAAAACCGGTGCCTGGTGAAAAAACTTTCGCCCAAAATGATATAGATGCCGCGGCACTATGGAAAAAAATCGTGCATAACGCGTGGAAAAGTGCCGAACCGGGCATCCTGTTCTGGGACACGATACAGCGTGAAAGCCTGCCGGACTGCTACGCCGACATGGGTTTCGAGACCATATCGACAAATCCGTGCGGAGAGATTCCGCTCTGTCCTTACGACAGCTGCCGCCTGATAGCCATCAACCTGTACGGCTATGTAGAAAATCCTTTCACTCCCGAGGCTAGGTTTAATTTTGACAAGTTCCGCGAGCATGTACGCAAGACACAGCGCCTGATGGATGACCTGATCGATCTGGAGATGGAAAAAATAGACCTCATCATAAATAAGATTGCCTGCGACCCGGAAACTGACGAGGTTAAAAATACCGAGCTGAATCTTTGGAACAAGATTCGCGAAAAAACCCTGAAAGGTCGACGCACCGGATGCGGTACGACGGCCGAGGGGGACATGCTAGCCGCACTCGGCCTGAGATACGGCACCAGTGAAGCAACTGAATTCTCTGTAAAGGTGCATCGCGAGCTTACACTGGCTTATTACGACGCATCGTCAGACATGGCATTGGAACGCGGCGTATTCCCGATTTTCGATGCCGGACGCGAGAAAGAGAATCCGCTCATGATGCGCATACGCGAAGCTGACCCTGCTCTATATGACAAACTGCAGCGCCAGGGCAGACGCAACATTGCCTGTCTCACGATAGCCCCCACAGGCTCCACATCGCTCATGACACAGACAACATCCGGCATAGAACCGCTCTTCTCACCATACTACATGCGCCGTCGCAAGGTAAACCACGATGATCCAAATGTGGCGATAGCCTTTGTCGACAAGCAAGGAGACTCGTTTGAGGAATATCCGGTGATACACCACAAGCTTTTAGAGTGGATGCGTGTCAACGGATATGAAAACACACAAGGGCTTACACCGGCGCAAATGGCGGAAATTGTCGAAAAATCGCCCTATGCCAAAGCCACTGCAAACGATGTTGACTGGCGTGAGAAAGTACGCATGCAGGGTGCCGTGCAGAAGTGGGTAGACCACTCCATATCTGTAACCATAAACCTGCCGGCCGATGTCTCAGAAGAGCTTGTAGGCGAGCTGTACGAACTGGCATGGAGGTCGGGATGCAAGGGCTGCACGGTATACCGCGACGGTTCGCGTGACAATGTCCTTAAAGACATAACCGATGATGATGACAAACTATCGCTCGTACATTACGCGGCACCCGTGGCCAAGCGTCCCATAGAACTTGACGCCGACGTGGTACGCTTCCAGAACAATAAGGAAAAATGGATCGCGTTTGTAGGTCTCGACGGTAAAGGCAAGCCTTATGAGATTTTCACAGGCCTTGCCGATGACGAAGACGGAATATTCTGTCCTAAAAGTGTGTCCAAAGGCAAAATCATAAAAGCCGTAGATGCCGCCGGGCGCAAACGATATGACTTCCAGTTTGTCAATAAGCGCGGCTATAAGACCACTATCGAAGGACTGAGCGACAAGTTCAATCCCGAATTCTGGAATTATGCCAAGCTGATATCTGGTGTCTTGCGTTACGGCATGCCTATAGACCAGGTCTTGAAGCTCGTAGACGGTCTGCAACTCGACTCCGACAGCATAAACACCTGGAAGAACGGCGTGGTACGCGCTCTCAAAAAATATATGCCGGACGGCGAAAAAGCAAGCGGCCAGAAATGTCCGCACTGCGGTGCCGAGACACTGGTGTTCCAGGAAGGCTGCCTTATATGCACTACATGTGGCAATTCTAAATGCGGCTAAACGTCCGATAACCGACAATAAAACGGTCCGACACCCACCCCGGGATGCCGGACCGTTTCAATTTTAATTGTTTATATTATACCACTATAAATGATTGTATATTAGACATATATGCAATATACAAACTTATTTTTTGCACAAGCTATTGACGCGAGCCATAAAAATGCGTAACTTTGTGACCGATTGGGAGTAGTCCCGTCACGACATTTTGGAAAAATAAGAAGCGTTATGCTTATCTTGTAACTTGAAAACGTAGGACACTTTCAGTAGAGCAAGGATTAGCATAGTGGTTCTCACGCATATGCGTGGGTCACTATCGTTACATCTGCTCTCATGGTTTCCTACGACCTTCAAGTTAAGACGTGGCATAGTTGGCTCACGTTTCTGCATAATAACCATTAGACATTAAAGAGCCATAGTGTAGGCATTGAGTAACGACAATGAGAAAACTTATTAATCGGCTATTGCTCTTTCTCACCGTTGTCAGCGTTACCGCTTGTGATGACAAAGACACGGACACCGAGATTTCCACTGAGTGGGAAGTAGTTTCAAATTCGGATGCCGACTGTATCCGGGTAGTCAATCATACCTCTGACATATTCCTCCCTAAAATCATTTATGTCAATGCCATCTATAAGGAGGGGGAAGTTGAACTAAGATGTGATAACAGTATCGGCTTTACCTTGATTGGACTAAATGACGAGTATAAATCTGTTGACGGACATTTTTCAGTATCGAAAGTTGATAATCACACTCTTAAAATCCACTTCGAGAGATGTGAATCAGGAAAACCTGAATATAAAGAACAATTTATGGTATTCAATACGGATAATCAAGCAACTTTCAATACGTTCATATACATATCTCGCACATTTGGCGAATTATCACCGAATTTGTAACCAATTAATGTCTAAAATATGTTACCTCGTTTATTATGTTGTATGTTTCTCGCATTGACTTTAATGTCCTGCGCTGATGATATAGAAGCAAATGAACCGCCAACGCCAATTGTGGCTCATATTTCTGGCACTCTCCCGGTTTTATATATAAATACTGAAAACCATAGGCCGATAACCTCCAAAACTGAATATATCAATGCTAACTATTGGCTCGATCCAGTCGGCAAAGATGATATAGCGCCTCTTGGTTCGGAGGCAGAACCGTTGCCAATGCAGATACGAGGCAGAGGGCATTCCTCGTGGAAAGGTCAGAAGAAACCTTACAAAATCAAACTCGGTAAAAAGACCGCAATAATGGGTATGCCTAAAAACAAACACTGGGCATTGCTGAAACCCACCGAAAACACAGTTGCCGGCTTACAGTTAGGTAAACTTATGAATATGTCTTGGACACCGAGTTTCCGTCCTGTGGAAGTTGTGTTGAACGGTGACTATATTGGTTTATACTTTCTTACTGAAACTATCCGCATAGACGAAAATCGCGTCAACATCTACGAACAACAAGACCAAGAAACCAATCCCGATTTAATAAGTGGGGGCTGGCTTGTTGAGGTTGATAATTACCATGACGAATGTCAGATTACCATTCCTGAAAATAATCGTTGGAATCTTACATTGCGCTATCACTCGCCGGAGGATTTATCTAATCCGCAACTGCAATGGCTTACGAATGAATTTAAGGCTATAAATACGGCTATATATTCGACGGACAAGACTTCGACCGCATGGGAGGAGCATATTGATGTTGAGAGCATGGCTCGTTTCTTTATATTGCAGGAAGTTATGGACAACCCTGATGGTTTTCATGGCAGCTTCTATCTCCATAAGGATTTGAAAGATGGCTCCAAATGGATTGCAGGTCCAATATGGGATTTGGTATGCTATAACCGTGAGAAAACCGACTATACATTTAAGATGAAAGTCCATTATGGGTTTACCCCACATTGGATTGGCGAGATAATCCAGTATGACAGTTTTTGTCATGCGGTCAAAGATGTTTGGAGCGAGGTTTATCCGAACAAACTTTCGGAAATATATGATTATATTGATGATATAGTTCTACCTCTTGGCGAGGCTTGGAATAATGACTGCGAGAGGTGGAATGATGACCCAACCCAAACCGTGCAACTTAGAGCAGATAGGATTAAGAACGCTCTTAGACGTAACATAGAATGGTTCAACCAACATATTCCGGTTAGCCCTTATGCGTCAATTCCTATCACCTCGACTTCTTGTGTCGAAGAACCTATAAAGGTTTTTAATCTTCAAGGAATACTGATAGGCGAATTTAGGAATATAGCCGATGCTAAATCAAACCTCAGACATGGTGTTTACATCATCAATGGAGAAAAGATGATTGTAAGATGATTCTATGTTGCTTTTCATAAGCGGATAAGATACATTGCAATCGCAATACACGGCTTTTGACAAGCCGTTATGGAGTTTCCAAAGGGGGTGTCCTCTTTGGCATATTGGGGATATTTTCAGCGTATCGGAACGATATGCGGCTCGGAAAATTCCCTAATATGCTAAGGAATTTCCTGACGGTGTAATTTCCTCGGTGTCTCGGAGCTAATGATTTTGTTGCACTCGGTATAGTGGTTTACCATTGTACCGGGTGCAATGATTATAGTCGGTTAGGGGTGGCGAGTTTGGGGATTACGGGTAATACCTAAACATAAACTCGCTCCACCATAAAAACGACCTCTTATGGCAATGAGAAAAACAAAGAGCGGTCACGGCAGTGGCTGCGGTTTCGGCGGTGGCTTTTCGGAGAAAAAGGAATCCCGAAACATATCCTTGAACTCCTTTTTCTCTCGTTGACTTTCGCCATTGCAATGACCTTGGTCACTATAATGACATCAACCGACCATCGGGAGCGTACAGCACCTTTCGGGATACCCGGAAGGTATCTTGCTGACAAAGAAATCCGACCTTTTTTCTTGTTGCCATTAATATGTTTTTCTCGTTGATAGCCCTCACGGTTTTCAAGAAACTCCTGCTCCCGCTCAAACCTTATTTTCTCGGCGAGAGCGAGTGTGTTTCTGTTCTGTAAACGCTCCTGCTGGTTACGAGGATACAGCCATACATAGAGGTTGAGGTTCTCTCGCTTGCGGATATGCTTAATCCGATATTTCGGTTTTCCAGCCATAGCCCCCGATGTGTATAGTAGTTGGTTGCCGTCCTCGTCAAGCACGGGAGTTTCGGAGCGGCCGAGATAGAATTCCAGATAGAGGCTCGCACGTCCGTCTTTCAACTCGGACTGTTGCAGTTTTGGGTTTTGTTTGTTCTTGCTTTCTATTTTCGCCATAAATAATTATCTTTGTTGAGCGCAAAGGTAATTAGAGGGTTTGAAACGTAAAAACGGCACTCTACATCTATTAACAAACGAATTGTACAAAAGATGTACTAATAGCGAAAAAAGAGGCAAAAACTTATGAAAAGAGGCAACTGAATAAAACCCGAATTCGCTGATTTTCATTCAGGTTAGTTCAAATACATTCATTGTCATTCAAGGGATAAAAGACTTTATTCATATGCCTATGAATTGAACAGCGATGCCAGCTGCCCTACGGGCAGTGTGCGCACCACGGGATTGCCTGTAGGCGTAAAATTCGGTTCCGGCAATGCGAACAACTCGCCTATGAGATGTTCCATCTCAACCGCCGAAAGATACTGGCCGCGCTGTATGGCCGAAGCCCGTGCTGTAAGCAGGGCCACGCGGCTAAGCATTGCATTAGCGTCAACAGGCGCGGTCTTTACATAGGAAACGCTGTCATCGGCCACGCTGTCAATAATCTTGAGCAGCACGTCACGAGCATTCTCTCGACCGAGAGTGGCAGGCACACCCGTTATGCGCCAGACACCGTCAGACTCGCGCGATAATGCGAAGCCCAGTCTGTTTACCTGTTCTATAACACCCTCTAGCAGTGCTTCCTGGCCTGTGTCCAGCATCAACGGGTCAGCGAATATAACACGCTGCACGGCCGGCACACCGTTTCCTCCCGACTCGCGCATATAGCGTTCGTACAATATCTTGACATGCGCACGGTGCTGGTCTATGACCATCAGGCCGTCAACTCCGGGCGTTATTATATATTTTCTGGCACACTGTATGCACAAAGGCGCTATCCCCTCGCTCTCGAGAGGCAACGAAGGCTCTTCGACAGGAAACACCGTCTCGTTTTCCGAGCCAGGCGCGTCTGACATAAAACCGGTATAGAGACTTTCCCAGTCAGACGTATTATGACGATGGGACGCCTGTCTGCCTGAAGAACGCGATCCGCCGGAAAGAGGCGATACCGCAAATGGATTGTAGCTCGTGTCGACACCTGATGATGGTGCATGCACCACATCCCCCTCACGGGCCGGTGACAAAGGCATTATGTCCTGTGTGAAGTCTATCGAGGGGGCTGCTGCAAATTTACCTATCGCGGCTCTGACAGCGGCTGTCAGTATAGGACGCATCTCCAGTTCGTGTTCAAACTTTATTTCATTCTTGGTCGGGTGTATATTCACATCTATAGTCTGCGGATCTACCTCGAACTTCAAAAAATAACAGGGTTGTGTGTCTTGCGCTATTATGCCGTCATAGCAGCTTACTATGGCTTTATGGAAACACGGATGGCGCATATTACGCCCGTTAACTATGAGATACTGCAGCGGATTCCTGCGCCGCGCAAACTCAGGACGCGAAACGAAGCCGGAAATTTTCACAAGCGAGGTTTCGATCTCTATAGGCAGCAGCTGCATATTCAGATTATTCTTCCACAGATCGCCTATCCTCTGTTTGAAACCGGCAGGACGCAGGTCTATCTTACGATGACCCGTATCAAGAGTGAAACGTATATGGTTGTTAACAAGCGCCAGACGCTCGAACTCACGCATCAAGGCACCAAGCTCGACACTATCACTTTTAAGGAATCTACGTCGTCCCGGAGTATTATAAAACAGATTTTTTACCATGAAGTTGCAGCCCGGAGTACAGACATCGGGCTGCTGCGACTCTACTTTCGAACCGTTGATTACAAGCCGTGTGCCCATACATCCTCCCTGCGGCATGGTGCGCAGCTCCACCTGCGCTATGGCGCATATAGACGGCAGCGCCTCTCCTCGGAAACCCATGGTGTGCAACGCAAACAGGTCTGAAGCCTCCCTTATCTTAGATGTGGCATGGCGTTCAAACGCCAGACGCGCGTCTGTGGACGACATGCCTTTACCATTGTCCAGCACCTGTATTAGAGTGCGTCCGGCATCCTTTATCACTATCTGGATCTCCGTGGCGCCCGCATCAACAGCATTCTCCACCAGTTCTTTCAGAACCGATGCCGGCCTCGCTATCACCTCGCCGGCGGCTATCTGGTTTGCCACCGAATCAGGCAGCAGTTTTATGACGTCTGACATTGCTCTATTGTTGTGTTACAGCACGGGTATCTATATCCGAAGGTATACCCATGTCGGGATTAGTAAAATACTCTTCCAGTTCGAATGACAGTTCTCCCAGGGAATCTTCCCAGCCATTGCGATACCAGGCATAGGATGGACGCAGACGCGCTAGTATTTCCAAAGCGCGCTCCATCTCTGAGAAACGGCTCACTCCTGCCAGTGCTATAAAGTCCGGCAGATAGTATTGTGACTTAGAGGCAATATACAAGGGAGTAACCTTTCCTGTCACCTCGCCACCCTGTCTGGCAAGCAGTTTAAGCCTGTCCATACGGCCATTGTCCATATTAACCAGCAACGTATCGCCTATGGCATTAACCAACTTATTATACGTGGAATCTTTCTCCGACGGCAACAGAATGGTCTGCACATTGTTATGGGCCTCGAGCCTGGAAAGGGTCTCATTGGCAAGATATGCTGTCATGTGATTGGCTCGCAGCTGGTTAAAGAATCCTTCGCCAACCTCTTCTACCAGCAGACCGTTATGCGGCAGATATGCGCAATCCGCCGTAGAATCGTTGAAATGCACCTTGATCTCCGAGCCTGCCACCATGCGGTTGCCGCTCCACACTATAGGCTTGCGGTCTAGATACATCAGGGAGTCACGCGAGACAAACGTGATGCTGTCGGCCACGCCCTGCAGGTCGCTGCGGAAAAAACGTGCACGGTTATACGCCTTGGCCACATGATATTCCGTATCGGCAGGAGCAGAGAGCGAGTCCGACACCGCCACTACACCGGGTTTCATGCCATAATGAAATGTCTGGATGTGCACCTTGTCCGCCCGTAAGAAGATGGTGTCGGGACGTGAAAATTCTTTCAATAACGGATATCGCTCGGCATACGCCTCCTTAGTCGAATCGTTGTAATAACCATAACCGCCAATGAGAATAGAGCGGCGTGCCGTATCGGTAATGACCATCGGACGGGGATTGCGCATCGGATTGGAGAACATATAAGCCTCGCTCTGCCGTAAGAGCTTGTTATAGACGATGCTGTCTCCCTCGAGGGTGGTCTCGTTGCCCACACTGTCGCGATGGGCGATCAATGAGCGAGAATCCAGCTTTGCATTGCCCGACGCCATGTTGTAAGTGCCGGATCTGGTACTTATAAAGTCCTGACCTGAAATAATATTCGTGGGTTCCACCAAGTCCACTGTGCGCGTATCGGTATGGTAGAGCATACGATCGGTGCGTAACCGGGAGGTGCTGTTACGCAGAAAGACATCCCGTGTCACCTCCGCCACCTTGGTACGCGCCGAATACTGCCCCGTAAGAGATGTGAGGGTATCACGTGCCCCGGCACGCATGTTTTGGTTATACATGCGGCCACCGTAATTGAAATATGCAAGTTCGTTACGCAGGTCATAGTCAAGCGAATCGGTGTACAGATATTTCTTAGTGCCGTCACCACGCGATGTATGCTCTAGCGACACCTCTTTTCCGCGACCGGCGGTGCGCAGACGGGCCAGCTGTTGCAATCCGTCATAATAGATATAATCAGCCTTGACCTCTAGTGTGTCTCCCTGCAACAGGCGCACGTTGCCGAATGCATCCATACTGGCGGTCTCTGGAAAATAGTATGCAGAGTCGCAATACAGATAAGTGCCCATTTTGCGAAACACCACGTTGCCGCTCACCACCTGCCGTCCTGAAGCGGTATCGGCCTCTTCATTATTATAGAGGAGATCGGCATGCTCCAGAAAGAACTTGTCAGGCTGGTTACGGTCTGTACCGGGTATCACCGGCACAATTGGCTTCGTGGGTTTGGGTCGCGTGAAAGTTTTAGGGCGCAACGACATATCGGGCTTCTTAGGCGCTGGCTTTACAGCATAGGCCATGCAGAAAAGCACCGCAATGAGCAGCGATGCCACAATGCGGTGGGGATTCGGGGTAGTAAAGTCTAACAGATGTCTCAACTTTCTCTATTTAGAAATTATATTTGTATGCCGTGGAGATGCGTGGTCACTTCTTCCAGCCCTGGTATTGGAATTCGCAATTATCCCAGCCCTCCTCTATGTGTACGTATGTGTTATGGATCTTTTGTTCCACCCAGTCTTTGAGTATCTTTTCTTTGGCCACGACCTCATACATGGTCTTAAGCTGGTTATAGTCATCAGAAAGATTCGCCTTGTGACCCTCTATGCGGTTGGTGAGGCGTACTATGGCCACGACCTCTCTATTCTTAGCCTCATCCATCATCACAAAAGCCTCCGAAATATCGCCGGGCTGCATCTTCTCCACCCTCTGGGCAACGGCGTGCGGCAGGTCTTGCATCTGGAAACGGGTTGACCCGGTCTGCGGATTGACCATTATGCCCTTATTGTTTTTAGTGTCCTTGTCCTGGCTCGCATAACGTGCGGCATCGTCAAACGTAAACACTCCGGCCACGATTTCCTTGCGCAGCGAGTCAAGACGCTGCACAGCGGTATCTATATCGGCACGGCTGACATTGGGACGAAGCAAGATGTGACGGCAGTTGATCTGTTCGCCTCTCTTTTCTATAAGCTGTATAATATGATAGCCAAATTCAGTTTCCACTATGCGCGACACTTTCTTAGGATCACTCAGATTGAACGCTACTGAAGAAAATTCCGGCACAAAATCCGCTTTGTTATGGAACCCGAGCTCGCCGCCCTGCTTGGCCGAGCCCGGATCCTGGCTGTAAAAGAATGCCAAAGTAGAAAACTCCGACTCGCCGGAATTTATTTTCTCGCTATATTCCCTGAGCCTGGCTTTAACATCGTCTATCTCTTGCTGTGGTATAACCGGATTAAATGTGATAATCTGCGTCTCTACCTGCAACGGCACGTAAGGTATGCTGTCGGCCGACAGGTTTGCATAGAATTTACGTACATCGGCAGGAGTAGGCTTGATATCTTTTGTAAGGTTCTGCTGCACCTGCTGTATGGTGTACTGGGTACGGAAGTTATCTAACAGGAACTCACGTATCTGGTTCCAGCTTTTATGAAACTGCTGCTCCACGCGCTCTTTGCTGCCGAGGCCGTTGACCAGATAGTTCAAACGCTGGCTGACAGCATTCTGCACCGCGTTTTCAGGCACCTCTATGGTGTCTATCTTAGCCTGGTTAAGATAAAGTTTCTCCACAGCCATCTGCTCCGGTATGGCACAATAAGGCGAAATGGGGAACGACTGGCCTTCGGCCTGCGCTTGCTGGTAATATTCTTCTATTTCAGACTTATAGATAGGCTCGTCGCCCACTACCCAGGCCACCTCGTCTATAACGTTGCCTGTGGTATCGGCTATAGCCAGCGTGGCGACAGCCACCGAGGCCGCTCCGAGGCATATTCGCTTTATACGTTTTAAATTCACGGTTTTTATAAATTATTTAAACTGTTATCTAAATATTTCGGATTTCTCCTCAAAAAGATTCTAGGTACGGACTATGTATCTATATATCACTGCTTATTGCCCGACATCCCTCCTCTATATTTGACAGGCACATAAGAGCCCGGCACTATCCGTTTCTGCCGGACACCACGGGCATACAGTCCCAGAAGCAGCTGGCGGTCATAATCCTGCAGGCTGGACTCCGTGAGACGGTCCGCTATTTCAGACTGCGCAAGCTCGATAGGCATAATCTGGCCCGAAGGCACATAGTCTAAAATGCGGAGCATATATACGGTGCCGTCAGACTCTGTCTCAAACATATTATGAGACTCTACGAAGCTGCCGGCATCACCGAAACGATACGGAATGCGGTCGGCCACCATATGCCAGTCTACCCATGTATCGCCAAAATAATCATATTCCATGGCCCCTTTCAATCCGTATGTTTCCAACGCGTCTATATCCGAGGGGTGAGCATCTTTCATCCACTTGCGCAACCGGTCCAACTGAGGCGCTTGTGCGGAGACCTTTACATAAATGCCTTTCAAAGCCGGCTCGTCAAGCATGAATTGTTCGGGATGTGCCTCGTAATAAGCCTTTATACTGTCCTGGCTGATCTCCTTGGCATGGTCACGCGCCATAGCGCGGCGATATTCATTGGCAAGCAGCTGGAGCCTGTATTGCTCCACCATGCGGTCTATTTTGTCCAAATCGGGAATATTGCTACCGGCCATATCGACCAGCATACTGCGCTCCAGCCATGTCTCTGCTATAGCGTCAAACATGCGCGCACTGTCTTCCGCACTAAGTCCGCCGGGTATCTGCACCTCTACATCACCACGCGTCAGAACAGAGTCGCCCACACGCATCAGTTCGTGACTGGCAGACGTCCGGCGTATGTCGTCAGAACCACGGCCGCACGCACTTACAGCTAATGATATGGCGGCAAGACCTGCCAAAACACTTCTCATCTGCAGCAAAAACTCAGAACAATGGCATCACAGAAGTCGAATTCAGATACTTCTGTTCAAACTGCTGTTGCGACATAGTAAGCATCATTATCGCCTGCACAAGCAATATGACACTCCACACAGACAAAAGCGCAAATCCTATTATCAACACACATAATATGGCGCTTATCAATGTTATGCCAAGACACAATAGGCCTCCGGACACTTTGCCCATGTAGAAATAATGAATACCCAGCGAGCCAAGTACCAATGCCAGAATTCCGGCCACCACATGGTCTTTTCCGCCCGGTACCGTATTATTTACAGGACCTCCGACTGGAGGCATGCCGCTTCCCGGCGCAGACTGCTGCGACCAGCTATTGATTGCGACCATTAGTTCGGGGATGGTGTAGGCAGGCGCCCATTGCGGCATACCTTCTGTCCACACCTGTGTGCCAGGCTGTAAACCATAAGCCCGTAACTGGGAAATATCCATAGGGCCGACCTGCTGGTTATTATACATTATATACCACTGTGCCATAAGCTATTGCGTGTATTATTGTTATACCATCCATCAGATGCGCCCTCTGACTGACCCAAAGAGACATCTCACAGACATGCAAAATTACAAAAAAATCCCTAAAATGCCCCTGTAACAGGCCATTTTAAGGAAATTTAATATGGGTATATGACAATTACTTAACTGATAAAAGCTGTGTCATTTTTTATAAGGCTGGCTTTCGCCTCCAGTTTGCGATAATCACGCGAGCACAGGTAGTTACGTATTGACTCTAGATGACGCATGCGGTGTATGTCGCTGCCTATAAAATCCACATATCCCTGTTCCAGCAGCCATTCTGCCGTTTGGCGGCATGCTTTGTCGTAATGTCCCGACAAGGACAGGAGGTTGACCTGGAACAAAATACTGTTGGCATGTAGTTCGGCATAACGCTCACGGTGGCGCTGGTAATACGGATACCGCTCGGGATGGGCCATGACAGGTATCAAACCGTACACGCTCCGAAGTTCGAACAGGAAACCGTCAATGCCGAACGGCTCTTGAAACCACGAATTCTCCACTAACAGATAATTGCCCGGCAGGGGGCGAACCTGCCCCGTTTCAAGATAGTGTTTCAATAATTCGTCCACACGGTATTCGGCAGAACAATTGAAATCCATATTGATTCCGGCCTGGAGGCAGTGCTCGGTCAGACTAAGATATGAGGCGGCTATGTCGGCCGGTGTGTTTGGAAATGTCTCATCCGTGACATGGGGCGTCACAATCATACGTGTGAAGCCCAGCGCGGCCATACCCTCGACAAGCTGCAACGAACGCTCGACCGACTGCGCCCCGTCGTCTATGCCGGGGCACACATGGCTGTGCAGATCAGTGTGCCAGAAGAGTTCCGGCAATACCTGGTCATGGCGTTTATGAAAAAATCCAAACATGGCTTAAGATTCTATTTCACACCGAGGTCGGCCAGAATAACATCTATATGCTTCTCTGCATCAGCCACAATCTGCTCATACATAGAGGCGTCAGGCATATCCTCGCGAACTTCTATATAGAATTTGATCTTAGGTTCGGTGCCGGAAGGACGTATCGACACCTTGTCCCCTTTTTCAGTAAAGAACTGCAGTACATTAGAGGTTGCCGGGAAATCGAGTTTCTCTATCCGGCCGGTTTTCAGATTTGTAAAATTCAAATCCAGATAATCTTTCACAGCAACGACATCAGAGCCGCCCAGACTTGCCGGAGGATTAGAACGGAACGCCTTCATCATGGCAACGATTTCTTCCGCACCAGTCTTGCCCGGACGCACGACACTCACACCGCGTTCACGAGAAAATCCGTATTGCGTGTATATATCTATCAGCATCTCATACAGATTCAGGCCTCTGTCTGCCGCCCATGCAGCAATCTCGCACATAAGCGATATTGCTGACACCGCGTCCTTGTCTCTCACAAAATCTTCGGCGAGGAAACCGTAGCTTTCTTCTCCGCCGCCCAGATAACGTGCCGACTGCTCGTTATTACGTATGACATCGGCTATCCATTTAAACCCGGTATAGCAGTCATAGCATTTAATATTGTTGGCATCGGCTATGCGTTTGATAGTCTCTGTCGTAACAATTGTCTTGACACAATATTCCGTACCATTGAGGCGGCCCAGCTCGACATTGCGCGTAATCAGGTAATAGAGGAATATCATGACTATCTGGTTGCCGTTCACAAGTTGGTATTCCCCTTTCTTGTCACGCACCACGAGACCTATGCGGTCGGCGTCAGGATCAGATGCTACAACTATCTCGGCACCTGTCTCACGAGCCTTTGCTATAGCCATAGCCATGGCCGACGCGTTTTCAGGGTTAGGGCTGTCGACTGTTGGGAAATCTCCGCTCTGCACATCCTGCTCGGGCACATGTATCACATTGGTAAATCCCCAGCGTGCCAGCGAATCATAGATAAGCATCGATCCAGTACCATGAATCGGCGTATACACGATCTTCATATCATGGTGGCGCGCGATAGCGTCAGGAGACAATGACAGCTTATGTATGTCATTCAGGAAATCATTGTCTATGTCGGCGCCGATTATCTCTATGAGCTTTTTGTCCGGAGTAAATTTAATCTGGTCTACAGATGTTATGGCGTTTACATATTCTATTGTCTTGACATCATGAGGAGCTATCATCTGCGCTCCGTCACTCCAATAAGCCTTATATCCGTTGTACTCTTTGGGATTGTGGGAAGCAGTAACCACGACACCGCTCTGGCAGCCGAGATGGCGTATGCCATAAGAAATTTCAGGCGTGGGGCGGCAGGAATCAAACAGATATACTTTGATACCGTTGGCTGAAAATATATCTGCTGCCAATTCCGCAAACTTACGTGAGTTGTGGCGGACATCGTGCCCTATACACACACTGATCTGCGGCAGATCGGCAAACGCGTCTTTAAGATAATTGGCCAGGCCCTGTGTAGCAGCTCCGACTGTGTAAATATTCATACGGTTAGAGCCGGCACCCATAATGCCGCGCAAGCCTCCGGTGCCGAATTCGAGATCCTTATAGAAAGCCTCGATCAAAGGTGTTTTGTCATCCGCGTCAAGCATGGCCTGCACCTCGGCCCGTGTCTGTGCGTCATATTTAGGGTCAAGCCACTTTCTGGCTTTTTCAATCACTGAACTCAACAATGCTTCGTTACTCATAGGTGTTTGGGGTTATACTATATACTTTCCGGAGTACTGGCAGACATGACAGTCCGGAGCCTCCGCATATCATAATTCCAACGTCAAAAGTAGTTATAAAAGTTGAGTAAGCCAAACAGAATTATGATTTTTTAAGAAGTAGGCTAAAAAGAGCGGTATTGATTTGCAGATTGCAGCAATATTGACTATTTTTGCAGTCGATAAAATAAACCCGAAGATGATACACTCCATGACCGGCTACGGCAAAGGCATTGCCGAGTCGCCTACAGCAAAGATAACCGTTGAAATAAAATCACTGAACAGCAAACAGTTGGACCTCCTCACCAGAATCCCTGCCGTGCTGCGCGAGCGTGAAATGCACATGCGTTCCCGTATGGCTTCCGTGCTATGCCGTGGCAAGGTGGAAGCGTCTGTATCAGTGGAATACCTTGGAAACACAGCCACTTCGTCGATAAACATCGACGTGGTGAGAAACTATAAAGAGCAGCTGATGGCCATGGCTACCGAACTACAGATAGCATGGCCCGCAGACTGGTATGCCACCCTGCTCCGCCTGCCTGACGCCCTGCACACGCATGTAGCCACCCTTGACGACACGCAAGTGCAGCTACTCGACTCGGCATTGGAATCAGCACTAGCCTCAATCTGTGATTTCAGACAGGCCGAAGGAGAAAAACTTGATTCATTCTTCCGGGAGAAAATCAATGCTATCGGGAACCTGCTGGAACAGGTAGAGCCTTACGAACAGGCCCGTGTAACAAAAATAAGGACCCGGCTCGAAGAAGCACTTTCCAACCTAGACAATATAGATTACGACAAGGCAAGGCTGGAACAAGAGCTGATATTCTACATCGAAAAACTCGATGTTACCGAAGAAAAAACCCGCCTGCGCTCACATCTGGCATATTTCATAGAGACACTCGAAGCCGGCCAGGCCCAGGGAAAAAAACTCGGATTCATAGCCCAGGAAATGGGGCGCGAAATCAACACGCTCGGATCAAAAAGCAATGATGCCGACATGCAACGGCTGGTCGTGCTCATGAAAGACGAACTGGAGCAGATCAAAGAACAAGTCCTCAACGTACTGTAACCCCCTTATCGAAACACAAATACATGGACGGGAAAATAATCATCATCTCCGCCCCCAGCGGCACCGGCAAAAGCACTATAATCAACCGAATAATAGATGATCCGGCACTCAGGCTCAGCTTCTCGGTGTCAGCCACCAGCCGCCAGCCCAGACAGGGAGAAGAACACGGCAGGCATTATTACTTCCTGAGTAGTGAAGAATTCCGCCGCCGTGCCGATGCCGGAGAATTCATCGAGTGGGAAGAAGTATACGCCGGAACATGCTACGGCACACTGGCAAGCGAGGTGGAACGCATAACAGGCAACGGACGCAACATGATATTGGACATCGATGTAAAAGGCGCACTAAATGTAAAACAGCGTTTCGGCAGCCAGGCTCTTGCCTTGTTCATAATGCCGCCCGACACGGCCACTCTGGAAAGACGTCTCCGGGGACGTGCCACCGACAGCGACGAAGCCATTGCAAAACGAGTGGCAAAAGCTGATTTGGAAATGAGTTTCGCTCCACGTTTTGACACGGTGGTGATCAACGACAATCTGGAAGAGGCGGTGGCCGATGTAAGAAAAGCCATATTAACATTTGTCAGCACCAACGGGTAAATGAATATAGCGGTATATTCCGGCAGTTTTGACCCCATACACACCGGGCATGCGATGCTTGCCTCATATTGCACGCAATATTGCGACGGCGTAGACCAGGTGTGGCTCATGGTAAGTCCGCAAAACCCCCTCAAGCCCGGCACGACAACTGCCGGCGAACGCCAGCGTCTGGACATGGCCAGAATGGTGGCCGAAGGCTGCAACGGCGTATACGCCTCCGATTTTGAAACCGGACTGCCCCGGCCCTCATATACATACCACACGCTCTGCGCTCTGCGCAGACAGATGCCACAGCATCATTTCCGACTAATGATAGGATCTGACAACTGGCTGATGTTCCAGAAGTGGAAAGACTGGGAAAACATCCTCTCCGAATTCGGGCTGCTCATATATCCCCGTCCGGGCTATCCCGTGGACACAGACTCTCTGCCCGACAATGCCACATACCTGGCGGATGCCCCGCAGATAGAACTGTCATCCACATTTATACGCGAAGGCCTGAGGCAGCGGCTCTCAATGAACTACTTCCTCCCCTCTTCTGTCTATAAATATATTTTAGACAACAATCTTTATGGAACACACTGATTTATCACGCAACACACTGTCATTTCTAGGTCTCGCGGCCGAGTATTGCAGCGCTCTCGAAAATGCCTTGCACACAGACAAAGACGAGTTCACAAGCCTCATGCTAAAGCTGCTTCCCAGGCTGTACATAACCATGAGCGACACTGACCCTGCAATGCTGGAAGAGCAAAACGAACCGCTGGCCACTTATCTCGAACCTGAGCAGTACGACAGCATACGCCACGGCGTGGCCGTGCTTATGGGCGAAGACGACACATATCTAGAGACATTCGAACAGGATATGAAATATTCTGACACCCCGATAGCAGCCACAATCAGCGAATCCCTGGCAGACATATACCAGCCATTGCTGAATTGCGCACTCGCCGTGCGCGATGCAGGGGCAGAACTTGCCGCGCAGGCTGTGGCCGAATGTCGCGAAAGTTTTAGCGAATACTGGGCACAGACACTGTGCAACGTGCTCCGCCCTCTCAACGCATTACATTATAATATATAAAACACCACCATGATTTCACAACTTCTCAGATGGATGGATGCCTCTACGTGCAATGTTCTTGCCGTAGACACCATAGAACGCGAACTGCAGGCCGCCGGTTTCACCCGGTTGGAGCAGGAAGACGCGTGGAACATCATCCCGGGTTCCCGTCATTATATAGTGCAGAACGGCACAGCTATATTCGCTTTCATAGCCGGCGAAAAACTGCCGGCCGAAGCCGGTTACCATATAATATCGGCACATTCTGACTCGCCCTGCCTGAAAATCAAACCTGCGGCTGAAATATACTGCGAGGGCGGAGTGCTGAAGCTAAATGTCGAGAAATACGGCGGCGGAATATTGTATACATGGTTTGACCGCCCGCTATCCATATCCGGACGCGTGGCTCTGCGCGGCGACAACCCTCTGAAACCACGTTTACAACCCATAGACCTGAAACGACCCATAGCCACCATACCCCATCTGGCCATACACTTCAACCGCGCTGTCAACGAGGGCAACCCTATATCAGTACAACGCGACATGCTTCCTGTAGCCGGAATATTCACAGATGAGGAGCGCGCCGCATACGACCGCAACGGAGGCTTCCTGCGCACTATTCTCGCACAAGAACTGAGTATCGACCCATCCGACATACTCGACTATGAACTGTGCCTCTATCCGCTAGAAAAAGCATCTCTGATAGGAGCACACGGAGAATTGTTCCAGAGCGGTCGCATAGACGACCTGTCTATGGCTTTCGCCGCGCTACGTGCCCTGACAGACAGCGCGGACCAAAAGACTGACGCCACACGCATCATGGCAATATTTGACAACGAAGAGACAGGCTCCGGCACCAAACAGGGCGCCGGCTCTCCGATCCTGGCACAACTTATGGAGCGTGTCAGCACATCAATGGGAGGCAACGGCTATGAAGACTATTGCAGGTCGATAGCCAGGTCGTTTATGATTTCCGCCGATGACGCGCACGCATGGCATCCCAACTATGACGGCAAATACGACCCCACTAACCATGCCCTTATGGGACACGGACCAGCCATAAAGATAAACGCAAACTGCAAATACATGTCCGACGCGGACAGCGCCGCCGTATTCCGCTCCATATGCGAAAAAGCCGGCGTGCCGGTGCAGTATTTCGTAAACCACAGCGATGTACTGGGCGGTTCTACCCTCGGCAACATTCTGACAGGACAGATTCCTTTGCGCGGTGTGGACATGGGCGCCCCGATATGGGCCATGCACTCGGCGTTAGAGACAGCCTCATGTGCCGACCATGAGTACATAGTGCGTACCTTCACCACATTCTATGAACTCTAATAATTGTGTGATTAAATTTTTTTTCGTATTTTTGCACGACTTTTGCATAAGAGCGCCCCGAGAGGGAGGATATGCAAAAAGCACGCATGACATTGAATAAAAATTAGAAATACTTACAGACTCATGAATGTAACCATGAACAAGCTCGACAACGTGAATGCCACCATCACTGTCGCGCTTGAAGAAAAAGACTATCAGGACAAAGTAAAGAAGACTCTGAAAGAGATCAACCAGAACCGTCCCGAACCGGGATTCCGTCCCGGCAAAGTGCCCGCAGCGCTTATACAGAAGAAATATGGCAAGTCGGTGAAATACGACGTGATCAACCGCGAGGTTGCCGACGCGCTCTATAATTATATCAAGGAAAACGAAATCCAGGTGCTTGGCAATCCCGTGCCCGTAAAAAATGACGACTTCAACCTGGATGACAAAGATTTCAGCTTTGAATTCAAAGTAGGCATCGCCCCGGCAATCGACACCCATGTGAACAAGGACATGCACGTGCCCTATTACACAATCGAAGTGACCGAGGAAATGATTAAGCGCCAGGATGAGATGCTGCGCCGCCGCTACGGAGCACAGGTGCCCGGCGAAACAGTGGAACCCAACGCTCTCGTGAAAGGCGTTATCACCGAACTTGACGAGAACGGCGAACCCAAGGCCGAAGGCATTGTAGTAGAGAACGGTATCCTCTCACCCCAGTACTTCAAGAGCGAAGAGCAACGCGAACTGTTCATCGGCAAACAGGTGGGCAACGTAGTCCGCTTCAACCCGGCTGCGACCTGCGATTCCAGCGAAGTGGAACTGGCCTCTATGCTCAATATTGACAAAGAGCAGACCAAGGAACACCACGGTGACTTCAACATGGAAATCAAGGAAATCATCGTGCTTAAACCGGCTGAGGACGGCCAGGAATTCTTCGACAACGTGTTCGGCAAGGACAACGTTCACAACGCCGAGGAATACCAGGCAGGCATCAAAGACATGATTGCCAAGCAGCTGGAAGCAGACTCTAACTACCGCTTCACTATCGACGGCAAGGAAACCATTATCAACGCCATAGGCGAGATCGAGCTGCCCGACGCAGTACTGAAAGACTATCTCAAGCAGCAGGACGAGAAACTGAACGATGACAATATCGAAACAGAATACGAGCGTATCCGTCCCGACCTGGTATGGCAGCTCGAACGCGAGGCAATAGCCAAGCAGCTCGAAGTGAAAGTGACTCGTGAAGACGCTCTGGAACTGGCCAAAGCCATAGCCCAGAACCAGTTTGCTCAGTACGGCATGACCGGTCTGCCCGACGACGTGCTCAGCAAGTATGCCGAAGACATGATGAACAACGAAAAGACTCGCGAGCAGATCGTGGCACAGGCCGTAGACTCTCGTCTCTGGGCCGAAGTAAAAGAGGCAGTGACCGTAGATGATAAAACTGTGTCTGTAGAAGAATTCAACGCCCTGTTCCAAGCACCGGCGGCTGAAAACAGCGCTGAATAATACCATACGGCATAACATAACGACAGGGGCTTGCACTACTGTAAGCCCCTGCTTTGATATATGCGGCAACTTTGTGGCATGATTATTGTTATAGCCTATACATAATACATTAATAATATACAATGAATTCAGACTTCCGTAAATATGCCGTAGGCCATCTGGGCATGAGCGGCAATACCGTAGACTCATACATGAAGGCTGTAAACGCCTCTACACCCCTAGCCTCGCTTACGGCTCAGGCTCCGACTGCGGACTATATGAACCCCTACATCCTGGAAGAGCGCCAGCTCAACGTGACACAGCTTGATGTTTTTTCACGCCTTATGATGGACCGCATCATCTTCCTCGGCACACAAGTGACAGACCAAAGCGCCAATATAATCCAGGCCCAGCTCCTTTATCTCGACTCGGCTGATCCCGGCAAAGACATCAATATATATATCAATTCTCCCGGCGGCAGCGTGTATGCCGGTCTGGGGATATACGACACTATGCAGTACATATCGTCGGACGTATCCACAATATGCACCGGCATGGCAGCCTCGATGGCAGCCGTACTCCTCGTGGCAGGCGAGAAAGGGAAACGTCTGGCCCTGCCCCATTCACGCGTCATGATACACCAGCCCATGGGAGGCATACAGGGCCAGGCTTCCGACATAGAAATCACAGCGCGAGAGATACTCAAACTTAAAGAGGAACTGTACCGTATCATATCCTCTCACTCCGGCCAGAGCTTCGAAAAGGTAGAACGCGACTCCGACCGCGACTATTGGATGACGGCAAAAGAAGCCGAGGAATACGGTATGATCGACCGTGTTCTGGTCAACCCCGCAAAGAAGGACTGACATAGATGGACACTAAAAAAAACAACTCGAAGCTGGCATGCTCCATGTGTGGGTCTGAAGATTGCGCCGCCAACCACGTATCGCCTATTCTTCCACAACTTTTTCTGTGTGACAATTGCATAGAATATATCGAAGAGCGACGTAACGAGGCACAGAGCGCACGCTCTGACGGCAAACAGGAAACGCCCTCACTTAAGAAAATGCCCACACCGCATGAGATACGCGACTTTCTCGACCAGTACATCATAGGGCAGGAAACAGCCAAGAAATATCTGTCTGTGGCCGTCTATAACCACTACAAACGTCTCGGGCAACAGTCCTCGGCTGACAAAGACGATGTCGACATAGAAAAGAGCAACATAATCATGGTCGGCCCGACCGGCACAGGTAAAACACTTCTGGCAAAGACAATAGCAAAACTGCTTGACGTGCCTTTCACAATAGTGGACGCCACCGTGCTCACCGAGGCCGGCTATGTGGGCGAAGATATAGAAAGCCTGCTGACCAGGCTCCTGCAGGCTTGTGACTATGATGTGGAACGCGCCGAGAAAGGCATCGTGTTTATCGATGAAATAGACAAGATCGCGCGCAAGAGCGACAATCCCTCCATCACGCGCGACGTAAGCGGCGAGGGTGTCCAGCAGGGCCTGCTCAAACTGCTCGAAGGCTCCGTCGTGCTCGTACCGCCAAACGGCGGACGCAAGCACCCCGACCAAAAGATGATAGCGGTAGACACAAAAAACATCCTGTTCATATGCGGAGGTGCCTTTGACGGCATAGAACGCAAAATCGCGTCACGCCTTAACACACAGGTAGTGGGATTCGGCCATGACTCCAAGAAACGGAAGAAGGAGACAGAAAACCTGATGAGCTACGTAATGCCCCAAGACCTTAAGAGTTTCGGCCTGATACCGGAAATCATAGGGCGACTGCCGGTACTCACCAGTCTGGAGCCGCTAGACCGCGAGGCACTGCGCCGTATACTTACCGAGCCTAAAAACGCCATCGTGAGACAGTACAAACGCTTGTTTGAGCTAGACAATGTGACACTGGTCTTTGCAGATGATGCCTTGGATCTCATAGTGGACAAAGCCATCGAATACAAACTCGGCGCGCGCGGACTGCGCTCCATAGTGGAGACCGTGATGGTCGATGCCATGTTCGATGTGCCGTCGAGCGGCGTGTCTGATTTCACAGTCACCAGAGATTACGTAGCTGAAAAACTACGGGAAGCCCACTTTGAAAAAACCAATATCGAGGCATAACGACTGTTTCTACAAACTGCCCACAGGCAGGCGCCATTTACCAACGCGAAAAATGGCGCCTGCTTTTTTCATCCACATTTTGCCATATGGGAATTTTTGCTTAACTTTGTAAACAAGGCTTGCGACGCCGGACAGCACAGGGCGCCAGCTACCGCACACTCCTCAGAACCGGATACATCATGACATTCACAAACAGCGAAATCAGAAAATCTCTCAAAAAACATTTCGGGTTCGAAGCATTCAAAGGCAACCAGGAAGCAGTAATCACCGACCTGCTGGCCGGGCATGACGTGTTCGTACTAATGCCCACCGGAGGAGGCAAAAGCCTGTGCTACCAACTGCCTGCTTTGATGACAGAGGGAACAGCCATAGTCATATCGCCATTAATAGCACTGATGAAAAACCAGGTAGACGCCATGCGCCAGTTCTGCGGTAACGACGCGGTAGCACATTTCCTAAATTCTTCGCTCACAAAAAGCGCTGTGCAGGAAGTGAAGCAGGACATACGCGACGGCCGCACCAAGCTCCTGTATGTGGCTCCGGAAAGTCTGACAAAGCAAGACAACATAAATTTCCTGAAAGAGGTTCCCATATCATTCTATGCGGTCGACGAGGCTCACTGCATATCGGAATGGGGCCACGACTTCAGACCAGAATATCGCAAAATACGCCCCATAATAAACGAAATAACACCACGGCCCGTAATCGCGCTGACTGCCACTGCCACACCTAAAGTGCAGCATGACATACAGAAAAACCTGGGTATGACTGACGCACGCGTGTACAAGTCAAGCTTCAACCGTACTAATCTTTACTACGAAGTACGCACGAAGACAAAAGATGTGGACCGCGATATCATAAAATATATAAAAAACAATCCGGGACAGAGCGGCATAATATACTGTCTGTCTCGAAAAAAAGTGGAAGAACTGGCCGAAACGCTCAGGGTAAACGACATAAAAGTCCTGCCCTACCACGCCGGCATGGATTCGGCCACACGCAGCGCCAACCAGGACGCATTTCTTCTGGAACAGGTGGATGTCATAGTAGCCACCATAGCGTTCGGCATGGGTATCGACAAACCGGACGTCCGCTTTGTGATACACTACGACATACCTAAGAGCCTCGAAGGCTACTATCAGGAAACAGGGCGCGCCGGACGCGACGGGGGAATCGGTAAATGCATAACCTACTACACCCATAAGGATTTGCAAAAGCTCGAAAAGCTCATGCAGGGCAAACCCCTCAACGAGCAGGAGATAGGCAGACAGCTACTGATGGAGACGGCCACATATGCCGAGTCATCAGTATGCCGGCGCAAGACCCTGCTGCACTACTTCGGTGAAGAATATACGGAAGAAGCCTGCGGCAACTGTGACAACTGCCTGAATCCGAAAGATAAGATAGAGGCAAAAGACGAGCTGTCAGCCGTACTGGAAACAGTACTGTCGTTAGAAGAAAAATATCGCGCAGAATATGTAATCACCATAATAATCGGCCGGCGCACTGACGAAATCCGGTCGCGCCACCATGAAGAGCTTGATATGTTCGGCTGTATCCCAGACTGTGACGAGAAACACCTCAACACCGTAATACGCCAGGGTATTATAGCAGGATACATGGAACGTGATATCGAAAATTACGGGATCCTGCGCCTCACCGAAGCCGGACGGCGCTTCATAGACAATCCGGTGAGCTTCAAAATAACCGAAGACAACGACTTCAACGATACCGAAAGCGAAGAGACTACCATACGCGGAGGTGGTGGCGGCGCTGCCGACATGACCTTGTTCGCCATGCTGCGTGATCTGCGCAAGAATGTAGCCCGCAGGCAGAATCTTCCGCCATATGTGATATTTCAGGAACCATCGCTGGAAGCCATGGCCACCATGTATCCCGTCAGCATCGAGGAACTGCAGAACATACCAGGAGTCGGAGCCGGCAAAGCCCGCCGGTTCGGCCGCGAATTTGTCGAGCTTATCAAACGTCATGTGGAGCAGAACGACATTGACAGGCCGGCAGACATGAGAGTGCGCACCATGCCCAATAAGAGCAAGATGAAAATCGCTCTCATCCAGGGTATAGACAGAAAAATCGACCTCACAGAACTGGCCGAATCAAAAGGTCTTGAATTCGGCGAAATGCTTGACGAACTAGAAGCGATCGTCTATGCCGGCACGAAAATAAGCCTGGATTACTACCTTGACGACATAATCGACCTCGAACACCAAGACGAACTCATGGACTTCTTCCGCTCCTGCGAAGAAGACGATGTAGACGCCGCCATCCAGGAATATGGCGACGAATACAGCGAGGAGGAAATCCGCCTTGTGCGTATCAGATTCCTTTCTGAAATGGGCAACTGAGCCTTTCCAGATTACGGAAGGCAGCATCTCGCGCCATATAAGACGGCTATTGCGTATATGAAAAAAAAATTGTAATTTTGCACGCAATAAAATTCAGAGATTTATGTCGTCATTTATTGCAGATAGAGTAAAGATGGAGGGTCTCACCTTTGATGATGTGCTGCTTGTCCCCGCTTACTCCGAGGTGCTTCCGCGCGAAGTCAATCTATCCACCAAATTTTCCCGCCGCATAGAGCTTAACGTGCCTATAGTGTCTGCCGCCATGGACACTGTGACAGAATCACAGCTAGCCATAGCCATAGCGCGCGAAGGCGGAATCGGTGTAATACACAAAAACATGTCCATACAGGAGCAGGCTCGCCAGGTGCATGCCGTGAAACGTGCCGAAAACGGCATGATATATGATCCTGTGACCATCCGCTGCGGTGCTACCGTGCAGGACGCGCTGGACATGATGCGCGAATACCACATAGGCGGCATCCCTGTAGTCGATGACAACTGCGTGCTCAAAGGCATTGTCACAAACCGCGACCTGCGTTTCGAGCGTAACCTGCAACGCCCTGTCGACGAAGTAATGACCGCGGACAATCTTGTAACCACCACACAGAGCACCGACCTGGAAAAAGCAGCAGAAATACTGCAAAACCATAAAATAGAAAAGCTGCCGGTAGTAGATGCCGACTTCCATCTGATAGGCCTGGTGACATACAAAGACATAACCAAGGCCAAAGACAAACCATACTCATGCAAAGACCGCCTGGGACGCCTGCGCGTGGCAGCCGGCATAGGTGTGACACCAGACTCAATGGTACGTGCCGAGGCACTGGTCAAAGCCGGAGTGGACGCCCTCGTCATAGACACCGCGCACGGCCATTCGGCAGGTGTTATCAAAGTCCTGCGCGCAGTCAAAGAGTCATTCCCTGACATCGACGTGGTTGTAGGCAACATTGCCACCGGCGAGGCAGCACGCTACCTTGCGGATAACGGCGCCGACGGCGTAAAAGTAGGTATCGGACCCGGCTCCATATGCACCACGCGTGTAGTGGCCGGTGTGGGCGTACCACAGCTGTCCGCAATCTACGATGTGGCCAAGGCTCTCGAAGGCACAGGAGTTCCCCTGATAGCAGACGGCGGCATACGCTACTCAGGCGACATTGTCAAAGCCCTTGCAGCCGGCGGCTGCTCCGTAATGCTCGGCGGCATGCTGGCCGGTGTAGAGGAAAGTCCGGGCGAAACCATAATATTCAACGGCCGCAAATTCAAGGCATACCGTGGCATGGGCTCGCTCGAAGCAATGGAGAAAGGCAGTAAAGACCGCTATTTCCAGGGCAACGAGACCGATGCGAAAAAACTCGTGCCAGAAGGTATCGCGGCTCGCGTTCCCTTTAAAGGCTCGCTTTACGAAGTGGTATACCAGATGTTAGGCGGACTGCGCTCAGGCATGGGATACTGCGGAGCACGCGATATAGACGCCCTGCACCGTGCCTCGTTCACACGCATCACTGCCGCAGGCGTGATGGAAAGCCATCCCCATGATGTGGCTATCACCAGCGAGGCGCCAAACTATTCACGAGGATAACAAAAAAGAAATACAGAAAAAGCACAGGACAAAGGCAATATACCGCGGTCCTGTGTTTTTTTATATACAGAGTATATAATTATATCGAAACATCCACGTTATTTAGTCATGGGACATGCCGTGACCGGCCTTTCCCAGCCAAATTATAAACTTGAATATAATAACACACTAATACCTGACGAGTTACTTATGAACAAGAAACTCCTTCTGACGCTCGGCGTGGCCTCAGCCATAGCCGCCTCCTATGCAGCAAAAAAAGATCCGGTAGTCATGCGTATAGCCGGCCGCGACGTGCCTCGCTCGGAATTTGAATACTTGTACCACAAGAACGCCAACCAGCAACTCGAACCGCAAAGCATAGAGCAATATGCCGAAATGTTCACCATCTACAAGATGAAAGTGGCTGACGCGCTGGCTGAAGGTCTTGACACGACCAAAGCCTTCCAAAACGAGTTTAAAGGCTATCAGGTAGATTTACGCGTGCCTTACGCCATGGACTCGACATATTTAAAACAACTCATGCACGAGGTTTATGACCGCAGCAAAGAGGAAGTCCAGGCATACCATATAATGATTGCCAAACCTAACCCTATGGCGCCGCGTTTTGACGCAAGGGCCAAGGCCGACAGCCTGTTGGCAGCCTTGCGTAACGGTGCCGACTTCGAACAGCTGGCCAAAGACAATTCGCAGGACGGAGGCTCTGCCTCACAAGGCGGCTATATGGGATGGGTTACGGCCGGCCGTCTGCCTTACAGCTTTGAGACAGCCGTATACACTCTCAAGCCGGGTGAAATATCCGATGTTGTAGAGTCCTACGTAGGATACCATATACTTAAAGGAGGCGAACACCGCCCGTTACGCGGAGAAGTACTCGTAAGCCATATACTCAAAACGGTACCGCAAGGAGCCACACCCGAAACAGAAGCCAAAATAAAGGCCCAGGCCGACAGCCTGTACAACCTGGCTATACAAGGAGCTGACTTCACACAGCTGGCTATGGCCAATTCAGAAGATCCCGGCTCTGCAAAAACGGGCGGCAGACTGCCGTGGTTCGGTACCGGGCAAATGGTACAAGAATTTGATTCCGCAGCTTTCGCAATAGCTCCCGGCGAAATAAGCAGACCTGTTAAAACCCGTTTCGGCTGGCATATCATCAAGAAACTGGAAAAACGCGGTCTTCCCTCATATAAAGATATGGAGAAGAAGCTCGAAATGATCGTAAACAACCCCAACGACGAACGCGGCAGCTATATCAGCGCAAATTTCGTAGGCCAGCTCAAAAAGAAATACAAATTTAAAGAAAACGAAAAACTACGCAAGAAGCTCATAGACTATGCCTCGGCCAACGGTATAGACTCTACTTTCTTCGATGCGTTCAATGCAGACAGCAAGAACGTAATCATGTCATTTGCCGACAGGAAATTCACACTCGATGACTTTATGAAGAACCTCTCACACTATCGTGTCATAGAATTCCCGTCGCAGGCACCACACACACTCAACCGCGTGCTCGACTTATATACACAGCAGGAAATATACCGTTATTTCTTCGACCATCTGGCTGAAGAGAATGCCGAATACCGCAACCTGGAAAACGAATACCGTGACGGCATGCTCCTGTTTGAAATAAGCAACCGCAAAGTCTGGGAAAAAGCATCGCGCGATACCGAAGGCCTAGACAAATTTTTCCGCGAAAACCGCTCCGACTATACATGGAGCACGCCCCATGTCAAAGGATTATTCGTCCAGACAGCGTCTGACAGTGTGGCGCAGGCCGTGAAGGCACGTATAGCCGAACTCGGCAAAGACACAGTGGTAAGCACCATACGCAAAGAATTCCCCGAAACTGTCAAAATCGAAAAAATACTGATGGCAAAGGGTGATAACCCAATGGTAGACGCCCTTGTGTTCGGAGGTTCGCCCGTAGAAAATAACGAATCTAAATATCCTGTCTATTTCCTTGAAAACTTCGTTGTGCTCAACGCGCCAGAAGAGGTGGCAGACGTACGCGGCAAGGTGACCAGCGACTACCAGAACGCTCTCGAACGCGCCTGGATAGAGGAGCTTAAAACCAAGTATCCCGTAGAAATCTTTGAGAATGAACTGAAAAAGATAAAATAACACAGCATAACATGAAAATAAAAACCGGATCCCTGTAAAAAGGATTCGGTTTTTTTACAGTCCTCCGCATACATAGATTTTGTAAAACTACTTATTTTCGCTAACTTTGCAATAACATATCAGTCACGACTATGAACAGCATTGTCTCTATCAACGACCTGTCGAAACAGGAGCTGCTCTCCCTGCTCGATGCCGCAGCATATTTCGAAGCGCACCCCAACCATAAAATCCTTGACGGCATGGTGGTGGCAACCCTTTTCTTTGAACCCTCCACACGCACCCGTCTGAGTTTTGAAACGGCAGTCAACCGTCTGGGAGGAAGAGTAATCGGATTCTCCGACCCGGCAGCCACATCGACATCCAAAGGCGAAACCCTCAAAGACACCATAAAGATGGTTAGCAACTATGTGGACCTCATAGTAATGCGCCACTATCTCGAAGGTGCTGCCCGGTATGCCACAGAGGTGACAGATATACCCGTGATCAATGCTGGTGACGGGGCACACCAGCATCCATCGCAGACTATGCTCGACCTGTATTCAATCTACAAGACCCAGGGCCGCCTTGACGATATCACCGTGACCATGGTGGGCGATCTGAAATACGGACGCACCGTACACTCCCTGCTACAGGCACTGAGCCATTTCCGTGTCAAATTCAACTTAGTGGCCTGCAACGAACTGCGTATGCCCGAGGAATTCCGCACGTTCTGCGACAACAACAGTATAGCATACACCGAATCGGCCGAATTCTCCCCCGAAATCATAAACAGCTCCGACATAATATATATGACAAGGGTGCAACGTGAACGCTTTGCCGATCTCGAAGAATATGAACGTGTAAAGGATATCTACACTCTGCATAACGCCATGCTGACAGATTCTCGTCCCAATCTGCGAATACTCCATCCCCTACCCCGTGTAAACGAAATAAACCAAGATGTAGACGATAATCCCAAGGCTTACTATTTCCAGCAGGCGAAAAACGGCTTGTTCGCCCGACAAGCCATGATATGCAAATGCCTGGATATAAATATAGATGATCTCAAACACATGAACAATGGCTGAAAAGAAAGAACTTGCCGTGTCGGCACTGCGCAACGGCACCGTCATAGACCATATACCGAGCAATGCTCTTTTTAAGGCAGTACGCATACTCGGCCTGGAAGACTGTGACAAAGCTGTAACCATCGGTTGCAACCTTCCTTCGTCACAACTCGGCACCAAAGGCATAATAAAGGTAGCTGACACAACATTCCCTGCCGAAGTCATAAACCGCATAGCCATAATCGCGCCGGGAGCCGTGATAAACACTATTGAAAACTACGAAGTAGTGCGCAAAGAGCAAGTTACGCTCCCTGCCCAGATAGTAAATCTCGTGCGTTGCTGCAATCCCAAATGTATCACAGCCAACGAACCTATGCCCACACGTTTCGACACGGTAAACGCAAGCACAGCCACCCTGCGGTGCCGTTATTGCGAACACGAGGTCAGTGGTGACAATATCGTTCTTAAGTAAGCAGGGCCATGGGCAAAGTAAGCTGGAAGCCAGGCACCATGGTCTATCCGCTGCCGGCAGTGCTTGTCACGTGCGGCGACAATCCGGAGAACTGGAATATGATCACCGTGGCGTGGACAGGTACAATCTGTACCAATCCGCCCATGTGCTATATCTCTGTACGCCCTGAACGACACAGCCATGCGCTAATAGAACGATGCATGGAATTCACCATAAATATCACAACCCGGGCCATGGCACATGCCACAGACTGGGCAGGCGTGCGTTCGGGTCGTGATTTCGACAAATTTAAAGAAACAGGACTGACTCCGATTCCCGGCGAGACAGTCAAATCTCCCTCAATAGACGAATCACCCCTGTCTATAGAATGCCGTGTCAAACAAATATCACGGCTAGGAAGCCACGACATGGTCATAGCCGATGTACTGAATGTGCGTGCCGATGACAAGTATATCGATCCTGATACCGGGCGATTCTGTCTTGACAAAGCGCGTCCCATAGCATACAGTCATGGCTTCTACTACGAACTCGGCGACCTCGTGGGCCGATTCGGTTTCTCTGTCAAAAAATAGGTTCAGGCAACCCTATAGAATAATAAATGAGGCATTTCAGAATATCTAAATGCCTCATTTATTTATATATTGTCACAGCATAACATATGCCGTCTCCAAGATGTTACTTTACCATGATTTTCTCTGTCACAGTCTCATATTTGTCCACTAGGCGTACAACATAAAAACCAGGACCGCCTAACAGGCTCACCGGAAGAACTGCCGGAGGATTTTCTTCTCCATATATCCGGCGACCAGACATATCAAATATATCTACCCTATCGGGATCACCGACAAGATTCAATATGCCGGTAGCAGTATTGTGGAAAACCTGCAACACGCCGTCACCGACATTACAGCCTATCCCCCCGGTTCCTCCTTTCAGATCCATAAAATATGAGACATACTGATCGGTTTCCGGATCAAAAATATATGAAATGAGCTTGGCTGCATCCGGACTCATTCTCACTGTACCGGCAAGAAGCGACAACGCACCAGCTCCTTCTTCTGGAATTCTATACGACATATTGTCCATAAGCCATCTATATGCTTCGGCATAATTTTCCTGCAGCCAGTCTGTAAATGCCACGGGTTCGGCATCAAGACGTATCATATAAGGAGTTCTAGAATAAACCTTCTCATCATCCCTGGGCGTAGCGACCATCATGGTGCCGTCATCGCAGATACTGAACACACCCATCGATACATCTTCCGTTAGCCGGGAAACTTCAAGATTCTTCAGTTCATACAGTATCGGTGACACATACATCTTGAGATCGCCGTCCTCAGAGTCGGGATTAGGATAGTAATAATTGCAGACATAATACTCTCCGTTATCAGACAAAAGATGCGAATTAAATTCAAACCTATTGTTGGTAACATTGGCTGCATAAGCATCAAAGAACGCATACAGCCTGGTAAGATAAGAGTCATTATCCTCATCAAACTGCTTCATGGCGGCATCATATTCCTCTTTACGCTCCTTCACAAACTCTTCGTAGAAAGGCATCCGGGGATTTTTACCTGTTAGAGACACTATCTCTAATGAATCCTTATAGGCCTGGTTCGCCTTGTTGAATTCCAACTTTTCATCATCTGTAAGATAGTCAGAAGCCTGCGGTTTGACAGGACGAGAGGGATAAGGAGGCCACTCGGCATCCTCTTTCTGCAACCGATTTGCTCCCGAAATCTCATAAGTCCATGAGCCGTCATCTGACTGCCGGTAAATGATCTGATATTCTAGAAAACCGCGTTGGTCGGTAACCTGCCCGAGAACGGTTCTGCCGTCATTTGAAATACAAGTGGCCGACACCTGCTGCGGAACACAGCCGGTAATGTCTGTGGCCGGCTCGGGCAGCATCTCGAAAACATAATCGCCGGCAGCATCATCCCATATCCATATCACAGGAGAAACCATGGGCCAGCTTTTGCCCGTTACAGGACGACAGTCAATAGAACCTACGATGCGCGAACCGTCAGATGTCACACCATTGGCCATGGCAACACTTGCCTTGCTGCCAACACTATGGCCCAAATCATGCCATTCTCCATCTTTCCAATAACAAGCCCTGGTAGCACTTGATGCCGCGGCTACCACAATACCGTTATCTGAAACCGCATTACCCTTGCCCAGAGAATATTCAGAACCATAACGGTAAGTCTGCTTTATCTCCCGGTCGTAAATCGTTACACCTGCCGAACCGGACAAGAGATAGCGTCCGTTGTTAGACATCTTGCTAAACTGAAATCCGGGATACTTCTCCATCACCTGCGCCCCACATACCAGCGAAGCCGACATGCAAAGAGCCAATATTATCTTCCTTATCATACTTTCTTATTTTATATATGTTTTAATTACAGATACATTACCGTCACTATCAATAGCGCGCACAACATAAAAGCCGCTACCAAGTCCGTAATTAGAAAGCCTCATACCGTCGACTGAGTAAACCTCTATGTCTTTCAGACCTTCGCCTGTGATCATGCCGTTGTCTATACGAAGTTGTCCGTCTGTCATCACACTGCCGACCCCGAGAGTGGCATCCACCGGTATAACCGCGGCATTAAGCACCTGGCTATCGCGTACATCAGTTGTATTAAAAGGTTTGTTAAGCACGGCAATGATATGCATACGCCCGGCCTCCCATGCAGGATCAAGACTAGTCTGTATAGTGGTGCTGAAATTATTTCCGTCCCACTCCACCGGCTCGCCTAATATTGGCGTAAGAACCTTTCTGAGCACATGGTCATGAATATACAGGCCGGAAGCACCAATCTGCGGCACCTTGGATATAAGGTTATCCTCGGTCAGAAAGACACTATAATTACACTCTGGATTAAACTGGCTGAATATCGCATTCTTCTCACCTTCGATATTTATGGTAAGCATGCGTGTATCCTCGTCAAAGCTATTACTGATTTCCAGGCCGGCAAAAGCAGGCAGGGAAGCACACTGGTCGATATATCCCTTCAATATGGCACCTCCGGCCTCCGCATTCTGATATCCGATAGTCAACGGAGGCACTCCGCCATTGAAAGAAGTACGGTCTATCATAAGCGACGGCGCCCCTATCACACCAAAGTCCATAAGCGCATTGCTCTCTTCAATAGTGAATTCGTCAACACCATATCCCACATGGTGGGCAACCCATGCCACATCGCCGCGTTCCGTGACAGCCACTTTGAGAGCAGCCGTGCCGGCAGGACAGTTAACACAATTTATAGTAGTGAACTGCTCGAGCAGGACAATTCGTGGATAGCTGTCAGTATATATGGCTAGCTGCAGCGACTCGCTGTCATTGCCTTCAACCTGGTCTGTCACACCACTGTCTTTTATCAAGCATGACACCTTGAATGAATGTATACCGTCGGCATATCCGTCCAAAGGAATTTCAAACCTATGGTTTGCTCTGCTGTCACTTGCGACCGGCTCGTTTATCTCGGTCTCAACAGCCTCGCCTCCGTCAACCGACCAGCTTATCGCATAACTATTAATATCATCTGCGCCGGAATTAAATATTGTAAACTCCGCAACAGCTGTCTCAGAACTCCTGTAATATTCCTTATCCAGCCTCAGATTGTCCACACCGAGGTCGGCAGACGGAAGAGTAGCCTCGCCTACAGCCTGGATATAAAGTGAACCGTAACCTCTGTCTGAGAAATCCTCCCAAGAATCCTTTATGCCAAGCCAGCATGCATCAGGACGGTCAGGGCCTCCCACACGGATAGCCTTTACTCCCACAGGCTGATGACCGCTGTATCCTATAAAGATTTCATCACCTGTAATTGTATACGGAGCGTCAAACTCCACTTCGGTCCATCCGTCGCCAAAATCCTCGATTTTCTTCATGACAATAGCCGGTTCTGATAATGAGGGACGTATCCACGCATATACACGCTCCATACCGCTCCCCATACCTATGCGCAATTTCGTTATTACACCACCTTTCAGGCCCTCAAGCTTGGCCGCCGGTATCTTAACTGCGCCTCCTACAGTAGTAGCAGCCCCTTCCGAACCCAAAAACATATCGTTAGCATTGAAATCATCGGGACAATAACCCAGTGTCACCTGCTGCCTGCGTATATTCAGCTCATAAGATGCCGACAGGCACTTGCCGCCCATAGCCAAAACTACCGTGAAATCTTCATTTTCTTCTATTTTACGGACATCCTCAGCATCCAGAGCCGAGAGATCAAACACTACATTCCTGCCATCTATTGAGCAGGGAAGCTCTATATCCCATCCGGCAAACGGATAGACAACTGCCGATGATAATACAAGGCCACTGTCTGCCACACCGTCTTCCGGCAATTCGGCTGTAAGCGTGAATTCCAAAGATTTTGGCAAAGAGGAAAACACTCTGCCCGGCTCACTGCCTGCCAAAGCAGTCCATTCTATGTCAGCCGGCACAAGATAGAACTTTGCGGCATCCAGCACATTGTCATCCGTCAGATGTAACTCTACCGACAATATTCCCGGTATTGCAATTCCTGCATCACCGGCTATATCGCTGGCAGGAGAAATATAAAAATCACGTGCCGATTCTCCATCACGATAGCATGCCACCCTATGCCCGTCGTTTATAACAGCATACGGAGGTTCATCATTCCAGTCCCGGCTAAGAGAGAAATCCATTCTTTGGGGTAGTCCGGCAAATATCTTGCCTTGTGCATCATCAAACAAGGCTGTGACCGGTTCTTCTTTCTTTTTTAGCTTAAAACCGACAGGTTCAAGCTCCGTACCGTCATTAAGTGTGATAGTCACTGTAAACTCTCCGGTAGACTGTATCTCCTCCAGAAGCTCACCTTTTACATAATAGGACAGCCAGAAATAGAAATTCTGGTAATCACTGCCCTCGCGCATGCATGTACGCTTTAGCTCCTGGGTGACACCCTTGATAACCACCGTGGGAGACAGACCATTCATCGGCTCGCTAAGGCTGAAGTCCATCTTGTCGGGGAGTACGTCAAACTCTGTGCCCGGCGGATCGGCAAAGGTCACCGTAATAGGCCTCTTCAACTTGAACATTACAGGCTCAAGCTCCGTGCCGTCATTAAGCGTGATAGTCACTGTAAACTCTCCGGTAGACTGTATCTCCTCCAGAAGCTCACCTT
>CAJTQU010000005.1 GCA_910578665.1 uncultured Muribaculaceae bacterium
CTGCTGCCTCCCGTAGGAGTCTGGTCCGTGTCTCAGTACCAGTGTGGGGGGCCTTCCTCTCAGAACCCCTACGCATCGACGGATTGGTGGTCCGTTACACCGCCAACTTCCTAATGCGCCGCATGCCCATCCCGTCCCGGACCCTAAGGCCCTTTCTTCAATCCCGGATGCCCGGTACCGATATACGCGGTATTAGACGGCGTTTCCGCCGATTATCCCCCTGGACGGGGCAGGTTGCATACGTGTTACTCACCCGTGCGCCGGTCGCCGGCAGAATGCGCGAACGCATCCCCCGCTGCCCCTCGACTTGCATGTGTTAAGCCTGTCGCTAGCGTTCATCCTGAGCCAGGATCAAACTCTTCGTTGTTGTATCTGTTTTCAAATATTTTTCCGTTCGGTCTGACCCGGCGCGGACGCCGTTATCTCTTCCTGCTTGACGGAGACTTGTTTTTATTACTCGTCTCGTACTACTCTTGTCTGTCGCAGTCTTGTCAATGTCCTCTCGCTTCCCGGAAGATCCCCGGCCGGCGGCCGGTGTCGTTCCCGTTTTGCGAGTGCAAAGTTACGGCCTTTTTTTAACCCGGCCAAATTTTTTACGCACTTTTTTTAACCTTTTTTTGAACCAATACCGCAATCGCTTGCAAACCACACGGTTATAATATGAACTTTTTTTGACCCGAATCACTAAGAAAAGAGCCCCGAACCATGAAAAGCATCTAAACTCTATTTTTTCTTTTGACGATTTAAGAGTGAAATGGTGAATTTTCATAGTCCGAAACATAAACGGAACCCTGCTTTATACTAAAAAATCATAGGCATGGATGGTTGAAACAGGGCTTTATTTTGCCGTGTCGGGTGTTTTTACTAATTTTGCAGCGTAAGCAGGGCTATATAATAGAGGTATATTTAGAGCATGTTTCATGAAATTAGCCCGAAAACACTTTTACACTAAATAATATATTTATATATGGCATTAAAATGCGGCATAGTAGGACTTCCGAATGTGGGAAAGTCCACACTGTTCAACTGTCTGAGCAATGCAAAGGCTCAGTCGGCAAACTTCCCGTTCTGCACCATCGAGCCTAACGTGGGTGTCATAACGGTGCCTGACGACCGCCTGACGCGCCTGGTCGAAATGTGCAATCCGCGCAGCGTTGTCCCGGCCACTGTCGAGATAGTAGACATCGCCGGACTGGTCAAAGGCGCCTCCAAAGGAGAAGGGCTAGGCAATAAATTTCTGGCCAATATACGCGAGACCGACGCCATACTGCATGTGCTGCGCTGTTTCGATGATGACAACATCACGCATGTTGACGGCACGGTAGACCCTGTGCGCGACAAAGAAATTATAGACCTGGAGCTCCAGCTCAAAGATCTGGAAACCGTGGATGCGCGTCTGCAAAAGACACTGAAGCAGGCACAGACCGGCGGCGACAAGCTGGCAAAAATGCAGGCCGGAGTGCTCCAGGCATATAAAGATGCGCTGACGCAGGGCAAGAGCGCGCGCACCGTGGCGTTTGAGACCAAGGACGAACAGAAATTCGCCCACGAGCTATTCCTGCTCACGGCCAAGCCCGTGATGTATGTGTGCAATGTCGACGATGCTTCCGCCGCTACCGGCAATGCCTATGTAGAAGCGGTGAAAGAGGCGGTGAAAGAGGAAGGCGCACGCATCCTGGTAGTTGCCGCGCAGACCGAAAGCGAGATTGCAGAACTGGAAAGCTATGAAGAGCGCCGCGAATTCCTTAATGACATAGGACTGGAAGAATCGGGGGTAAGCCGCCTGATACGCGCTGCGTATGCCCTGCTGGACCTACAGACTTATTTCACAGCCGGACCTGACGAAGTGCGAGCCTGGACTTTCATGCGCGGCTCTAAAGCACCGCAGTGCGCCGGCATCATCCACACCGATTTTGAAAAAGGATTCATACGCGCCGAAGTAATCAAATACGGCGATTACGTAGAGCTGGGAGGCGAGACCGCAGTTCGCGAAGCCGGCAAAATGGGGGTAGAAGGCAAAGAATATGTCGTGCAGGACGGTGACATAATGCATTTCCGCTTCAACGTATAATGCTGACACAACACAAGCTAACCAAATATAACATGAAGAAGTTTCTTACACTGGCTGCTGCCGCAGTAATAGCGGCCCCGGCAGCCCTGGCCGACAAGGCGGCCGCTGAGAATCCGGATTCGACCGGGTTCAAATTCACCGATATCAAGGTAATTCCTACAACTCCCGTAAAAGACCAAAATAAGTCGGGCACATGCTGGTGTTTTGCCGGTACATCATTCTTCGAAGACGAAATACTGCGCAAGACCGGCAAGGTAATCGATCTGTCAGAGATGTTCACAGTATACAAATGCTACCAGGACAAAGCAAAGAAATACCAGCGCATGGGCGGAAAGACAACGTTTGCCCAGGGCGGCTCAATACTCGACGTGCCATATGTGTGGGAGCGCTACGGAGCCGTGCCCGAAGAGGTATATGCAGGTCTGGAATACGGAGAACCCAAGCATGACCACTACGAAATGGCCGACATGCTGTATGGTTTCATGAAATCGGTGACAGATCCCGAACGTAAAAAGCTCTCTCCCGTATGGCAGACCGGCTTCAACGGCATACTTGACGCATATTTCGGCAAAGCTCCCGAAAAATTTACATATGAGGGCAAAGAATACACCCCCCAGTCATTCGCAGCATCGCTGCCCCTCAAGATGAGCGACTATGTCCCCGTCACATCTTTCACACACCATCCTTTCTATCAGACATGCATACTCGAAGTGCCTGACAACTGGCTGTGGGGAAGCTACCACAATGTTCCGATGGAAGAGATGAAAGCCATCGTGGACAATGCGCTTGAAAACGGCTATCCCGTTGTATGGGCTGCAGACGTGTCTGAACCCGGATTCCAATGGGCAAAGGGATACTGCCTGCTGCCCGAAGCCAAGGATTCTAAAGATATGGACGGTACCGAGCTGTCTCGCTGGGTAAAACTTTCTGATAAAGAGCGTGATGCAGAAAAATATACCATCACCGGTCCATGCAAGGAGCAGACAGTGACCCAGGAAAGCCGCCAGAAAGGCTTCGATAATCTCGAAACAACTGATGACCACGGCATGGAACTGGTGGGTATAGCCACCGACCAGGAGGGTAACCGCTACTATAAGGTGAAGAACTCTTGGGACACCAACCAGATCTACGACGGTTTCTTCTATGTGTCAGAGCCTTACTTCCTGGCAAAGACCATATCTATACTCGTAAACAAAGAAGCCATACCCAAGAAAACTGCCAAGAAACTATCTCTCTGACATAATCCCTTACATACAGACCACCCCGGCAGTCATGACTGCCGGGGTGGTCTGTATGTATATATGTGTTACTTATTCGAGATATAGCTGTGTATGGCGGCAGCAGCCTTGCGGCCCGCACCCATAGCCAGGATCACTGTCGCGGCACCTGTCACGGCATCGCCGCCGGCAAACACGCCCTCACGGGTAGTGCGGCCGTCCTCGTCAGCCACGATACAACCCTTGCGGTTGGTCTCGAGACCATCGGTAGTGTCCTTAATCAGAGGGTTGGGGCTTGTGCCAAGGGCCATGATCACCACCTCGCAGTCAAGCTGGTACTTACTGCCGGGGATTTCCACGGGACGGCGGCGGCCGGATTCATCAGGCTCGCCCAGCTCCATACGCACACATTCGATAGCAACCACCTTGCCCTGATCATCCCCTACCACCGATACGGGATTAGTAAGCATGCGGAAGTCTATACCCTCTTCCTTGGCATGGTGCACCTCTTCGACACGGGCCGGAAGCTCGGCTTCCGAGCGGCGGTACACGATCACGGCATCGGCGCCAAGTCGTTTGGCTGTGCGCACAGCGTCCATTGCCACATTGCCGCCGCCCACGACTACTACGCGTTTGCCCAGGTATATGGGTGTGTCATACTCCTCATCGTAAGCCTTCATCAGATTGGCACGCGTCAGGAACTCGTTGGCAGAGAAAACACCGTTAAGGTTTTCGCCCGGTATGCCCATAAAGCGCGGCAGACCGGCTCCGGAGCCTATAAACACAGCCTCATAGCCCTCATCGTCCATCAACGAATCAACAGTTAGGGTACGGCCTACTATTACATCGGTCTCAATCTCCACGCCCAGTTTTTTCACAGCCTCTACTTCGCGAGCCACGATAGCATCTTTGGGCAGACGGAATTCCGGGATACCGTAAACAAGCACTCCGCCCACTTTGTGAAGGGCCTCGAAAATCTTTACCTCATAGCCTAGACGTGCCAGGTCGGACGCGCACGCCAGACCTGAAGGACCGGAACCTATCACAGCCACTTTGTGGCCGTTACGCGGCGCCGGAGTGTCCACTACCTGGTCGGCATGGTTTATCTTCCAGTCACCCACATAGCGCTCCAGCTTGCCTATAGCGACCGGTTCGCTCTTTATACCGAGCACGCACGAGCCCTCGCACTGGCTTTCCTGCGGACACACACGTCCGCACACACTAGGCAGGCTGCTGTCTTTGGCGATTACCGATGCGGCACCGGCTATGTCACCCTCGCCCAGAGCCTTGATAAACCCTGGTATGTTAAGGCCCACAGGACAGGCCTGCACACATCGGGGCTTGGGACATTTCAGACAGCGCGAAGCCTCGAGAGCCGCTTCCTGGTCATTATATCCGTAGCAAACTTCCTCAAAATTAGTAGCGCGACGCTGCGGATCCTGTTCGCGCACCGGGGTACGGGGTATCTTAACTGCCATGGCACTTGCATTTATGGGTTTCAGGATTTGTTTTCTTATTGCCGCGATACATGTTCTGGCGGCGCATGGCCTCGTCGAAGTCCACCTGGTGGCCGTCAAACTCAGGGCCGTCCACGCATGTGAACAGAGTCTTGCCTCCTACTGATACACGGCACGCGCCGCACATTCCGGTGCCGTCCACCATCAGCGCGTTAAGGCTGACCATAGTAGGTATACCGTGCTTTTTAGTGGTCATCGAAGCAAATTTCATCATAATCATCGGACCTATGATCACACAATGGTCATAAGCCTTGCCCTCTTTCTCTATCAGATGGTCGATCAGGGCGGTCACCATGCCGTGGAAGCCTTCGGAACCGTCGTCGGTGCACAGATAGACATTGGCTACCTTGCGCATTTCGTCGACATAAGAGAACAAGTCCTTGTTACGGGCACCGATGATAACATCGGCCCTCACCCCGTGCTCGTCCAGCCATTTTGCCTGCGGATAGACAGGGGCGGTACCCACGCCGCCGGCCACAAATAGCACACGCTGGCGTTTCAATTCCTCTTCGGGCAGCTCCAGAAGATCGGAAGGACGTCCCAGAGGGCCTGCAAAATCGGCAAATTCATCTCCAGGCTCCATGTCGCATATCTTGGCCGAAGATATGCCCACAGCCTGAATCACAATAGTCACAGTGCCACGCTCGCGGTCATAATCGCAGATAGTCAGAGGTATACGCTCCCCTTTCTCATCCGTGCGAATGATCACGAACTGGCCAGGCTGCGCAGCCTTGGCCACTCGCGGCGCCTCTACCACCATTTCATAAATTTTGGTGGCGAGTTCTCGTTTTTCTAAAATCTTAAACATTGAGTCAGGTATTAGATAATTTTGTCAACAAAATCATGTTATTTTAATCAATAATATCAAAACCGCAATACGGTCTCAATACTTCGGGTACGACTATGCCGCTCGGCGTCTGGTAGTTTTCAAGTATCGCGGCCATGATGCGCGGCAGCGCCAGCGCCGACCCGTTGAGAGTATGGCAGAGACTGATTTTCTTCTGCGCGTCACGGTAACGGCATTTAAGCCTGTTAGCCTGATAACTTTCGAAATTGCTCACCGAGCTGACCTCGAGCCAGCGTTCCTGGGCCGCGCTCCATACCTCGAAATCATAAGTTATGGCCGATGTGAAACTCATATCACCACCGCAAAGACGCAGTATATGCCAGGGCAGTCCCAGCTTCTCAAGCAGCGACTGCACATGGTCTTTCATCTCTTCGAGCGCGGCATAAGAATCCTCGGGACGCTCTATGCGCACGATCTCTACCTTATCGAACTGGTGCAGGCGGTTCAGGCCGCGCACATCCTTGCCGTAAGAACCGGCCTCGCGGCGCCAGCAGGGCGAATAGGCACAATTCTTCTTAGGCAGCTCCTTTTCGGGAATAATGACGTCGCGGTACATGTTGGTCACGGGCACCTCCGCCGTCGGGATGAGATACAGGTCGTCTAGAGCGCAATGGTACATCTGGCCCTCCTTGTCCGGCAGCTGGCCGGTGCCATAGCCGGAAGCCTCGTTGACCACAAAGGGAGGCTCTACCTCGATATAGCCGGCTTTCCATGCCTCGTCAAGAAAGAACTGCTGCAGAGCGCGCTGCAACCGGGCACCCTTGCCTATATAGAACGGAAATCCGGCTCCTGTAACCTTGACACCAAGCTCCCAGTCTATTATATTGTACTTACGAGCCAGCTCCCAGTGTGGCAGCGAGCCAGGATCGAGGCAGGGCATCTCACCGCCGGTCTTCACCACTACGTTGTCCTCGGCCGTAAGTCCGTGGGGCACATCGGCACAGGGAGTGTTGGGAATAGACAGCAGCACGTCCTGCAATTTTGCCGCACAGTCGTCCAGCAGTTCTTGCAGACCCTTTGTAGAAGCTTTCAGCTCTGCCACACGCGCTTTGGCGGCCTCGGCCGCCTCTTTTTCGCCATTCTTCATATGCATGGCTATGGCTGACGCCATCTTCTTAAGCTCGGAGGCATCATTGTCACACCTCTGTTGCAGCCGGCGGCGCTCGGCATCAAGCTCAAGCACCTCGGTTATAGGCCCGACAGCGTCAAAACCTTTGACAGCCAGACGCTCTATTATATATTGAGGGTCGGCCTTTATGGCCTGTAGTGTAAGCATGGGATATCTGGTTTATGATAGTAATTCCTTGACTTTGGCATTTATGGCACGTCCGTCGGCACGTCCTGCCAGACGCTTTGAGGCCACTCCCATGACCTTGCCCATCTCCTTCATCGACGAGGCGCCGGTCTCGGCTATTATGGCACGCAGCTCTGCCTCCAGTTCTTCCTCAGAAAGCTGCCTGGGCAGATACTCTTCGAGCACTGCGGCCTCGGCCAGCTCGCTCTCGGCCAGCTCGGACCGGTTGTTTTCAATATATATTTTGGCGCTCTCCTTACGCTGCTTAACCATTTTCACAATTATGGCCACAGCCTTTTCGTCAGACAGGTCGCCATTGGCCCCTTTGGCAGTCTTTGCCTCCAGGAACTCCTTTTTCGCACCACGCAGGGCCTCCAGGCGCACCTTGTCACGCGCCAGCATAGCCTTGCGGATATCGTCACTTACTTTATCAAACAGATTCATAACAATTGTGTCTGTATTTATTAACTCGCAAAGTTAACAACTTCTGTGATAATAAGCAAACCGCAAATAACTTTTTCAGGGCAGGAGCTACAAAATTAAACGTAAAACATATTTCTCTCAAAAAAGAGAGGATCTGCAAACCAATACGGCGGAAATTCTGTTGACAATATAGCCATGTGATAACCGGCCAAAGTGTTTGCCATTCGTTCTGCAACAGCAAGGTCTGCCACACGGCTTATTGTCCATACAACAAAAAAGGAGACCCGAACAGTCGCCCAACTACAATATGACGCATACTCTGCGGCACTTATATATTTAAAATTGCCATACAATATACGAAAACTTAAAAAAAAATGGTATCTTTGCACTTCAATGTGTCTGTGTGGCAATTGTAACGAGAAGTCGGAACACTATAACTGTACTAAATGCAATACATAAGCAAGGAAGAGAGAAAGATAGATTTCACCGACCCACAGGGGAAATGGACAGACCTGACCATACTGCCTGAATGGGAAGAGGAATTCTATGATGTGTATACAGCCAAAAAATATGGCAAATGGGTTATGCTGAAAGCTCTTAAAGAGCAATACCGCGACAACCCGTCATACCAACATATGCTTGACCGAGAGTTTGAGACACGCCACATTCTGGCACATCCCAACATCGTGATGGTGAACGACTACGAGGTACTGCCCGTGATAGGACGAGCCATAATCACCGACGACGTATACGGCTATTCGCTACGCCGCCTGATCGACGAGAAACTGCTCACTCCGCGCATCCTGCACCGCCTGGAGACACAGCTGCTCGACGCTATGGACTATATACAGGAGAACCATCTGGCACATCGCTCTATAACTCCGGAAAATATCATATTCGCAGAACGTGGCGGAAACCTCAAGCTCATAAACGTGGGCTATGACCACCGCTCCGAACTGTCGGCCCAAGACACCGTGGAAGACATACATGCGTACGGCACGGTACTCAACGAGGTGCTCGACAATATGCCCGGACAATATCCGCGGCTGCGCCGTATAGCGCGCATAGCGGCCGCAGGCGATCCTGTGCGCCGGTTCCGCACCATTCCAGACCTGCGCCTGGCCATAGAGCGCAAATCGCCCATAGCCATTTACATTTATTTGTGTGTATTCGTAGCGGCAATGACAACGCTGCTGTGCTGGCTGGCATTCCGTTGAGAAATATCTCTCCAGACAAATGCCTGAAAATACGGTTTAACCTAAGACAACACCTGATTACCCGATGATAGAAATAAAAGAGCTTGAACCCACGAGGGCCAACCTGCGCCGGTTCACCAAGTTCCAGATAGACCTGTACCGCGATAACCCGTGGTATGTCCCCCCACTGATCAATGACGATGTCAACACGCTAGACCCCGGCCGCAACCCTGCATTCGACTTCTGTGAGGCGGTATACTTCATGGCCTACCGCGAAGGCAGGCCTGTGGGGCGTATAGCCGCCATAATAAACCGGCAGGTCAACGAAAAACAATGCGAATCCAACTGCCGCTTCGGATTTGCAGACTTCGTGGATGACCGCGAGGTATCTGCCGCTCTGTTCGAAGCCGCTGAAAAATGGGGACGTTCCAAAGGTATGTCCGCCATGGTGGGACCTCTCGGATTTACCGACCTGGACCACGAGGGAATGCTTGTGGAGGGCTTCGAGGAGCTATCCACCATGGCCACCATCTATAACTACCCATATTATCCTGAACATCTTGCCGCACTGGGGTATACCCAGGCCAACGAGTGGCTGGAGTTTGTCATGGACGTGCCTGACGCGATACCCGACAAACATAACCGCATAGCAGAGATAGTAAAGAAAAAATTCGGCCTGCGCGTACTCAAATTCACTTCCCGCAAAAAAATAAAAGAGGAATACGGACACGCGCTGTTCGAACTGATCAACGAGGCCTACGCCGGACTATACGGTTATTCCACCCTTACTCCGCGACAGATAGACTATTATGTGGAGCAGTACATATCGCTGCTTAATCTTGACCTGGTGACGCTGGTAGTAGATACCGAAGGGAAACTTGTGGGCGTGGGCATATCCATGCAGAGTATGAGCCGCGCGCTCCAAAAATCACGGGGACGCCTCTTCCCGTTCGGCTGGTACCATCTGCTCAAAGGTCTCAAGGGCCGCAACGACCGTGTAGACCTGTTGCTTGTCGCTGTAAAACCCGAATACCAAAGCAAGGGGGTGAACGCGCTCCTGTTCCAGGATCTCATACCGCACTACCGGCGCCTGGGCTTCAAATGGGCAGAAAGCAATCCCGAGCTGGCCGACAATGCCAAAGTGCAGAGCCAGTGGGAATACTTCAGCCGGCGCCAGCACCGGCGCCGCATAGCTGTCAGCAAGCCGCTGTAAGCCCCGAATGTTAAACTTTTCCGCCCCGAGGGCGTCTAAAACTATAAAGAATGCCGGCATCCCGAACAGACAGGCAGCAATGCCGTCCCGGCGCGCACATCACACGGCATATGACACATTACAAAAAACGTACGGTTATGAAAAAGCTATACCCTATCCTGGCCATACTGGCCATCGTGCTCGGCATGAACCTGACTTTCACTTCGTGCGATGATACTTACAGCCCCCCGGGCGTATTGTATGATCCCGACCTGGTAGGCCGCTGGAAACTGGTATCAGTCGACGGAAATCCCGTGTACGGCTACGACACAAACTATCTGGAACTGTCCAGCAGCGGCAGCGGCATGTATTACGAATATGTCAACGGACGCCCCTACAGTATGGAGCTATACTACAACGTGGACTTTAATTCCACAATATATATCACCTACAGCGACGGTGCCCACGTGGCGGCCGACTACTGGTTCAACAGTAATGCCACACGCCTGTACTTGCAGTGGTATGATTCCTACGGAATGCGCACATACTGCTATGCGTACGTTGGATATATAGACTGGAACGCGCCTCCCATGCACGCTCCCGGCGAGAAAGCCTCAGAGACCGGCACAGGCATCGTACGCCCGGGCGGACAACAGACCCCTCAAAGCATGAGCAAATGATGCATGTAAAACCTAAAAAAGCTCTGGGACAGCACTTCCTGACCGACAAAGGCGTGGCAGCGCGTATTGCTGAAACAGCCCTGGCCAAGCCTTACAGCCATCTGCCGCTGCTGGAGATAGGACCAGGCACAGGGGTACTGACATCGTTTCTCTTGCAGCAAGACAGACCTCTGAAAGTGATAGAGATAGACACGGAAAGCGTGGCATATCTGCGACAGGCATATCCGGACCTGGACATTATAGAGGGCGACTTCCTCGAAATCCGGCCCGACAGTGTGTTCGACGGCGAATTCGCAGTCATAGGCAACTATCCTTACAACATATCTTCGCAGATATTCTTCCGCGTGCTCGACTATCGCGAGCGCATACCACTGGTAAGCGGCATGTTGCAGCGCGAAGTGGCAGAACGCATATGCGCCCCTGCCGGCAACCGTACGCGCGGCATACTCTCGGTTCTGCTCCAGGCATGGTATGACTGCGAATATCTGTTTACTGTGCCGGAACATGTGTTCATACCCCCTCCGAAGGTGAAAAGCGGCGTGCTGCGCCTGACACGCAACAGCCGTACCGAACTCGGATGCAGCGAGAAGCGTTTCAGACAGGTTGTCAAAACCGCTTTCGGCCAACGCCGCAAAACGCTACGCAACTCTCTTGGAGCGCTGATTCCGCCAGGCAGTCCGCTGCGCGAAGACCCGATAATGGGAGAACGCCCCGAACGCCTTTCGGTCGACCAGTTCGTCGACCTGGCCAAGCGGCTGTTTCCTGACGGCTGACACATCTGGACAAACTCAAATGCGCTGATGCATATCACAGCTCGCCAAATATAACGACACGCGGAAACTCCGCGTGTTTTTTCATTCATAAGTATCCGGATAGCAAAACCGGACAACAGACCGCGCATCTGGCTGTGCAAAAAGAAAACGGCCTGCTCTCTCGAGTGGACCGCTTAACTAAATCTATTTTTTCTTGTTGTTCGGGGAAAGTGGGCGTTGAGGGATTCGAACCCCCGACCCTCTGCTTGTAAGGCAGATGCTCTAAACCAGCTGAGCTAAACGCCCCCTTATAAAAAACTTTCTTTCCTTTCTTTTTAGAATATTATGGCTCCTCACGGAGTTTTTCTGGTGGGCGTTGAGGGATTCGAACCCCCGACCCTCTGCTTGTAAGGCAGATGCTCTAAACCAGCTGAGCTAAACGCCCCCAAATATTCTAACTTAAACTGCCTAACTACGCTTCACAGCGTTTTCTATTTTTACCGTTTTGCACTGCAAAGTTAAGGCCTTTTTTTTATATGGCCAAATATTTTTTACTAATTTTGTAAAAAATTTTTAACCCATATGTGCCAGGGGCACTATACAACACATCGCAATTAACTACAATACAATATATTATGAAGTTAGATTCTCTTACAGCCATCTCTCCTGTCGACGGCCGCTACCGCTCTAAATGCGAAGTCCTCGACCTCTATTTTTCTGAATACGCCCTGATACGTTACCGCGTAAAGGTTGAGGTGGAGTATTTCATAGCGCTGGCCAGCATGCCCCTGCCGCAGCTGGCAGGGCTGGGATTCGACAAAGGCGACAACGAATGCATCGATGCCCTGCGCAAGATATACACCGAATTCTCTGTGGCCGACGCGGCACGTATAAAGGAAATTGAGTCGGTCACCAACCATGACGTAAAGGCTGTGGAGTATTTTCTAAAAGAAAAATTTGACACACTCGGCCTCGAACCATATAAGGAGTTCATACATTTCGGCCTCACAAGCCAGGATATAAACAATACTTCGGTGCCGATGAGCGTGAAAGACGCGCTCGAGCAGGTCTACATTCCGGCCCTTGAATCCCTCATAGCCACGCTGCGCGACTATGCGTGCCAATGGAAAGACATACCGATGCTGGCCCGCACCCACGGACAGCCGGCCACTCCCACGCGCCTGGGCAAGGAGATAGAAGTGTTTGCCTACCGTCTGGAACGCCAGCTGGAGCTGCTGCGCACCATACCCGTGAGCGGCAAGTTCGGCGGTGCCACCGGCAATATGAACGCCCACCGCGTGGCCTATCCCGATATCGACTGGCCTGCCTTTGCCGGACAGTTCCTGGCCGGACATCTGGGTATCGAGAGAGAGGAACGCACCACGCAGATTTCCAATTATGACAATCTGGCAGCCCTTTTTGACGCCCTGAAGCGCATAAACACTATTATAATAGACCTGGACCGCGACTTCTGGCAATACATCTCTATGGAGTATTTCAAACAAAAGATCAAGGCCGGAGAGGTAGGTTCGTCAGCCATGCCGCACAAAGTAAACCCCATAGACTACGAAAATTCAGAAGGAAACCTGGGCATAGCCAACGCCATATACAGCCATCTGGCCTCGAAGCTGCCTATCTCGCGCCAACAGCGCGACCTGACCGACTCGACCGTGCTGCGCAATGTGGGCGTACCCATGGCACACTCGCTGATAGCCATAGCCAGCACCAAAAAAGGCCTTGAAAAGCTCCTTATAAATGAAGAGGCCATACGTGCCGACCTGGGCCATCGCTGGAACGTGCTGGCCGAAGCCATACAGACCATCTTGCGCCGCGAGGGTTACGACCATCCCTATGAGACACTCAAGGCCCTGACACGCACCAATGCCAAGGTAACACAGGAAAGCCTTGCCGAATTCATAGCCACGCTTGATGTCCGCCCCGAAGTAAGGGAACAGCTGTTGTCGCTTACCCCTCTGAACTATACAGGATTCTGATGGTACGGGATATAAGAATAGCCGACTACGATTATCCGCTGCCCGACAGTCTCATCGCGCGCCACCCCTGTGAGCCGCGCGATGCCTGCCGGCTGCTGGTGAGACACCATGACGGGACGGTGGCGCACCACGGATTCCGCGAGCTGCCCGGACTGCTCCCTGACAACGCGCTGATGGTGTGCAACAACACCCGTGTGATAAACGCGCGCATAAAGATGCGCAAACCCACCGGGGCCGAAATAGAGATCTTTTGTCTGGAGCCATGCCTGCCCCGTGACTACGCACAGGCGTTCGCCGCCACGGGACATTGCTCGTGGGTATGCCTGGTGGGCAATGTGAAGCGGTGGAAGGAGGGCGCGCTAGACAAAGAGCTTGAGATGCCCGACGGATCACGTATCACGCTGCACGCCGTTCTGGCCGGCACAGAGCCGGGCGGGGCACGCCGCATAGATTTCAGCTGGGAGCCGGCGCATGCCACATTTGCCACAGTCATAGAAAGAGCCGGATACATACCCATCCCACCCTACCTGTGCCGGGATTCGGAACTGTCTGATACCGTGGACTACCAGACGGTCTATTCAAAGACAGAGGGCTCGGTGGCCGCACCTACGGCAGGACTGCACTTCACACCCTCGGTGCTTGATGCTGTAAGGGAACGCGGCATCGGGATATGCGAGCTGACACTCCATGTGGGAGCCGGCACATTCCAGCCGGTGAAGAGCGACGTAATCGGCGAACACCCAATGCATACCGAGACTGTGAGCGTCACCCTGCCCCTGCTCGACGCCATAATAGATGCGCGGTCCGGACACCGGCCCGTGACAGCGGTGGGAACTACCTCGGTGCGCACCCTCGAATCGCTGCCTTACCTTGGCAGGATGGTTATGGAAAATCCGGGAATACCGCCCTCGCGGCTGCACGTGGAACAATGGGATCCGTACGGCACCCCCTGCTTTGACACAGACGAAGCTCTGCGAGCACTGAGAGACTACATAGAACAGGGAGGACACGCGGCTCTGACAGCCTCCACGGCCATAATGATAGCGCCCGGCTTCCGCTGGCGCGTCGTGGACGGGATGGTTACCAATTTCCACCAGCCTCAAAGCACCCTGTTGCTGCTGGTAGCTTCGTTCTTGCAACGCACAGGCCGGCCTGACGAATGGCGGGACATATACACACAGGCAGCGGAGGCCGGATACCGGTTCCTCTCATACGGCGACGCCATGCTCCTTCTGTGAGCCGCATCCGGCGGCAGTAAAGTCAGCAGCGGCGAAGCAGCCTTTTCAGACGGCGTTTGCGCGCCATGCGCCCCCAGAAACGGCGATACGCGCCTACGGCATCTCGTTCTGCCTCAGCCTCGGTAAGTGTATGCATAAACTGCGGAGCCGATGCATCTGCATCCTCAAGACGCCACCGGGCCAGTGCGCGGCCGTAACATCTGGCCAGGCCGCGCACCGGCTCTTCAAGATCATGCATACGACCGAACATACCCATTAGTTTCTTGCGCGAACTGACACTGAAACACATGCGGTTAAGGTCTATATAATAGAAACGGTAAGGGGGGCATGTGCCCTCCACCAGTATATTGCCCGGCGAAAAATCCTTATGCCATACACCCATGGCATGCAGCCTGACTATGTCGGCGGCAAAAGCGTCTAGCATCTGGGCTGAATCTGGCCGGCGCTCCCAGTGGCGTATCTGGGGCGATGCCACGTCACGGCATATGTAGTAGCTCTCACGCAGACGCAGACCGGACCTCACCTCCATATATGCTGCCGGCCGCGGTGTGTCTATCCCCAAGGCACACAGGCGCAGCGCGTTGTAAAACGAACGCCGGGCCTTGCTCTGCCTCACAGTGGTATAGGCCAGCGAATTGACCGCGTTAGGCCGGCGGAACGCCTTGACTATGTATGGTTCGCCGCCGTGCCGCACGCGGAAAAGACGGTTACGCTCGTCATATATTACCTGCGCGCCGCCGGGCATGCCTCGGCGCGCTATCTCTGCGGCCAGTCCGCGCATGGATTCAAATCCCGGGGCCGTCACTATGATATATCTGGCTTTCTGCATCTAAATATGGCCGTAACATAAAATTATACGGCACGGCCGCCATTATTCTTAAAAAGTTTGTTATATTTGTAATTGCAAATTTACTTAACTTTTCTGATATGAGAAAACTCGAAATCACCATACCTGTGCGCGTGTACGCCTATGACGAGCTTGACGAGGCCCGGCGCAAACTCATAGACCGCGCCAAAGAGGCTACCGGAGGAAGCTACGCGCCCTATTCCAATTTCAATGTGGGGGCCGCCATAGAACTGGCCACAGGCGAGATAGTGACCGGAGCCAACCAGGAAAACGCGGCTTTCTCATCCGGCACATGCGCCGAACGCAGCGCATGCTTCTCTGCCGGAGCGCTGCACAAGGGTGTCCCAATGCGCCGCATAGCGATAGCCGCATATACAGCCGGCGCGTTCCAGCGCAAACCCATAAGCCCGTGCGGAGCATGCCGCCAGGCACTGCTCGAATATGAGACGGCGCAGGGATCTCCAATGGAAGTACTGCTGTACGGATCCGACGAGGTGTATGTGCTGCCCTCCGTGGCAGCGACACTGCCATTATGCTTCACTGAGTTCTGATGGGGCTGCTCTCTATGTACCGGGGCGGAAAACCGGTAAAGGCTCTATATTACTGCGGATGGATACTGCGCCGCCTCAGACCGCGCGTACTGCTCAGGCACAGGCTGCGCCGTCTGCTGCGCACATGGGAAGAACGCGCGGACGCATCCGAACTGCGCGTGCGCGTGCGGCACTACTGTCCGGCAGAACCATCCTCCATGCAGCTGCCTGCCGATGCAGAATATGTCCGCAAGCTCGACAGCTCACGGGGCAAACGGGTCTATTACATCGACATAGAGCGATATCTGGCTTATTTCCCCAGGCACCTGCGCATCAGTTTCCAACCGGGAGACGTATATACTAACCCCACAGTACCCTCCATAATCAAGGCACGCAGGCTTGATGACAGTAACGGAGATATGGCCACGGTGTTCAATCTGAACCGCGTCCGCCATTTTCCGCGTCCGCACGACCATATCCCTTTCTCCCGTAAAAAACCAGTTCTGTTCTTCAGAGGCAAGATAGGGGACAAACCGGGACGCATCCGCTTCTTTGAAAAATGGCACGGCCATCCCCTTACAGACCTCGGTGACACATCGAGGCATCCCGTGCGTGCGGAATGGGGAGCATCTAAAATCCCCGTGGCAAGCCACTTTGCCTACAAATACATCCTCGTGCTAGAGGGCAACGACGTGGGTTCCTCCCTCCAATGGGTCATGGGGTCAGACTGCGTGCCCGTCATGACACGTCCGCGCGTGGAGCACTGGCTCATGCATTCACGACTGGAAGCCGGGGTCCATTACATAGAGATAGCCGACGACTACAGCGATGTGGCCGAGAAACTCGAATGGTATATGGCGCATCCCGACGAGGCGGAAAAGATAGCGCGCGCCTCGCGCGAGTATTACTCGCAATTTCTCGACCGCCGTCGCGAACGCGATATCTCGCTTCTGACCCTGGCCCGTTATTTCGAAGCCACCGGACAGCATATCTTCCCCGGTAACAGAGATACCCACAAGCCCTGAAACCGCATAAACCGCGATAATAATCCGCAGGCGAAGCCGGAGGCTTCGTCTGCGGCGTCATGCCCAATCTGTAAAAAAGGTTATTTTCTCTTGAATCCGGATTACCCAGGCATAGGTGTTTATTAGTAATTTTGCAGCATGAACAACATTGTTAGAATCGACACAATACGACACCTCAATGAGTTATACGGGTTTGAGCAACTAAATCCCATGATCACTGTGGGACATTACAAAGGTGAGCCGCAACCGGGAGAAACCACATATGATTTCGATGTTTACGCCATTTATATCAAAGAGACCAAGGGCTGCGAACTGAACTACGGCCTTACAAAATATGATTTCGATGAAATGAGCGTGGCAGCGTTCGCCCCCGGCCAGAAAGTGACATCCGTGGTGCGTACAGGCCAGAAGCAGCCCCGATGGACAGTTCTCGCATTTCATCCCGATTTCCTGAGCCGCACGGCGCTCGGGCGGAAAATGTCATCATACGGATTTTTTTCTTACAACAGTAACGAGGCCCTTCATTTGTCACAAGACGAAGTAGAGCTTGTCCAGTCGGTACTGTCGCTCATCGAGCGCGAGATGCGCCATGCCATTGACCGGCATTCCCGTAACCTTATAATTACACAGATCGAAGTGTTTCTGGACTACTGCCTGCGTTTTTACGAACGACAGTTTTATACCCGTGAAATCATAAACACCTCTGTCATGGAGAGATTCACCTGCCTGCTTGATGACTATATAGCCGGACGGTTAGAAGAAAACGGCCTGCCTACGGTAGCATATTTCGCCTATAACCTTAATCTTTCCCCGGGATACTTCGGAGAGTTGGTCAAAATGTCATGCGGGATTACCGCAAAAGATGTGATAGCCGGCAGACTGGTCAATGCGGCGCGTGAACTGCTCAGCGATCTATCGCTGTCGGTGACACAGGTGGGCGAACGCCTGGGATTTGAATATCCGCAACATTTCGTCAGATTTTTCAAACGCCGCACAGGCCAGACACCCAAAGAATACAGAAACATACCGATCAACTGATTATGAAAACCATATTCAAAATTTTGTTTATGATGACTATGATTGCGGCTTCATCCTGCGGCAACGCGCAATCTCCGGCAGACACTCCTAAAACATTGGTGGTATATTACAGCTATACGGGCAACTGCAAGGCTATCGCCAATACTCTGCTGTCACAGATAGAGGCAGACGTCCTCGAAATACAGCCTGCAGAAGATAACCTTGACTACGCAGCTAATAATTATGAACTCGGAAGCTCGTTAATTGCCAGAATTAGAGAAAACCCAAAATCCGCAAATTCTTATCCGGCTATCAGACCTACGGATACTGATCTTCAAAAATATTCTTCGATCATAATCGTGGCACCTCTGTGGTGGAACAATATGGCAGCCCCGTTGCAGACATACTTGTTCCTCAACGGTCCTAAAATGAAAGGCAAGCATGTCGGGTTGGTTGTGTCTAGCTATTCAAGCGGCATATCCGATGTTGTCGGAGATGCTCGCCGGCTGGTACCAGAATGCCAATTTTTCAATAAGCCGCTCTGGATTGACCACGCCGGCCATTCAAGGCGCTCACGACTTATATCCGACTGGCTTAATGACATCGGATACACACAGGAAGCATCCACAAACGGCCATAAATCAGGCACAATCGACTCCTCCAGATAAAATACGTCAAACGCCATATAAATTTAACAAAGCCCACTACCAGATACCGGCAGTGGGCTTTTGCGAATATGAAAGGTCGGTTACTTCTCTCGCATGAAAATCGACACAGGAGTGCCGTGAAAATCCCATCGTGACCTTATCTTGTTTTCAAGAAAACGGCGGTATGGCTCTTTCACCCACTGGGGCAGATTGCAGAAGAATACAAATGTCGGTATGACCGAATCTTTCAGCATGGTCACATATTTGATTTTTACAAACTTGCCTTTGTTGCTGGGAGGAGGTGTCTCTGCCACGACCTCGAGCATATAATTGTTCAGCTGCGATGTCGGTATTATACGGCTTCGGTTGCGATAGACATCTACGGCTGTCTCTATCACCTTATATATGCGTTGCTTTGTGAGTGCCGAACCGAAAATTATGGGAAAGTCTGTGAACGGAGCGAACCTATCGCGTATGGCCGCCTCAAGCCTCTTCTGGGCCTGCAGGCTTTTGTCTTCGGCTATATCCCATTTATTAACACACACCACCAGGCCTTTTTTATTGCGCTGTATGAGGGAGAATATGCTGGCGTCCTGGGCCTCGATACCGCGTGTGGCATCAATGAGCAATATGCACACATCGCTGTTTTCTATGGCCCTTACAGAGCGTATCACGGAATAATACTCGATATCTTCGTTTACTTTCTGCTTCTTGCGTATGCCGGCCGTGTCCACCAGATAAAAGTCGAAGCCGAACTTATTATAACGGTGGTATATGGAGTCGCGCGTAGTACCGGCTATGTCGGTGACTATATGGCGGTCTTCACCTATGAACGCATTGATTATGGACGATTTGCCGGCATTGGGACGTCCCACTATGGCAAATCGGGGTACATGCTCCTCATGCTCCTCGTCTGCTGCCTCGGGCAGGTCTTTGACTATTATGTCGAGCAGGTCTCCTGTGCCAGAGCCGGATGTGGCCGAAATATCATACGGATCGCCAAGGCCGAGGCTGTAGAATTCCGGAACGTTAAACTGTGCCTCGACTATGTCGGTCTTATTGGCCACGAGTATGACGGGCTTCTTGCTACGACGGAGTATCTGGGCCACATGGTCGTCCAGATCGGTCACACCGTTAGCAGCATCTACCACAAAGAGGATCACGTCTGCCTCCTCTATGGCCACATGCACCTGCTTGTTGATCTCGCCCTCGAAAATATCGTCTGAGTTAACCACCCATCCGCCGGTGTCTATTATGGAAAATTCGCGTCCGCACCAGTCAACCTTGCCGTACTGGCGGTCGCGCGTGGTGCCTGCCGTGGGGTCCACGATGGCCGAGCGCGTCTGTGTGAGACGGTTGAAGAGCGTGGACTTGCCCACGTTAGGGCGTCCTACTATTGCTACTAAGTTACTCATGAGTCAGGTTTTTGTCTGTATTACAACGTGAGAATCACCGGGTCACTCTATGTATCCGAAAGCACGCAGCTTGTTCTCGCGGTTACGCCAGTCTTTCTCTATCTTGACATACAGCTCGAGGTATACCCTCTTGCCGAAGAATTTCTCTATATCTTTACGGGCCTCTATGCCTACTCTCTTGATGCGCTCGCCGCCCTTGCCGATAAGAATTCCTTTCTGCGAGTCTCGTTCCACATAGATTACAGACATGATGTGTATGGAATTCTCTTTCTCGTCAAATTTTTCCACAAGCACCTCGGCCGAATATGGTATCTCTTTGTCGTATTGCAGCAGGATTTTCTCCCTGATTATCTCAGTGACAAAGAATCGGGCAGGCTTGTCGGTAAGAGCGTCTTTGCCGAAGAACGGGGGTGATACTGGCAGCAGGTCTATTATGCGCTTCATTATGTTGGAGACGTTGAAATGCTCCTTGGCCGATGTAGGGAATATCTCGGCATTAGGAAGCAGGGAGCGCCATTTTTCCACCAGTTCTTCCAGAGCGTCATTGCCGGACAAGAGGTCTATCTTGTTAATCACTAGCAATACCGGTATGGTCTCGCGGGCCACTCTGTCTAGAAAGTCGCGATTCTTTGTGGGATCTTCCACCACGTCTGTCACATACAGCAGTATGTCGGCATCGGTGAGCGCCCCTTTGGAAAATTCGAGCATCGACTCCTGAAGCTTGTATTTCGGCTTCAAAACTCCCGGAGTATCCGAGAATACTATCTGGTAGGCCGGAGTGTTGACTATGCCCGTGATGCGGTGCCGCGTGGTCTGCGCCTTGGATGTTATGATTGATATACGTTCACCCACCAGGTCGTTCATAAGTGTTGATTTGCCGACATTGGGATTGCCCACTATGTTTACAAATCCGGCCTTATGCCCTTCGGCCGTTATTTCGGCAGCCGCGGCAGTCAGTTCGTCCGCACCCTTTGTGAAAGGCTGGAAATAAGCCTCGGAAGCTTCCAGCTCGTCCTCGCGCTTTATATTGACATGTAGTTCTGACATAATTGAAATTTTAAACATGCCGGGGCAGACTATCTGCCTTGGCCGGCGCGGCATCACTCAGCCGGGCGCCCAATTAGAAAACACTCGGCAGCGGCAAACTGTTCGCCGCTGCTTGAAGAAGCGTGTGAAAGTCTCGTAAACATAAGCCGACCCCGGCATGAACTCCGTCATGCCGGGGTGTATACGGGCGCTATAGCGGCAGTAACAACCGCCGGACGGTCGTCAGATAGCCCACACCAGGTACATGGCACCCCATGTGAACCCGGCACCGAAAGCTGTCATCATAACTTTGTCTCCCTTCTTCAGACGTCCCTTGTATTCATCAAGACACAGAGGGATGGAAGCGGCGGACGTATTGCCGTAATGCTGTATGTTTACCAGCACTTTCTCATCGGGGAATCCCGCACGGCTGCTCACTGCCTCGATAATGCGCAGGTTGGCCTGGTGTGGCACGAGCCAGTCTACATCTTCCACAGTGAGGTTATTGCGTTTCATGACCGAAAGGGTGGACGACAGCATGTTGCGCACGGCATGCTTGTATACTGCGCGCCCCTCCTGGTAGATGAAATGGTCGCCGGCATCCACCGTCTCATGAGTGGCCGGATGCGCTGAGCCGCCGGCTTTCATGAGCAGATGGTTCAGCCCCTCGCCGTCGATATGCACCTCGGCGTCCATCACGCCTACGGGTTCGTCGGTGGGTTCGAGCAATACGGCGCCTGCCGCATCGCCGAACAGGGGGCATGTGGCACGGTCGGTATAGTTTGTCATACTGGACATCTTCTCGGCGCAGACCACAACAACCTTTTTGGCAAGTCCGGCCAGTATGTAGGCACGGGCAGCCTGGAGGGTCACGATAAATCCGGCACACGCAGCCTGAATATCGTAGGCATAGGCATTCTCCAGCCCGCATCCGTGCTGTATGACAGACGCGGTCGACGGGAAGCGGTAGTCAGGGTTAGACGTGCCGCAGATGATCAGGTCGATTTCTTTGGGGTCGACATGGTAGTCGGCCAAAAGTTTATTGACGGCCTGAATGCCCAGAAAGCTGGAGCCTTTGGTGTCGTCGTGCAGTATTCTGCGCTCCTTGATGCCGACACGGGTGGTGATCCATTCGTCGTTGGTGTCCACCATCTTCGACAACATCTCATTGTCCAGAATGTCGTCGGGCACATATGAAGCGATACCGGATATTTTAGCGTTAAGCATAGCGGAGTCGTTTATTTAAAACATGGTCTAATGGAGAGAGTGGCCGCAGATAAGCCTGCGGCATGCCTGTGACATATAAACACCGCGTGGCCGGTATCTCCGCCAGTGGGCGGGGACTCCGGCGCACGGTGCTCTATGCGCAGTGTCTGGACAGTATCAGACAGCAGCCTTCTCGATGGCTGCCTTGCCACGGTAATAGCCGCACTCGCCGCATACGGTGTGGTATACGTGCCATGCGCCGCAGTTGGGGCAGATAGCCAGTGTGGGAGCTACAGCTTTGTCATGGGTACGGCGTTTCGCGGTACGTGTCTTCGATTGTTTGCGTTTAGGATGTGCCATTGTTTTTTATCAGTTTATTTTTTTATTTTGACAGAAATGTACGGGATTATACCCGGTTATCCGTTAATCTTCGTCTGGGATTGGAATGTCTTCTTCTTCGATATCCCCTGTTCCATCGATGTCTGCCGTTGCCTGGTGACGGTTCAGCACGCCGGCCATAGCTCTGTTGCACTGTCCCTGCGGATGCACATGGCGCATCGGCACGGTCAGAACCAGAGTGTCATAAAGCATATATGCCACGTTCAGCCATGCTTCGGTCTCGGGTATGACAAGCACATCATCGTTACTGTCGTCATATTCCGGACCAAACTTCACGGCAATGTCAAAAGTAGTGTCCACAGGATGTTCCATGGCATCCAGGCAGCGGTCACACGGGATATGCATCATGCCGCGCAAATCGAAGTGGCAATAATAGGTATCGTTCTTGTGCTCGAGTTCCATAGCCACTTTCACGTCTGCATCAATGATATCTGTGTTCTCCATGTTTTTGAAGAACTGTGTGTCAACCACAAATTCCTGCTCCGATTTACCCGGAGGCATCGAAGCCAGATTTATCTTATATTGTTGAAATTTTCCCACTTTTGAGGATTTTTCAAGGCAGAACTCTGATTATTACACCTGAGTATCAGCCGGTTGTGATGCATATCAATTTGTACCCGAATATGCCGGAGATGCATCCGGACACACTCGTGGCATAAAAAAGTGCACAAAGTTAGCGACTTTTTCCCTAATAACCAACTACTTTACACTTTTTTTGACACTCGAAAGCGCTTAAGCCCACTGTTGCACAACCGTCGACCAGACAGTCTTCATACAAAAAGAGGGGCGCGCCTCTTTAAAAGGAACACGCCCCTCTGTATATTTGTTCGTTTTTTTACTTGACAGCCACTTTGGTCACAGTGCCGTTGTAACGTACGATATATATACCGGCATCAAGTCCGGTTGTGCCGGTACGCACGCCGGAAATGCTGTATACCTCGGCTCCTTCCGGTGCCTCGATAGCCCCTTTCAGACCATAGATTGCAGCATTGCCTGCCTCCACCTGGCCGATACCCGATGCTTCCAGGTTATCACCCACAAACAGCACTTCGTTACTTATCTCTGAGCTGGGTATCGGTTTCACTACACGCACATATGCGTGGTATTCCAGACCCATCTTACTGCTCGAAAAACGTGGCAGGACGTAGGATGTAACGTTACCCACCGATTTATCGTTCAGTCGGTTTTCATACGAACGGTTTCCTTTGCTGTCCAGACGGAATACGGTGAGCTTGTAATCTACAGCCCCTTCCACCGGCTCCCATGTAAGCTCGATCTCGTTTGAAAGACTGCCGTTGCTGCCAGGCACACGTCCCGGAGTATTCATCACGGTCACGTCATCGGGAGTGGCAGAGATTGTGTTGTAGTCAAATCTGGTATTGCCGCTCTCGACATCAAACTCAATATTATGTATGAAAGTATTGCCGGTACGGTACTTCGCGCTTGTTGAATTTGTATCAAACGTAATCTCCGTGTCAGGAGTGATATACCCCTGCACTCCGGGCCATGCGGCATCAACAGAGCTGGCATTATAGTTGTCCAGCTTATAGTTGGCCGAACCGTCTGAAGTAATAAGATGGCAACGCGGACGGGTGCGTGTTGAGTTGACAGTGTTGCGCTGCCATACAGTCTGGCTATAGTCCAGATGCCAGATAAGCATACCTTCGTTGGGGAGATTTATATCCCAGCCTTCTTTCTTACGCGACTCCAGCAGGAAGTATTCGTTGGCATATTCTGTGTCATCATTACGGAACACGGGTATGCGAAGCACGCGTTTCTTCTTAGTAAGCGGCTCAAGATCATACACGGTATTGTCCTCTACAGTCTCGTATTCCAACCAGTTGAACATCCAGCTCTCATATCCGCTGGTGAGCGGCGGAGTGTAGCCGTCACCCAGGTAAGAACCCTGGTCCATAAGGCTCCACCTGGCAGGAGTGGACTGCACGGCGTAGCTAGGGTCGTAAAGGTCGGGCATACCCATCACATGGCCGAATTCATGCACCGCGGTACCGATACCTACAGGCTGTTTGTCACCTGCATAATAGTGCGAGCCGTTCAGCTCGTTGAAGCAGCAATAAGTACCAATAGACTTGCCGTCGTATGCCACAGAATATTCATACAGACGTCCCTGGTGGGGCCATATGGCGGTCTTGTCAGGGGAGTCAGCCTGGCCGTATCCGGCATAAAAGATAATCACATTGTCCACCTCGCCGTCACCATCATAATCATACTTCGAGTAGTCGATATGGTCATGGGCCTTGGTCGTAGCTTCGTATACAAGGGTCTGCACCTCGTCATATTTGCCATTGCCGGCATAGAAAGCACTCTCGTGGTCGAGCTGTATTACGTCCGACACATCGAATGTGGGGCGGAACTTACCGTCAGAAGCCGCGATATAGTAGTCGCGCATCGAACCGATGGAACCGTATTTAGAATAGCCTTCCTGGTTGAGCTTGGCCCACATTTCCTCTTTTGGGTTCTCATAGTTGAACTGCTTGTCGGTAAACTGCACGAGCAGGACGAGGAAGTGCACGTCGCCTATTGTGGGGAATGTTGTCCGCCCCTCCTTGTTAAGAGTGGCCATGCGGTGCTGGCGCGCCTGGTCAAGGGCTTTGTAGCCGCTGGCGGCACGGCGTGTCTGGCGCATTGCTGCCAATGTCTGCTCATCGGCCCTCACACGGGCGCCGTTCAGTGTTTCGTAACTGAGCCTGCCTCCCTCCTGTGTGAGCAGGAAGCCGGCCTCGTCGGTCATATAATTAAAATATTCGTCACCGTGGATGCGGACCATCACCGTGGTGCCGTCAGCCAGCGTGTGGGGTATAAGTCCCGGGTATGCCGGCACGGCGGCAGCGCCCAAAGGCAGCACCATAAGGGCGGCAGGTAGTAGATGTCGGAGTTTCATCGATAATTGGTAGTAGCGTTAATTTTTAATTTTACTTGAATAGTCTGCGCCTATCACGGCTCTATGTCCTGATTAGGCCAGGCCTACGCATATGCGCGGCCGGTGGTAGGTACCTCCGAGGAGAATCGAACTCCTATCTAAGGTTTAGGAAACCTCTATTCTATCCGTTGAACTACGGAGGCATGCATCCCATCATGGGGGATTCCTGTGTCCGCATACAGCGAAGCACAAGCGCAAAATTACGCCAAATTTTCTGTTTCGCCAAATGAGCACATTAGTTTTTGTCAAAAAAAATGTTAAACAAAGAGACCTGTATTTGCAGGCACACCTTGTTTTAACTATATTTGCAGACATTAAATTTGTTAACGATCATGAAAAAGATAGTATTTTCCACAGGTGCCGGCATAAGCGCCGAAAGCGGCATAACCACATTCCGCGACGCCGGCGGCCTGTGGGAGCAGTATCCGGTGATGCAGGTCGCCTCTGCCGAGGGATTTGCCGCAGACCCCGGACTTGTGCACAGATTCTATAACGCGCGCCGCCACGATCTTGCCAAGGCCGCCCCTAACGAGGCTCACAAACTGATAGCCGGCCTGCAAGACAGCTTTGACGTGCGCGTGGTGACCCAGAACGTCGACGACCTGCACGAGCGCGCAGGATCGCGCAACGTGCTCCACCTGCACGGCGAGCTGATGAAGCTGCGTTCGGTCATCCGTCCGGAATACACCGAGACCCTCACGCCCGACAATCTGGATTCGTCACCGGACACACGCGGACGCAACGGCGACCCCATGCGACCCCATATCGTGTTTTTCGGCGAAGCGGTGCCCGAAATCGACACGGCTATGCGTCTGGCTGCCAGCGCCGACATCTTCGTGGTTATAGGTACGAGCCTGAACGTGTATCCGGCAGCCGGCCTCATGCGCTGCGTGCGCCCCGGCACGCCGGTATATTACATAGATCCCGATCCGGCACCCACCCCCGGCATGCCGGACATACGGGTCATGGCGGTCAAAGCCACCGAGGGCATGCGCATGCTTGACCGCGAACTGCGAGGCATATAATACATGCGACGGCAGGCTGCCCATATGTTGTAAAACATGTTTTTTTCTTGCCTGCATCGTTCTTTTTGTCACAAATAATAAGTAATTTTGTGAGGCTTATGCACGCTAGTCCCCGTATGCGGACGGCACAAGCGTGGCACAAATACCGCATCAACCTAAAAATCAACCTAATATGGCAAAAGTTAAAGGAGCAATTACCGTGAACACCGTGCGTTGCAAAGGCTGCAACCTTTGCGTAGTGGCGTGCCCCACCGACACGCTCGCACTTTCACCCGAGGTCAACGACCGCGGCTATCATTTCGCCCACATGGCGAACCCGGACAACTGTACCGGATGCTGTTCATGCGCCTGGGTGTGCCCGGACGCCTGCATCGAGGTCTATCGCGTAAAAGTAGACTGACCCCGGTCTAATTCTAATCACCTATTTTTTATCAACACACATTCCCCACTACTTACAATATGAAAGAAGACGTAAGACTTATGAAGGGCAACGAGGCCATCGCGCACGCAGCCATCCGCTACGGCTGCGACGGCTATTTCGGATATCCCATCACCCCGCAGTCAGAAGTGCTCGAGACACTCGAGGAACTCATGCCCTGGGAGACCACCGGCATGGTTGTGCTTCAGGCCGAATCAGAGGTGGCCGCTATTAATATGGTGTACGGTGGCGCCTCTACCGGCAAAGCCGTGATGACATCATCCTCATCGCCCGGCGTGAGCCTCAAACAGGAGGGTATCTCATATATAGCAGCCGCCGAGCTTCCCGCGCTGGTGCTCAACGTTATGCGCGGCGGCCCGGGTCTGGGCACCATACAGCCCTCACAGGCCGACTATTTCCAGGCCTGCAAAGGCGGCGGCCACGGTGACTACCACCTGATCGTCCTGGCCCCCTCTACCGTACAGGAGATGGTAGACTTCGTAGGCCTCGGTTTCGACCTCGCGTTCAAATATACCAACCCCGCCATGATTCTGGCCGACGGTGTCGTAGGACAGATGATGGAGAAAGTGGTGCTCCCCGAGCAGCGTCCGCGCCGCACCGAGGAAGAGATCCGCAAGCAGTGCCCCTGGGCCGTCAACGGCCGCAAGGACGGCCGCAAACGCAACGTAGTCACTTCTCTCGAGCTGGAAAGCTCCCGTATGGAGGTGATAAACGAACGCCTGCAGGCACGCTACGCCGAGATAGCCAAGAACGAGACACGCTGGGAGGAAATCGACACCGAAGATGCCGACTACCTCATCGTGGCATTCGGCTCGATAGCACGTATATGCACCAAGGCCAAAGAGATGGCTGCAAAAGAGGGTATCAAGGTAGGCATCCTGCGCCCCATCACACTGTGGCCCTTCCCCTATGAGGCCATCGAGAAAGCAGCACAGGGCAAGAAAGGCATCCTCTGCGTCGAGCTTAACGCCGGCCAGATGATAGAAGACGTGCGCCTGGCCGTACACGACAACCTGCCCGTCAAGCACTTCGGCCGCCTGGGCGGTATCATCCCCAGCCCCGACGAGGTACTCGCGGCACTCAAAGAGAGAATCATCAAATAAGCTCACCCTAACCGAAATCGAAATCAATGGAAATCAATGATATAATCCGCGAGGAAAACAAGGTCTACTGCAAGCCCGAGCTCCTCGACGAGGTGCACATGCACTACTGCCCTGGTTGCTCCCACGGTGTCATCCACAAGCTGGTGGCCGAGGTAGTGGCCGAGATGGGCCTTACAGACCGCACCGTAGGCGTAAGCCCCGTAGGCTGCGCCGTGTTCGCATACAATTACATCGATGTAGACTGGATCGAGGCCGCCCACGGACGCGCACCGGCAGTGGCCACCGCTGTCAGCCGTCTCTGGCCTGACGACGTGGTATTCACCTACCAGGGTGACGGCGACATGAGCGCCATCGGTACCGCCGAGTCTATCCACGCTGCAAACCGCGGCGAGAACATCGTCATGATATTCGTAAACAACGCTATCTACGGCATGACAGGCGGACAGATGGCTCCCACCACACTCGTGGGCCAGAAGACTGCCACAACCCCCTACGGCCGCCGCGTGGATCTCAACGGACACCCCCTGGAGATCACCAACCTCATGGCCATACTCGACGGCACATGCTATGTGACACGCCAGGCCGTACACACTCCTGCCGCAGTGCGCAAGACCAAAGCCGCCCTCAAAAAGGCATTTGAAAACGCTATCGCCAAGAAAGGTACTTCTGTAGTCGAAGTTGTGGCTACCTGCAACTCGGGATGGAAGATGAGCCCCGAGAAGTCCAACGAATGGATGGTAGAGCACATGTTTGAGAAATATCCTCTGGGTGACCTGAAAAACAGTTAATCTCTAAATCTAACAAGAAATGACACAAGAAATTATCATAGCAGGCTTCGGCGGCCAGGGCGTACTCTCCATGGGCAAGATTCTGGCTTACTCCGGCCTTATGGATGACAAGGAAGTGACCTGGATGCCGGCCTACGGCCCCGAACAGCGCGGCGGTACGGCTAACGTCACTGTAATTCTTTCTGATGAGAGAATCTCATCGCCCATCCTGGACTCTTACGACATCGCGGTAGTGCTCAACCAGCAGAGCCTCGACAAATTTGAGAGCAAGGTCAAGCCCGGCGGCGTGCTCATCTACGATGACAACGGCATACACAATCCCCCGGCACGCACCGACATCAAGGTAGTGCGCATCGAGGCTATGAACGCATGTCTCGAAATGGGCAACTCTAAGACTTACAACATGGTAGTGATGGGTGCCCTGCTGGAGATGATGGACTACAAACTCCCCATGGAGAACATCATCAAGGGTCTTAAGAAGAGCCTGCCAGAGCGTCACCACAAACTGATTCCTCTGAACGAGGCCGCCATCGAGAAGGGCCGTTCACTGGTACACTGATCTCATTTTCACTAAATAACCAAGCCGCTGCCATGGCTCGCTTAGAGCGCCGGCAGCGGCTTGCGCTATTTTGTGAAAATTCTGCCCGACACTGTCACACAACACGGCCGAAGCGCGTCATAGATACAGACAGGGCCACTGACACACCCACTCTCCACACATTCCGTGTCCGGCCAGACAGGTTACACACAGAATATGCCATATGGACACAGAAGAGTTTAAATTGCTGCTTGGGCAGGCATACGGCCGCATGACAGGCACAGCCATGTCACTGCTGGGAAATGCCGATGACGCCCGTGACGCGGTGCAGGAGACTGCCGCCGCGCTCTGGCGCAACTCCGAAGCCCTGGCAGCCAGCTGCAACCCTGCGGCCTACTGTGTGGCCAGCGTGCGCAACCGGTGCGTTTCCATACTACGCTTAAAAAAACGAGAGACACTGCTGGACGAGGCTATGTCTTTGAGCAGCGGTGACGGATACGACGATTCGGCACCTTATCTGTCAGAACTGATGAGAAGTCTGCCGGCACGCCAACGCAAAGTGTTAGAGATGAAAATCTGCGGCGATATGGAAAACAGCGAGATAGCGCTGTGCCTGGGTCTAAGCGAAGGCAACGTCCGGCAATTGTTGTCACGAGGACGAAAAGCACTGAGACAATTATACTTAAAAGACCGAATATGAAACCTTCTGATACCGACATACAGGAGTTGGAAAGACTTTTAAAGCTTTTCTATGACGGAAACACTACGGCACGACAGGAAGAAAGGCTGTACGCCCTGGCCGCCGAAGCGGAGGGGGAAACTATGCCTACGCACCTGCAGGCCGACCTTAGGATGCTGCGTGACACAGGACTAGCACGCAGATCCGTCCTTATGGCACGCGACGCAGGCTTTACTGAATTCCTGGACACACTTACAGGCACAGCCCCCGAACCCCGCCGGCGCGGCCGAAAAGGCTGGTGGGGCATTCTGGGCATAAGCGCCGCTGCAGCGGCCGTGGCAGCCTTGTGCTTCAACGTGTCGCGCGTCAGCATTTCACAGGTAACAGACACACCGCCTGCCGTACAACTGGCCGCTACTTCGGAACCATACAGTATTCCGGCTCCGACAACAGACATAGAGGATGTGGAAACAGAAACAGAAGAAACGGTGGCAGAAACCGAGACACAGAGACACAGGCGAGCGCCCTCGCCCACACGACGCAGTAATGACCTATATACCGGACAACGCGAAGTAACCGATCCCGAAGAAGCCGCGCGCCTTGTAAGAGAAAGCTGCATGCTGCTGTCACACGTTCTCGGCAAAGCCTCGGAAGGACGCGAGGCCGCCATCACCAGGCTTGAAACAAGTTTAACAACCATACCACAATGAAACAAAGATTTATCGCAACACTGGTGGCCATGGCACTGGGCATGACCACATATGTGTCATTCGGCTCCGGGCGCCTCTTCGGCGACATCGGACAGAGAGATGACATAACCAGCCTATACATCGGCAAGACATTGCTGCGTCTGGTAGGAAGTTCTGTGACAGGCAGTCTGCCCGGCGTGGATATAGAAGACATCGCAGATTCTCTCGACAGCATCGAAATAGTGACCGGCGACAGCGTCAAGGCAAAAAAATTCCTTGCGGCACAGACAGTCTCGATCATCGGAAAACTGCAAGGACTTGAAGAAGCCCTGGTCAACGATGACGGAGATGACAAAACATACATCTACGTGCAGAGCGACCCGGCAGCCCCAGACATAATCAGCCGGCTGCTGATAATACAGGAAGAGGAAGACGAATACCAAATAATATCCATGACCGGTAAAATTCCGGTAAGCGTACTCGAAGATTTAAGCGACTGACATCACATGCACAACACAGACATCGAGACATGATGTTTCGCGCCGAAGCATCTCCCTTGCCAAACCATCAAGGCAAACAACCGCAGACCCGGACTACCTAACAAATACTTATGGATAAGATCAAGGCTTTTGTCAGAAAAACAATACGTCTCATGCTGTCATGGGACCGGACCACATGCGTGCTGGCATCCGCTTTCTGGCTGTCTTTCATACTCTTCGACATCAACTGGTGCATGATGAGCACTTTCCAGCCATTCTCGCACGCCCCTCTTTATGTGTCTGGCACGGGACTGAGCCTGCTGCTAACATTACCATATGTGCTGCTACGGCGCCGCTGGCCGTCATACACACTGCTGGTCTTGCTGGAAATACTGTTTGTGGCCAACCTCATGTACGCGCGCACCTATCTGGAGGCCATACCGCTGCGTTCCTACCTCATAGCCGGCAATCTGTCAGAATTCATGCCCAGTGTATGGGCATCACTGCGCTGGACAGACATACTGTTTCTATGCATCCCAATAGCAGCCATAACTATGTGCCGCTGGCCGGTCCGGCATAATGACTACCCAGACCATATGACCCCGTCTTGTACAAACAATTCAGGGGTGAATGATGCAAAAAGCCACCGCAAATCCCGGTGGACGGCACGCACATCAGTAGCCGGCTACCTGGTATGGACAGCCATACCGCTTGCCATAACCGTGGCGGCGTTCCCGACACCTGAAGATTTCAGACAGCATTATGCCGCATTCTCCAGCGGCGCATACTCATACCGCAGCGGTCCGGCGGCCTACTCCCTGGCAGGAAAACTGCTGTACGACCACATGACGTCCAGATCCGGAATCACACCGTCACAGCGGCGGCAGACCATTGATTTCATGGATTCGCGTCCGCCCGTGCCGGCTCTGCCCCACGGTGTGAAACCGCGCCGCAACCTCGTGGTCATCATGTGCGAATCGCTCGAAAGCTGGCCGGTCGGACTTGTATACGAAGGCCACGAGATAACACCCGTGCTGAACGCCCTTGTGGCCGACAGTACCACACTGTACGCCCCGTACACACTGTCACAGGCCAAAGGGGGACGCTCCATGGACGGCCAGCTGCTCATATTCAGCGGCATGCTGCCCGTAAGCGAAGGCGCGTACTCCACATCCTACCCGTCCTCGGCATTCCCATCCTTGCAACAGGCTCTGAAGCGTGACCGAAAAACCCGTAGCTTCCTGTTCACGGGCGATAAAATCAAAGTATGGAACCAGGAACAAGTGGCACGCCACCTTATGATAGACACCATAATATCATATCCCGACTATAAACTCGAAGAGGCTTTCGGAGGCTATCGCAAGCATGTTGGCGACCGGTCTTTCATACGCCAGACAATCTCCAAACTCAAAGACGGAAGCACCTGGCGCCCAGGCCAGCCGGCACTGGTCCAGATGGTGACATACTCCGGCCATTATCCGTTCCGCCTGCCTGAAAAGGAAAGAGACTTCACCCTCAGCGGCAAGGCCCCCTCGCTTATGGAGGACTATCTGTATGTCACACACTTCACCGACCAGGCGCTAGGAGCCATGATAAACTACCTGCGCGGCAGGCCTGACTGGGACGACACGATGGTGGTAATCACCGGCGACCACGAGGGTCTGGCCGAACACCGCGCCTCGCTGGCATCATCACCAGAGGGGCAGGGCGTTGTCAGCACCATGCCCGTAGTGCCTTTCATAGTGGTCAACAGCCCCGTAGGGGGGCACATAAGCCATATCGTGGGCCAGAGCGACATTTATCCCACCATACTCCAACTGCTCGGCCTGCGCGACAGCGCCTGGAGGGGATTCGGCCGGAGCATGCTCGATCCGGACCATCCGCGCTGCGCCACCGACCCGTGGGGACGCCTGTACGGCACACCTGCGGACCCCTCGGCTCCCGACACACAACGCGAAGGATGGAAACACTCCGACCGGGCGCTGAAATTCGACCTGCTGCGCGGCACACGCTATACCGCAGAGAAATAATCACGGCTGCGGCAGCCGATAAATTACAACAATCCGCACACCGGACTTAAAAGGTTGGCATAAGGTTTGTGCGTTTCATTCGGAATTAGTAAATTTGCGAGTTAATAAGCAAGGTGCTTGTTGGACTAATGGCAGAATAATGGTACAACAATATGACTATCTGGTGATAGGGTCGGGCATAGCCGGCATGAGTTTCGCCCTGAAAGTGGCAGGCTGCAACAGTCGCGTGGCACTGGTGTGCAAGTCAGCGTTGGAAGAAGCAAACACATATCTTGCGCAAGGGGGGGTGGCCAGTGTCACCAACCTGGCAGTGGACAATTTCGAGAAGCATATCAACGACACAATGATAGCCGGCGACTGGCTGTCAGACGGAGCCGCCGTGGAAAAGGTGGTACGCGACGCACCTGAACAGATACAGTTCCTGATCGACCACGGTGTCTGCTTCGACAAAAACGAAAACGGCGATTTCGACCTGCACCGCGAAGGCGGCCACTCCGAATTCCGCATACTGCACCATGCCGACAACACGGGGGCCGAGATACAGACAAGCCTGGTCGAACAGGTGCGCTCGAACCCCTACATCGACATCTACGATCACCACCTGGCAGTGGAAATAATCACCCAGCACCATCTGGGACGCACCGTGACACGGCGCTCCAAAGACATCACATGCTACGGCGCGTACATCCTCGACGAAGACCATGACACCATAGACACATTCCTGGCACGCGTCACCCTTATGGCCACCGGGGGAGTGGGCGCCGTATACACCACCACCACAAATCCCCTTATCGCGACAGGTGACGGCATAGCCATGGTATACCGCGCAAAGGGCACGGTGGAAGACATGGAATTCATCCAGTTCCATCCCACAGCACTGTATCATCCTGGCGACCGACCCTCCTTTCTTATCACAGAGGCCATGAGAGGCTATGGCGCCGTGCTGCGCGACATAGAGGGCAGGGAGTTCATGCACAAATATGACGAACGCCTGTCGCTGGCGCCGCGCGACATTGTGGCACGGGCCATCGACTCAGAGATGAAAGCCTCGGGCAGCGACCATGTCTATCTCGACGTCACCCATAAAGATGCCGGACAGACACGCCGGCATTTCCCGAATATATATGAAAAATGCCTGTCCCTGGGCATCGACATAACCAGAGACTATATCCCGGTAGCTCCGGCGGCACACTATCTGTGCGGCGGCATCAAGGTAGACCTGAACGGCGAAAGCTCCATCAAACGTCTCTATGCCGTGGGCGAATGTTCCTGCACCGGACTGCACGGCGGCAACCGTCTTGCCTCCAACTCTCTGATAGAGGCAGTAGTATATGCCGATGCGGCTGCACGGCACGCGCAACTGCACATAGATGACTACGAGCTTCGCACCGATGTGCCCGAATGGAACGATGAAGGCACTGCCCATCCGGAAGAAATGGTACTCATCACCCAGAGCATGAAAGAGGTGAACCAGATCATGGGATATTACGTTGGAATAGTGCGGTCAGACCTGCGCCTGCAGCGCGCATGGAGCCGTCTGGACATACTCAACCAGGAGACCGAGCGCCTCTTCAAGGTAAGCAAGCCGAGCCGCCCGCTATGCGAGCTCCGCAATATGATAAACGTGGCCTATCTGATCATGCGTCAGGCTATGGCCCGCAAAGAGAGCCGCGGACTACACTACACCGTCGACTATCCGCACAAGTAAAAAGAAACAAGAAAATGAATAAAATATACCGCACCGTGCTCGGAGCAGGAGCTGCAGCGCTACTGCTGATGCCGGGCCTGCTTTCCGAAGCCGCCCCAAAGAAAAGCCATGACAACGCCGTGGCTCGAAACCTCAACACATTCAATTCTATAGTGCGGCAGCTGGAGGCCAATTATGTAGACACCATACCGGTGGAACGGGCCTTTGAGACCGCCATCGGGGGACTATTGTCGGAAATCGACCCGTACACCGAATATTATACAGCGGCCCAGCGTGAAAATTTCAAGACCATGACCACCGGCGAATACGGGGGCATAGGCTCTTATATAATGGAGCGGGACAGCTCGGTATATTTCTCAGGCCCGTACGAAGGCTCGCCGGCGGCACGCGCCGGCATACGCAGCGGCGACCGCATAGTGCGTATTGACACTACCGATGTTTCAAAAGCGCGTTCCGCCACGGTGTCAAAACTGCTGAAAGGTGTGGCCGGCACCCCGGTCACAGTCCGGGTAATACGTCCGTGGGCGGCCGACTCAGTGCTCACATTCACTATGGAGCGTGAGAAACTAAACCTGCCTTCAGTACCATATTACGGTATCACGCAGGGCGATATGGGCTATATCAGGCTCACGTCTTTCATGGAAAAATCTCCACAAGAGGTAAAACGAGCCCTTGAGGAATTTAAAGCAAATCCTGCAATCAAGGGTGTAATACTCGATTTGCGCGGCAACGGCGGCGGACTGCTGGAGGGAGCAGTCGAGATCGTAAACTTCTTTGTCCCTAAAGGCACCGAGGTTCTGCGCACCAAAGGACGCGACGGCAAAGAGCTAAAAATATACAAAACAACCAAACAGCCCATCATGCCGGACATGCCTCTGGCCATACTCATAGACGGTGCTTCCGCCTCGGCATCCGAAATCACGGCAGGCGCCATGCAGGACATGGACCGCGCCGTGCTGCTTGGCAGCCGCTCTTTCGGCAAAGGCCTGGTACAGAGCACTTATCCCCTGCCCTCAGACGGTATGCTAAAAATCACCACTGCAAAATACTATATCCCGTCCGGACGCCTCATACAGGCGCTCGACTATTCGCGCCGAAACCCCGACGGCACTGTGGCTGCAACACCCGATTCGCTCTGCCACTCGTTCAAGACACTCCACGGCCGCGAAGTGCGTGACGGCGGCGGTCTGCAGCCTGACATAAAGATAGACTGGGGCAAACCCTCGCGCCTGGTCTATAACCTGGTGCGTGACAACTGGATTTTCGACTACGGCACACGCTATGCCGCCACACACGACTCGGTGGCCGTGCCTTCTGAGTTTGAAATCACTGACGAGATATATGATGATTTCAAAAAAAGCATCGACCCGGCACGCCTGAAGTATGACAAAGTGTGTGAAGACATGCTCAAATCGCTGGAAAAGACTGCCGAGATAGAGGGATATATGAACGACAGCACGCGCGCCGAATTTGACGTGATGCGCAAGCTGCTCACCCACAATCTGGAGCAGGATCTGGACACGCACCGCAAAGATATAAGCCGCTATCTTGCCACCGATATACTTGGCCGCTACTATTACAACCGGGGCGAAATAATCCACGATATAAAGACTGACGAAGCCGTAGTGAAGGCTGCCGCCGTGCTCCGCGACAAAAAGGAGCGTGAGAAACTGGGAATAAAGCCATGATGGAACTCACGGAGCTTTGCTCGCTGTTTACTGATGGTGCACGGGCCAAAGCGCTGAAAAGCCTTATATCTGACCGCAAGTCACGCCGGTTTGCCCTCACAGGGCTGGCCGGATCGGCACCTGCCATGCTGTTTGCCTCGCTCCATTCGGGCAAGAGGCCCGTGCTTGTGGCTGCCGATGATCCCGACGCGGCAGGATACCTTTACCACGATCTCTGCCAGATACTGGGCCAGGACAAGGTCTCCATACTCCCGTCAGGATACAAACGAGACATTAGATACGGCCAGCCCGACCCTCCGCAACAGATATTGCGTACAGAGGCCCTGGGCGCAGTATCATCCTTGTCGGCCAGATTCATAGTGAGTTGCCCGGAAGGACTTGCCGAAACCGTGCCGGCCCCCTCGCGCCTGGAAGAAGCCTCACTGCTGCTGCGCAAGGGTGGCAGGATGCGCATGAGCGACGCCGTTGACAGGCTGGTGCAGCTGGGATTCGTACGCACTGACTATGTCTACGAGCCAGGGCAGTACTCACGCCGCGGATCAATCCTCGATGTGTTTTCTTTCTCCCACGAGCTGCCATACCGCATAGACTTCTTTGACGACGAGATCGACTCTGTGCGCACATTCAACGTAGAGACCCAGCTTAGCGAGGAACAGACCGATTCTGCCGGCATAGTGGGCGGAATGCACGAAGATACAGGCAGCGAGGTGTCATTTCTGGAATATCTTGACAAGGACAGCATAATACTGTGCCGCGACACTGACTGGCTGCTGTCACGGGTCAGAGAAATCGCCGCAGGAGAAATATCGGCCGCTGTAATAGAGAGCGGCGAGGGTGACACCGACGCCATGAGCCACACCGTGGACGCCGACAGGTTTGCCGCCAGGCTGGAAAGCCTGCGCATAGGCCTGTACGGCACCTCTCCCAGAACCGGAGAGGGCACTGACCGCATAGATTTCGACTGCACGCCGCAGGCTCTTTACCACAAGAACTTCGACATAATCTCGAAGTCGTTCACACAGCTAATAGACAACGGCTATAGTCTGTATATACTTTCTGATTCGGCCGCGCAGTGCGAACGTCTGAAAGCCATCTTTGCCGAACGCGGCGACAACATTCCGTTCACACCCGTGGCACGCACACTGCACGAGGGATTCACCGACCATGCGTCCCGGCGCTGCTTCTTCACCGACCACCAGATCTTCGACCGTTTCCATAAATACAATCTGCGCTCCGAACGCGCACGCGGCGGCAAACTGGCCCTGTCGCTAAAAGAACTGGGCCAGATCGAGGCCGGCGACTACATAGTGCATATCGACCACGGCGTAGGACGGTTCGGCGGACTGGTACGTACCGACGTGGCAGGCAGGCCGCAGGAAATGATAAAGCTAGTCTATGCCGGCGACGACATCATATTCTGCTCCATACACGCCCTGCACAAACTGTCCAAATACCGTGGCAAAGAGGGTGTGCCTCCCAAGATAAACAAACTTGGAACAGGCGCGTGGAACCGTATCAAGGAGCGCACCAAGACCAAGATGAAAGATATAGCGCGCGACCTGATACGCCTCTATGCCGCGCGCCGGGAAGAAAAGGGTTTTGCCTATTCTCCCGATTCCTACCTGCAACACGAACTGGAAGCCTCTTTCATATACGAAGACACCCCCGACCAGGTCACGGCCACGGCAGCCGTAAAGGCCGATATGGAAAGTGCGCGTCCCATGGACAGGCTCATATGCGGAGATGTCGGTTTCGGCAAGACAGAAATAGCCATCCGCGCCGCTTTCAAGGCTGCCGCCGACGGCAAGCAGACAGCCGTGCTGGTGCCCACAACGGTGCTGGCCATGCAGCATTACCACACTTTCCGTGACCGTCTGCGCGACCTGCCCGTGCGTGTCGACTTCCTTTCCCGTGCCCGCAAGCCCAAAGAGGTAAAGCAGATTCTGGCCGACCTGGCCGAGGGAAAAATCGATATCCTTATAGGAACTCACAAAATTATAGGCAAGGGGGTGTCATTTAAAGACCTCGGCCTGCTCGTGATAGACGAGGAACAGAAATTCGGTGTCTCCGTAAAAGAAAAACTCAAGCAGCTAAAAGTAAACGTGGACACGCTCACTATGAGCGCCACGCCGATACCGCGCACACTGCAATTCTCGCTCATGGGGGCACGCGACCTGAGCAATCTCACCACGCCGCCGGCCAACCGGCACCCCATTCTCACCACCGTATCTGTAATGGACGACAGCCTGGTGGGCGAGGCCGTAAGCTTCGAGACAAGCCGCGGCGGACAGGTCTTCTTCATATGCAACCGCATAGAACAGCTTCCAGGCATGGAGGCCATGATACGCCGGCTGGTGCCGGGTGTGCGCGTTGTGACAGCGCACGGCCAGATGCCTCCCGAGAAACTCGAACAGGCCATAGTAGACTTCGCCGACCATAACTACGATGTATTGCTGTCAACCACGATTGTAGAAAGCGGCATAGACATGCCTAATGTGAACACCATAATAGTTGCCGACGCGCAGAATTTCGGTCTTTCCGAACTGCACCAGCTGCGTGGCCGCGTGGGGAGGTCTGCACGCAAAGCATTCGCCTATCTCCTGACACCGCCCGGCAAGACCCTCACGACTGTGGCACGGCGCCGACTACAGGCTATAGAAAGCTTCTCCGATCTCGGAGCCGGCATACACATCGCCATGCAGGATCTGGACATCAGGGGCGCCGGCAACCTGCTAGGCGCCGAGCAGAGCGGCTTTATAGCAGACCTGGGCTACGAAACTTATCAGAAAATACTCAAAGAGTCTGTCACAGAGCTTAAAACAGAAGAATTCGCCGACACATTCACCGACGAGCACGGCGGACAGACCGAAGAATTTGTGGCCGACTGCGTGATAGAGTCCGACCTCGAGCTGCGTCTACCTCCGGAATATGTGCCACAGGAGGGCGAGCGCATCAGTCTCTACCAGGAACTGGACAACATGACCGCGCAAGAGGAAATAGAGGGATTCCGCACAAGGCTCCTAGACCGCTTCGGACCGCTTCCCTCTGTCACCGAAGAACTGTTGCGCATCGTGCCGCTGCGTTCCGCGGCAAAACAGCTCGGCATCGAGAAACTGTTTCTCAAGCAAGGCAACATGTATCTTTACTTTGTGGGAGAAGACAACAAGGCGTACTACCAGAGCCCGGCATTCGGCCGTGTGCTGCAATACATGCAGCTAAATATGAGACGGTGCGAACTGCGCCAGAAAAACGGAAAAAACTCCCTGCTGGTCAAAAATGTCACAAGCGCCACCCAGGCTCTAGATATAATAGGCACCATACGCACCCTTCCTTCAATGTGAAACCGCGACACTTTATACACGTTTATGCGCCGTAGTCTGGCAGACTACGGCGCATAAACGTTATCAGTACAGATACCCCGGAACTGCTTATTTCATAAATTTGAGAGTGCGGCTGCCGGCACGCAGCACATACATCCCTTTAGGCAGTGTCTCCACTCCTATCATGTTATGACCATTATGCAGCATGCCTCTCGCGGCAAGACATCCGGACACAGTATATATATCATACGGCATTGTGCCGGCAGATGTGCGGACATGCAGCACAGAGCTGTCGCAGTAAATAACGGCCAGCAACTCCGTGTCAGCAGCCGCTCCTGCCACACTGCCGGTATCGGGATGCAGGTCTTCGGCACCCGACACCTCGGTCGACGATTCTCCCAGCCATCCGCAATACTGGTTGACCCCGGTATATACTTTCACAAAATCAATTTTATCAAGCATAACCGGATTGCCGTCTTCATCCACCGCCCATTCTATATTGAAACCCCTATCCTCGTTATTAGGCAGATTGTCGGCATATCCCCAGTCATAAAACGTCAGCACGAAATAAGTACCGTTGCCACTCGTCTCGATATAATTATCGGCCAGTCTGGCTCCGCTGAAACGCATGGAAGCCTCCGTCACCCATCCGGGCCAGTATGACTGCGTGTGCTGCTTGTTGCGCATCACATAACCCTCGGGAGCAGCCTCGTCATTTGACGTCCAGCGTATGTAGGTACGGTCGGTTATAAAAGAATAGTCCGGGTCTGGATCTGCCACATGTCCGTCACCAGGGGCATAATACGTCATCTGGTAACCATGCATGGTCGATGGTTTGGAATATTCGCTTCCGGCAAGCTCATACCACGGGTCGTCAGGCAGACCGTTGCCGTTTGTATCGGCCGACACCATCACTATACCGGGCTCGCTGCTGCCGCCGCGATTGTCACGGTCGGAAATATAGGCATTGCCATAGATTTTAAAATCATAGACACCCGGCACGTTGACCACAGGATGGTCGAAACCAAACACTACGTAGCCGCCATAAGCCCCCAGGGTAATCATGCCGGGCATACGGTCGCCGCACAACTCATCGGCCGCTTTCGACAGCATATCCTCATAAGTGTCACCCTCGGTATACTCGGGTAGCTCGTTGACAAACTGCCCCGGTGCCGGACAATATTCAAATACAGTGTGGATGTAGGGCGAATTGCCTGCTCCGAACAGTGGCAGAGCAGCCGTGGCAAACAGGGCCGCGGAATAAAAGATGTATCTCATATCGTAACTTTTTTACCAGCTTACAGGCATGATGCCCCGGCCAAGATTACGCACAGCAGAATCGACTGCTGACGGATACAGCTCTGAAGTCTTCATAGACGCCTCCGCTTAATTCCTCGTAAGCTTTTACCGGGCTGAGACACGGCAGGTCTTCTGACTTATCCCCTGTTGTCTCCGGCCTTCTCGGCGTCAGCACGCCAATGGCTTGTCGGAGACCGTCATAAGAGAAATACAGCAGCGGGTCTGTCCGGGATTCGCACCCGGTTCCCTGTTACGCGGCATAGGCCGCACCATGTTTCACGGGCGCAAAGATACAGCTTTTTTACTTACCGTACAACATTTCGATGTTTTTAACACTTGAAGCCAAGACATAACTTGCGAGCCTGGCATCAGCGTCTGCGGAAAGAGGCGGCTATGAAGAATAATACGAGCAAAAGCACTATTGTGGCAGAGGCCGGCACCCCTATAAAGTAAGAGACAAACAAGCCCCCTATGCCGCCGGCCAGCGATATAGCCACAGAGGCCGTTATGAGCGATCCGAAGCGGCGGAAGCGTGTCTCGGCTATCATCTGCGGCAGTGACAGCAGGCTCATAAGCAGCATTATGCCCACCAGCCTTATGGTGAGCACTATGGCCACGGCGACCATCACGGTCATCGCATAGTTCACAAAGCGCACGGGCAGCCTGCGCACCCGTGAGAAATCAGGATCGAAAGCCACGGCCACTATAACGCGGTAAAAGATAAGAAATACCGCCGACAACACTACGGTGAAACCTAGAAACCACCACAGGTCGGCGGTAGTGACTGTGAGCACGTTGCCGAACAGGAACGAATTTAACTCTGGCACATAGCCCTCGGTCATAAATATGAAAAGTATACCCAGCGCCATGCCCACGGCCCACACAACGGCTATAGCCGAGTCGGAACGCACACGGCTGCGCGAGCTAAGCCATTCCACACCGAGACTGCCGGCCATTGCCGACAACGCGGCCATGGCCACGGGGCTGACACCCAGCCAGTAACCCAGACCAAGGCCTCCGAAACAGGCATGGGTTATACCGCCTGAAAGAAACACCATGCGGCGGCTCATGATATAGACGCCTATTATGGCCACTGCCACAGAGATTATGGCCACTCCGGCCAATGCACGCAGAAAAAAAGGATATGTGAGTATTTCCATAAGTTTGCCAGTTACCATTACCGGCCCACAGGCCGGAGTATTTTTAGTCCTAAATACAGTCTATGTCACACATGTTTTCAGTCCCAGCAGGGCCATCTCCCTCCAGAAACCCGGAAATGATTTGTTTACCGACACGGGATCTTCGATAGCAAGGCCGGGCAGCCTCACGGCAGCCACGGCAAACGCCATGGCCATGCGGTGGTCGGAATAGACAGGCAGAGGGACATCCGGCGCCGACAATATTCCCGGCTCGGCATCCAGACTGTCATCACCGGCCGCCGCCCTGATACCGAGCATTCCTAAGTTGGCCGCCAACGCCTTAAGCCTGTCACACTCTTTGACGCGCAGATGTGACACCCCTGTGATCCTGACACGAATGCCGAGCATGGCGCATGTCACCACCAGGGCAGGCACAAGGTCCGGGGTAGAACGCATGTCGCACGCCACACTAGTTGCAGATGGCACACAAGGCTCGAGCAGTATATGGTCTCCTGCCTGTGTGGAACGCACGCCCAGTGGCAAAAACAACGACACACAGCGGCTGTCACCCTGCAGCGAACCTCCGCGCAAACCACGTACCAGAACCGGACGGCGTGACAAAGCCACATATTCATAAATATATGACGCAGAACTCCAGTCTGCCTCGGCCAGTTCCGGCCCCGGCGGCACAGGACGGCCGGTTGACACGCTAAGCTCTCCCGTATTCATAGAAAACCGGGCCTGAATCCCACAAGCAGCGAGCAGGCGCGCCGTCATATCGATATACGGAGCCGACACAACCGGAGGCAGCAAGCGCAGTTTAAGCCCGGAAGGCATACAGAATGCCGGCAGCATCAACGCGGTGAAAAACTGCGAACTTACGCCGCCCGCCACCTCCTCGACACGAGCCGTGCCGACTGGGGCGCGGCCGGAAATATGTATCAGCCCATCCTCTTCCTCCACGGTGCCGGCGCCTAAAAGAGCCAGCATCTCCGGCAGCGGATGCAGAGGCCTGCGGGCAAGTCCGTCACTCTGGCGCAATACAACACGAGCTTCCGGCATACAGGCAAACCAGGCTGCCAGAAGACGTTTTGCCGTACCAGAAGCCCTTATGTCTATTTCGCCCGACGGGGGGACATACCGGCCGCCGTGCATAGCCATGAACACCATTTGCGCGGCTTCCGACATGACCTCCAGGTCATCGCATAACGGCGCTGCGCCACCCGTCAGTCGCACAGGCGGCACCCCGGCCGCCGCGCCTATAAGCAGCAGGCGCGCCATCACACTCTTGGACGGCGGCATCTCCACCGCCGGAATGTCTTCGTTGCTCGGGGCCTCATACACCAGCCTGTATATCTCTTCCGCCATAGTCTTACCCTCAGCGCACCACAAGTATCTTGCCCACATAGCCCTCCGACTGTTCGCCAGAGGAAGATGCCGTGACATAATACACCCCGGATGCCGCGCGCGAACCGTAATGCGTGGTCTGGTCCCAGGTTATCATACCACCGTTGGACAAGCCCAGTTCCTTTACCAGGCCTCCCGACGTGTCGACAATCTTCACCAGACTGTTATCCATAAGTCCGCGTATCGTCACTTCGCCAGTATAGTCCGGACGCACCGGATTAGGAAATATCTGTACCTGCTCGAAATCATCACGGGCAGCAGTGGCGTCGGTATAGAATGTGGCTATCTGGTGGCTTGTACCCATCCATACGGCGTTGGATCCGTTGTCAAAACCTATCTGGTACACCTGGTCCGACGGGAGCAGGGAGTTCTCGGTCGTATACTGCGCCAGCACCCGGGAACCGTCAGAAGAAGTCATAACCACCCCGTTACCCAGTGTGGCAAACCATTTGCGACCGGCACCGTCAGACTTTATATCCATCACATCGGCACCGTCCAGCAGATAATCGGCCAGGTTGGTGCCGTCATTACGCGCCACTTTCACGCGCTGCACCCTGAGCGTACCTCCAGAAATCTGCTGTGAGGGATCAAACAGGAAAAGCCCCGTAGAGGTGCCCACCCACACGCGTCCGGTCTGCATATCCTCATACAGGCAGTTTGTATACACCAGAGGGACACTGTTGCCGTCCTGGTCCAGAAACGACGTTATATAATCGTACTTGTCATCCGACGTGTCTCCGGGCGTGCCGCCGTGGTTGAAGATACTGATGCCGGCCTCGTAGGCCCACTGGTTGCATACCACCAGTATGCCGCGGTTCGACGGATGCCGCAGCGCGCATACGGCCATAATATCGCTGGCCCGATGGAAATCCTTTACGGGTACAGGCTTAAACCCGGCCACATTGTCATCGCGGCGGTCTGCCGCGCTCCAATAATACAGCGGCGCGGCATCGCCGGTAATATTGCATGTATTAAACGCAACCCACATAGTCTGGTCTGCATCGAAAGAGGGCAGGCTCACGTCACAATATCCGGTCCATTTGTCAGACACCGGAAATACGGCATGTCCTCCCTGCACCGATGCGCCGGCATGGAGGCTGTTGGTATACAGGCTTATGGAATTATCTCTGAGATCCACACGGTACATGCCGTGACGCCTCGACCCCATGTATATGTAATCTTCCAATGCCGGATCATAGACTGCCCCGTAAGTTTCCCTGATATTATTAAGCGGAGCCGGACTTTGGGTGCCAAACATGCCATAGTGTGTCCACTGAGCGTCTTTATAAGCAGATGTCAGCCCCCAGTAGGCCATATTAGACTGCGAGTGTATACGGTTGATGGTGTTGTTCGAAGCCATCATGCCATACTTGTCGTTATAGTCAAGGGTGAATGCCCTGAATAGTCTGGGAGAATTAGCACCGGCCACCGGCCTCTGTGCCCAAGTCTTGTTTTGCGCCGAATACTTCACGGGCTGCACCCCCTCCCACGGAACAGGGAAATAAAACATCGACATGTCCCACGAACTAAATTTCTCATTCTCATGACCCTGCGGCACTCTGATGCTCTCTATAACGCCGTCTGGACGCAGCAGCAGGCCCCTGCCGTAGGTATTCATAAAATAGCCGTCGCGCGCCATGGTAGAAAAGACCACGCCTCCGCCGGCCACACGGCGCAACGACACGGTGCCGGAAGCACCGGCGTCGGCATAATATACTCCTCCGGCAGTGACTAAGCCGAATGCCGAATCTGACAATGGAAATATCTCGCCTCCGGCACCCTCTGCGGCCGGCACCCTTGTAAATGCCTCCCAGTCAGTATGGCGCCCCTCCGCCGGGCTCTCGTACAATCCGTCGGACGTAGAAGCAAACAGCCTGTCTCCCACACGGGCCATGCCGTCGAGCCGACGGCCGTAAATTCTCGACTCGCTGATCACTTTCTTATCGTCATCCACCACTAAATAGCCGAAATCTGTGGCTAGATAAGCCTTGTTGCCTGCCGGGTAGAATGAAACTGAATTGACATTTTTCGATGATGCCGCGGACGATGAAGACAGACCCGGGATGCTGTACACAGTGTCATCGTCATACAGCAGGTCTATCTTGTAATCCCCATAGACGATGAGCAGATAGCCCTTGTCCTTGTTATAGGCTATTTTGCGCACTATGTTTCCGTTGAGGTAATTGGATGTATTATATCCTGTAAGCTCACCGGAATCCTTGTCGTATACGTATAACTGGCCGGTAAACTCATTCCACGACGCATGGTCGGGATTATACACCTGGCCCAGCGCCAGAATATAAGTGCGGTCCCTGGTGTCTGCCGACGATTCCACGTAGTACGAAAATGTGTTGTGCAGGCGCCACTGGCCCGCCGGCACTACCTGCGCGCCGAGAGACAGACACGCCGACAACGCGCACGCCAGCAAAATTATAGTGATTATCTTGTTCTTCATATATGTTTCTGACAGTAAGCTTTATATTTATTCCTCCTCTGCCGGAGATACTTCTGTGGCCGGAACCTCTTCCTCTGTCGGACCGGCCGAGCCGGCCTCGTGCTCAGGCACGGCAGACGGTTCTTCTTCGCCCTCTCCGTCTACAGGCTCCGGAACCCTGTCACCGTCCGGATTTTCCAACTTCTCTTTTTCACGTATGGCGGCATCTTCTTCATAACGGAAATATTCCTCAAACGAACGGCCCTCGCGCAGCAACAATTCAAAATTGGCCACGCTGATCATGATGGGCCTCACGCTTCCAGGAAGCGACAAGCCGCCGTCACGCGCCATGACAGAGCGATAATGTTCCAGTTCTTTCATATTGGCAAAACCCTTGATCACCAACAGTCCCACGTTGCCGAAATTCATCTGCTCCAGATCAAAATTCCTGACTACGAACGATGAAAAGTTGTGCCGCGCGACATCAAACAGCAACTGGTTGGGATGTACCGAGTCAAGAGGGAAAGCCAGTACGAGCAATTGCGGCTTCGACGGATCGAGGTCGAAATTAGCCGGTGTGCCGTCGGGAGCACCCTCCTGCCCCTCGCCTGCGCTGGTCAGCCGCGTCTCCCAGAGCATGCCGCGCGTGTTTCCGCCGCCACTATTCAGCTTGCGTCCGGCATTAAGATACTTGACCATATCGGAAGCCATGGGCGTAAGATCCGTATCCGGCCATTTCTCAAGCAGATGTGTAAGGCGCTCCTTAAATTTCGCCTCGTTGTTATCGGTGACATAGCTTAACGCGTCGATAAACACAAACTTAGGCAGTATTTTCGACAGCGGATACTTCTCCTCCATCTCCCGTACCAGAGTGTGCACGCGCGCATTGTCATTATCCAGATACGCGCCATACGCCCTGTCGTACATCTCCTCCTGCACCTGGTCCATACGGCGCAGATTGTCAAAATAAGCAGGATCCGCCATGGCCTGTCCGTAAGGACTGTCTGGGAAATCGGCCAGTATACGCTGCCGGTAGCGCTCGGCCCCGGCCTCGTCATGCTCGCGCACATCCATAAGGTAAAGATTGTAATATGCGTCCAGCCGGTAGATATTATCAGGATAGCGAGTGTCAAGCTCGTCAAACGTGCGGCGCGCCTCCTTATAGTCCTCCAGTTTATCCTTGAGAATCACAGCCATATTATACAGTCCCTCCTGCACAATGTCGTTGCAAGTGAGTATCTCCTGCTCAGTACGCGGTATATCTTTCAGATAATATTTAGGATTGGCCGGATCCGACTCGGCCTCCAGCAATTTCTTATCTTCCTCCGATATACTGTCGTTGGCCTCGGTAAGCCCCTCTTCATCCTCATCGTCGCCGGTATCCTCGTCGAAACTGAAAGTATTCTTATTGCGGCGCCGCCAGTCATCCTCCAGTTTACGCGCGCCCCACCGGCGCTGGAACTCGGTCTTACCGGCCGCCTTGGTCTGCGCATTGTAAAAATACCACGATTTGTCACTGTTCAGGGCGAAATTAGGCGGAGTGCTGCCGCCGGCATTATTGATTTCACCTTTTGAAGCCTGCTCGGCCAGATAAGCCTCCCGTTTGGCGGCTTCCTCTTCCTCTTTTTTCTTACGGGCATATTCCTCGGCCAGCCTCTCAGCCACTTTCAGCTGCTCCTCTTCCGGCATTCGGGACAGCGCGAGAAGCGAATCCTGCAACTCAACGTTGCCACTGTATGTGGCCAGCTCGTCGAGCACGTCGGAACGCAGTTTAAGCTTCTTATAATCAGGGTAATTATCCGGCAGCAGCGGCACCGCCTCCGAATAGCAGGGCTGAGCCTTTACGTAATCATGCTCGTCAAACAAGAGATTGCCCAAAGCTATCTGGGCCATGGCCTTGTCCACACCGCCGCGTGTCGATTTCTCTACCGCGAGCGAGTAATTCTTCTTGGCCTCGGCCGTATCGCCTCGCGACATATACAGATTGCCTATGGCATAATATATCTGGTCCTGAAACTCCTTATTTCGCTCATACCGGGCCATGGAACGCAGCGCCCCCACCTCGCCCCTGATATTGGTGCCCGTATATACCTCGCTCTGCTTGATACGGGCGTTGAACTTCGTGCGGTAATCGGTCGAACTGCCCTTTCCGGCCCTGCTGAAAGCCGTATAAGCAGCTTTCTTATCTCCGAGGTACGCGTACATCTGTCCGAGCAGAAAGTTAAGACGGTTTTTCTGCGAACCGCGCGCGGAGGCTGCCGCCTCCCTTAGATACGGCACCGCTTCGGCAGCCTTGTCTGAACGCACCAGATAGTCTGCCATCACAAAGTCATACTGTTCTTGCAGCGCCCTGCCGTGCAGCTTGTCTCTCTTGATATGGGTGAGTATGTTCTCAGCCTCATACAGCCATCCCATAGCCAGATACGAACGCACCTGCCACAGCTGTGCCTCCTCGACCACCTGCGGCAGCCACCTGAAATGGCGCGATATGTAGAAAAATGTAGATGCCGCTCCCAGGAAGTCACCGCCGAGATATTGCGCGCGGCCCATCATGAGCCAAGCATTGTGCAAAAACGGATTAAACTCCTCGCGTGCCCTAAAAGCTTTGTCTTTGGGAGTGGACGAACGGCGTTTCGGCTTCTTCGTGATAGAGTGCAGCTGTATGGCTTTCTGCATCTTCTCTATCGTGCGCTTGAAATCACCCTTTGGCTGCGGCATCTTAGGGTCAGCCAGAGCCTCGGCAGGATGCATCAGCACACGCCTGGTGTAGTCATCCTGATATTCGCGTTCCATCTGTTTAAGCTGCTCCTTGTAATGTTCAGAGCCATTATAATAGACATTGTAACGCGTAGTGAATGCCTGCCAGTTGCGCGAAGCGGCAGTATTCTTCTGTGTCGAACACCCTAACGACACCACGGCCAGCACAAGACATACCAGCGACAATAACGCAACGCCGCCCCCACTTATATACCGCGCACACTTAAACATAACTGTTTAACGCTCCGCATCCCCCCTTTATTGCCCTCTGCCGTCCGTATGGCAGGCACAAGGACGGGGTCAAAACACGTCAACAGATTTGAAAGAGCAATACCCCCGAAAAAACTACTTGTCACCAGTTATTATTTTTTCAAAATATTTCGTTTCTTTGTAAAAACTTTACTATCTTTGCAAAATGTTAAACTTATAAAATCTATATTTTATGAAAACACTATATTTTTTATCCGTCACCGCATTTTTATGTGCTTCTTTAGTACATCCTTCTGTTGTATCAGCTGAGAATGCTTTTGTCAACGGTACGAGCTGGGAAAGCACCGTATACGGCACCCAGTCACCTGTTATTGACGAACATGTGCAGACCGTTGTCATAGACGGCGAGACCGAGGCGTTCGGAACATCATGCCTTCAGATGTGGGAAATAACTGATAATGACGATGCGACCAAATCTCCTGCCGCTATCGTACATTCAGAAGGCGACAAAGTCTATTTCCAGACAGACCTGACAGCTGGCAAATGGGAACTTCTGTACGATTTCGGCCTGACGGAGGGTGACAAATGCACCGTATGCGTTCCGGGCAACTGGGGCGAGTCTTCAGAAGGCAGAAACGCCTACCTTAAGTGTACAGCCGTATACGATTCTGACGAATACCCAGGACTGCAGATAATGGAGATGGAGGAGTTTGCTGACGAAACATTTTCCACCTCGATAGGCGGCGGAAAATGGATTAAAGGCATTTCGTCCGAACGAGGAGTGCTGGATAATTCTTTCGGTATGGACGGTATCGGCAGCAGTCTCACCAAAGTAGCAAAAAACGGCAACGTTATCTGGAAATTAAACACCGCGAGCATTACAAATACCGCTGAAGCTGCCGTAGCAATCAGCGTGAACGGCAACACAATGACATTGTCAGGCATCGTTCCCGGAAGTCCGGCAGTCATAACCGGCACTGACGGAGTGACCGTGGCCCGCATAATTGCTGCCTCGGAAAGCGTGTCTGTAGTAATTCCGTCTTCCGGCATATACCTGGTGACAGTAAACGGAAAAAGTTATAAAGCCGTTGTCAGATAAAATCTGACAATATGTGCCTCTAAGCACCGTCAGAAACAACCATAGAGGGTGTGTCGTAACTAATATGTTACGACGCATCCTCTTTTGCTATATAAGCCGGTCCCGGCGCTTTTTCGGCAAAATATCCTGCAGTGTCTTTCCACAGAGGGCAAAAGCAGATTTGCAAATATAGGAGTTATGTATTACATTTGCATGTTTATGGCTAATAAGAAGCAAAAATACTACGTGGTATGGGTCGGCATCGAGCCGGGCATATATGACAACTGGGAGGACGCCCAGGAGCAGGTCGTATCCTATCCTGGAGCCAAATATAAGAGTTTCAGCAGCTACGAGCAGGCTGTGGCGGCTTTCAGAGGCAATGATTCCGACGAATGCCGCACACTTCTGGAATACGCACGCCGGCCGGCAGCGGCCACAAACTATACGGCCCTGCCCGGTATTGCCCCGGACGCTATCGCCGTAGACGCGGCATGCTCCGGCAATCCCGGCAAACTGGAATACCGAGGTGTGGAGATAGCCTCTGGCAACGAGTTATTCCACATGGGGCCTTTCCCTGTAGGCACCAACAACATAGGCGAATACCTGGCCCTTGTGCACGCCCTGGCCCTATGCGCGCAAAGAGGGGAGACACGCCGCACCATATATTCCGACTCACGCACGGCTCTGGCATGGCTGTCACGCCATGGTTCCAACACGAGGCTTACACCTTGTGCCGACACGGCCTATCTGCGACAACTGCTGGCACGGGCCGACGCATGGGTACAGTCACACACCTGGCAAAACCCCGTGCGCAAATGGCCTACCGATGAATGGGGTGAAATTCCGGCTGACTTCGGCCGCAAATAGCCCGTACCCGGAATTTCTGTGAAATATTTTTTGTAATTTTGCAAAATAGCTTATTAACAAAACGCCGACAATGACTCAAGAACCATCTTCGACCAAAGGAAGCCGCAGCATACTGAAACAGGCCGTACGCTACATAATACCGCTTGCCATCACGGTGCTGCTGGTGTGGTATATGTTCACAAAGATAGACTTTGCCGAGCTGTGGAACACCATACGCCACGGTGTGGACTACAAATGGATCCTGCTGGCCATGGCCATAAGCGTGTTCAGCCATGTGTTCCGCGCGTTGCGCTGGCGGCTACAGTTGCGCGCCATGGACATAACGCCGCCGCTCATGGCTCTGTGCTGTTCAATATTCGGCACCTACGCCCTCAACCTAGTCTTTCCGCGTCTGGGCGAAGTATGGCGGTGCACCTACATAGCCCAGCGCCAGCACACCCCGGTGACCGGCGTGATAGGCTCGATGGTGGCCGACCGCCTGGCCGACACGCTGACCGTGCTGCTATTGCTGCTGCTCACCCTGGTGGTGGCCAATAGCCAGATCATGGCGTTTCTGAACAAATACCCGGTGGGACAGGACATGGTCACCACCATCTCCTCCCCCCTGTTCTGGGTGGCCATCGCCGCCTCGGCGGGGGCAGTCTGGCTGTCACTGAGAATCTGGCGCGACACACGCCCTGTGGTACGGCTGCGCAAGATGACCGCCGAACTATGGAACGGCTTCGCCTCTGTGACACGCATGAAAGGACGAGGCGCCTTCCTGGCATACACACTGTGTATCTGGGGATGCTACTTCTTCCAGCTATATGCGGCATTCTACGCCTTCGACTGCACACGCACCCTGTGCTCCGAACCGGGCACCATGGCCGGACTTCTACCCTGCCTGGTGGCGTTCGTACTCTCGTCGATAGGCATGGCCATACCCTCCAACGGCGGGCTCGGCCCGTGGAACATGGCAGTGGTCTTCGGCCTCATGCTCTATGCCGTGCCCGAGGCCCCTGCCACATCGATGAGCATAGTGGTGTGGAGCGCGCAGACAATAATGCTTATAATTCTCGGCATATACACCGCCGCATACATTTCCACCGAACGCCGCGACACGGCTCCGGCAAAACGTGGATAAAAATTGTTTCTAAGTTATCAATATTAATTCACACCCCGGGGCCGGATATATACCGGACCCGGCTTAACAGACATACCGGCTGCCATGCGTTTCAACAATACCGAAGACGACGATAAAGAAGACCTGTACGAGAGTTTTGAACCAGAGGAACCCAAAAAGCCCAAAGAGCCCGAATACCGCCCTGACGACCCACGTTACTGGGATAACGACGAGGACGAATGGGAACATCTGCGTCCTACGACGCGATGGCGGCGCGTGCTGCTGTGGACGGCGGCGGCATGCATAGCGGCCGCTGCCGGATGGCTGGCATGGAGACTGGTGTTCGCCCCCTACTCCGAAGACGCCGTGCAGTACGGATACGTAGAGACAGTAGAGCTTCGCGGCGACCTGTTCAAGACATACGAAGGAGTGCTGCTGCCATATAAGAACCTGCACGACACCACGCGCATTTACCGCGAGGATTTCACATTCTCAACCTCCGACAAACTGGGCAAAACCATGCGCGAATTCCAAAACTCGGGCAGACCGCTGCGGGTAGAATACCGCACATACCGCCACGCATTCCCGTGGCGCGGCGAACAGAAACGGGTCGTGGTGCGCGTAGACACCGTAAACCCCGACTCAATCATCCCTGCCGACTGGCTACGCCCACACTAAAATACAACACCCAAGTAATCAACAATATATTTACAGACCATGTCCAATGAATCAAAGACAATGAACCTATTCCGGAGCAAGCTCCGCGACATGGGATACTATGACAATCCCGACATTGTCATAGAGGAACAAAAATCTGATAGCAAGGCCATCGACAAATTGCTCAAACATGCATCGAAATCAGGCGAAGGATGTGGTTATCCAGATTTTATCATTCATTCACGTAAATATTCTGATTTTATCATTGTAGTAGAATGCAAAGCTGAAATATCACGACACAGCTCTGAGACACTTGATTCTTACAACAACTACGCTGTGGACGGCGCATTGTTATATTCATCATTTTTATCAAGAGAATTCGATGTAGTAGCTATCGGCTTCAGCGGAGAGCAAGAAAACCTATGTCGCATTTCACATTATTTGCAAATAACCAGAGACCACCGTTCATATCCGTATTTTGACCATGCAGACTTATTGTCTTTCAATGATTATTACGATGGGCTTAAAAAGAGCCAATATAAATTCAATCAAGACTTTAGCGAGCTTATATCTTATACCAAGGAACTGAACGAAGTGCTTCATGCTATGAAAATCAAAGAGTCTAAACGGGCTCTCTTGATTAGCGCTATCATGATTGCACTAAAAAACGAACGTTTTAAGGCCGAATACACAGGTTATCCTTCTCATGACGTATTGATAAGCAATATGTATGACACAGTATGTTTCGAACTTGATAAATCTGACGTACCAGACAGGAACAAGATGTCTCTAAAGGCCAGCTATGAATTTTTGATGACAAATACTGTATTATCTGATCCTAAAAACCACCTCTTTGTAACAAACCTGATAAATGAGTGTGATAAGCGTATCAACGGATTCATGGTTACTCATAAATATATTGATACCGTCAGTCAGTTCTATGTTGAATTTCTACGTTATGCTAACAATGACAAAGGCCTGGGTATTGTACTGACACCTCCCCATATCACTGAATTGTTTACAGAACTTGCCGAGGTAAATAAAGACAGTATTGTCTTGGATAATTGTGCCGGCACAGGCGGTTTCCTCGTCAGCGCCATGAAAAAGATGTTAAAAGATGCCGGAGGCAGACTTGCAAAAGAAGAGGCAATAAAAGACAAGCAACTGATAGGTATTGAATTTGATGACGAAATATATACTCTCCTTATATCTAATATGATAATGCACCGCGACGGCCGCACCAACATCATGTTAGGAGATACCCTGAACGAAGCAGACTGCAAAACAATATCAAAAACATTCCATCCCACTGTGGGACTGTTGAATCCACCATACAAAAATAAGAAACGTGGTACTGAAGAATTGAAATTCGTACTTGCAAATCTATCAATGCTGGAAAAAGGCGGCCGCTGTATAGCTCTAGTGCCTCTTAGCTGTGTAATAGAAACAAAAGGCACTGCATTTGCACTTAAGCAACTCTTGTTGGAAGGCAACCGGCTGGAAGGAGTGCTATCTCTACCAGAAGAACTATTTGCTAACAGCAAAGTTAACACCGTCACATGCGCGGTCATACTGACAGCCGGAATACCACACCCCAAAGGCTACAAGACATGGTTTGGCTATTGTCGTGAAGACGGTTTTGTCAAAAAGAAAAACATTGGTCGCATAGACTTCAACCACACATGGCCTCAAATAAAGGAAAAATGGGTCAATGCATTCTTAAATAGAGATGAAATAAGTGAGTTTAGTGTGAAAAAAGAGGTGACTGCAGACATGGAATGGTGTGCAGAGGCATATCTGCAAGCCGATTATTCACAGTTATCAGCTGACGACTTCACAAACACAGTCAAAAATTATCTGCTTTACAACATACATACACACAACTCACAATCAATAACTGAAGAACAAGAGGGTAACGAATTATGAAAAAAAATATTGACCCACTTGTCCCTCTCAAGGACTTGTTCACAGTCAGAAACGGCGTATCATCATCGATGGTACGCAGAATTAGTTATAGACGGAACAAGAACTGTATTCCTTTTATACGTCCGTCCCACCGTCAAACCTCGTGTATAGATGCCTATGTAAACAGACATACTGTCAAATCAAAAAATATCTACCCTGCAGAAACATTATATGTATCAACCGACGGGCAAGGAAGCCACTCTTATGCGTATGTATCGACTGAACCTTTCGTACCGAATTCAAATGTCTGTGTCCTTATACCCAAACGGCCTATGGATTTACGTGAGAAAATATTTTACGCACTATGCATCACACATAACCGATTTAAATTTTCTTATGGAAGAAAACCTAAAGGAGAAAGACTAAAAAATATTTTATTACCAGCCACACTACCTGATGATATAAAAGAAATAAATATATCTCCAGCGTCAATATTGAATATGCCTGATTCTGTAACCCTGTCTGAAAAAGCTATTGACACTGGCAGCGAGTCATTGGTCTGTCTTGACAAACTATTTGCCATACATAACGGAATAGCATCTGACAAAGTTATTAGATCTTGCACACGTAAAAATGAGAATTGGATTCCGTATATTAGACCTTCTTACAGACAAGACAGCAGTATAGATGCTTATGTAAACAGACATTTCATAAAAAGCAGTAATATTTTCCCTGTTAATACCCTATATGTATCAACTGACGGACAAGGAAGCCACTCATATGCATATGTATCAACAGAACCTTTCGTGCCAAATTCAAATGTCTGCGTCCTTATACCAAGAAAACCTATGACTTTGCGTGAGAAACTGTTCTATGCATTATGCATAACCCACAATCGTTTCAAATTCTCTTATGGAAGAAAACCTAAAGGGATGAGGCTGAAGCAGATTTTACTGCCGGCGGCAATTCCGGAACGGATAAATGAACTGCAAACCGACGTGCTTGTTATGAAATTGACGGAACTCCGCAACACGGCGGATTTTGAAAACTGATTATTATGGAAAAGATACTTTGGGCAGACGATGAAATAGACCTGCTGAAACCACATATTTTGTTTCTACAGAGCAAGGGGTACGAAGTGGCCACAGCCAACAACGGCCGCGACGCGCTCGACGCCCTGGAACGCGAACACTTCGACCTGGTCCTGCTCGACGAAAACATGCCGGGAATATCCGGACTGGAGACTCTCTCGCTAATCAACCGACAGCATCCGCAGCTGCCGGTAATAATGATTACAAAAAGCGAGGAAGAGAATATAATGAACCAGGCTATCGGCAATAAGATCTCGGATTATCTCATCAAACCGGTAAACCCGAGCCAGATACTGCTGTCTATAAAGAAAAACCTGCACAGCTCGGAGCTGGTGGCCACACAGGCCTCGTCATCGTACCAGCAGGAATTCCAGCGTATAAGCTCTATGACAAGCCGTGCAGAAAGCATAGGAGACTTCTACGACCTTTACCGCTCGCTCGTATTCTGGCAGCTTAATCTGGCCACTACCGACACCAGGATGGACGAGATGCTGGCCATGCAGACCAGGGACGCAAATTATAATTTCACGAAGTATGTGAAGCAGAACTACGAGGGATGGGTGAATTCGCCCGACCACCCTCTCATGAGCCACGAGCTGTTCAAGCGCTGCGTGTTTCCGCTGCTCGACCGGGGCGAAAAGATTTTCTTCATACTGATAGACAATTTCAGGCTGGACCAGTGGCGCGTGCTCCAGCCGCTGCTCTCCGACCATTTCACTGTGGACGAAGATCTGTATACCACGATACTGCCCACGTCGACACAGTATGCGCGCAATGCCATATTCGCAGGCCTGATGCCGCAGCAGATAGCGTCTATGTTTCCGCAGTACTGGGTAGACGAGGATGAGGACGAGGGTAAAAACATATATGAAGAACAACTGCTGCGCACGCAGATAGAGCGTTTCCGCCGCCGCGACACTTTTTCTTATGCCAAGCTGAACGATTCTCCGGCCATAGAGAAGTATATATCGCGCTTCAAGCAGCTGGAAAGCAACTCTCTGAACGTGGTCGTGCTGAACTTTATCGACATGCTGAGCCATGCGCGCACCGAGAGCAAGATGATACGCGAGCTGGCCAATTCCGATGCCGCATACTGTTCGCTCACAGAGTCCTGGTTCCGCCATTCGGGAGCAATAGAGCTCTTCCGGCGCATAGCGGCTTCCGGCGCAAAAATCATACTCACCACCGACCACGGCACCATACGGGTGGACAACCCCATAAAGGTGGTGGGCGACCGCAATACCAACACCAATCTGCGTTACAAGGTGGGGAAAAATCTGAACTACAACCGCAAGCAGGTTTACGAGATGTCCAATCCCGGCAAATTCGGCCTGCCGTCCCCCAATCTGTCGAGCACGTTTATATACGCCTGCAACGAGGACTTCTTCTCGTATCCTAACAATTACAACTACTACGTGCAGTATTACACGGGCACATTCCAGCACGGCGGTATCTCTATGCAGGAGATGCTAGTGCCGCTGGTGACACTCACTCCGCGCTGATGACAGACCGCATACAGTCATTGTGCGACAAGGCCGGGGTAAAGGTCTCGCCGGTGCGCTCGCTGGTCATGCGCGTGCTGCTGCAAGCCGAAAGCCCGCTGTGCGCGCAAGACATAGAGTGCCGCCTGGGCACTGTGGACCGCTCCAGTATCACACGGGCGCTCGCATTGTTCAGCGACAAGGGGCTGGTGCACACCATAGAAGACGGCTCTGGCTCGGTAAAATATGAAATCTGCCACGCGGCAGGAGCGCACGACCACCATAACGACCTGCATCCGCATTTCTACTGCACGCAGTGCGGCAGTACGTTCTGCTTCTGTGACACATCGGTACCCGAAATCGCTCTGCCAGGCGGATTTGTACCGATGTCGCTAAACTATATAGTGAAAGGGCTGTGCCCCGAGTGCGCCGCCAAGACGAAACAACACAACTAACATGTCAAAACAATATACTTATCCCGTGACCGGCATGAGTTGCGCCGCATGTGCCTCGAGAGTGGAAAAAGCACTCCGTGCCTGCCGGGGAGTGGAAGAGGCCTCTGTCAATTACGCGGCCGCCACAGCACGTGTCGTAGCCGGCGATGACTGTGATCCAGGCCTTCTGGCCGCAGCCGTGCAGGATGCCGGCTACGGACTGCTTACTGACGGCGACGCGTCCAAGGCTGCCGACGAAAGCACGCGGCGCTACCGGCAGCTCAAAAAAAGAACCACAGCCGCATGCATACTCACACTGCCCGTAGCCGTCATAGGGATGGGCTGGATGCACGAACCGTGGGCCGACCCGGTAATGTGCGCTCTATCGACGGTGGTATTATTCGTCTTCGGGCGCGGTTTCTTCACCGGCGCGTGGAAACAGCTTATGCACCGTTCCTGCAACATGGACACCCTGGTGGCCCTAAGCACGGGCATAGCCTATCTGTTCAGCCTGTTTACCATGGTACACCCCGGGTTCTGGACCTCGCGCGGCATCGAGGCGCATGTATATTTCGAGGCATCGAGCGTGATAATAGCTTTCATACTGCTGGGACGCACGCTGGAAGCCAGGGCAAAAGGCAATACATCTTCGGCCATACGCCGTCTGATGGGCCTCCAGCCGTCTACCGTGACTGTTATTAGAGACGGCGCCGACATAGTCACCGATATCTCGCAGGTGGCGGCCGGAGACATGCTTCTGGCACGCCCGGGAGAAAAGATAGCCGTAGACGGCACAGTGACAGGCGGCAAAAGCCATCTGGACGAAAGTATGCTCAGCGGCGAGCCACTCCCGGTCGAAAAACATGAGGGAGACGAGGTATATGCCGGCACGATCAACATATCCGGCACACTCACATACAGCGCAACCGCCGTAGGCACCGACACCCTTCTGGCACGCATCATATCCATGGTGCAGGAGGCACAGGGAAGCAAAGCCCCCGTACAGCGTCTGGCAGACCGCATAGCCGGCATATTCGTGCCCGTGATTATCGGTATAGCCATACTCTCGCTGATTGTCTGGTGGGCGGCAGGCGGCACGGGAGGAGCGGTACACGGCATACTGGCAGCCGTGACCGTGCTCATCATAGCGTGCCCGTGCGCGCTAGGACTGGCCACCCCCACAGCCATAATGGTAGGCATAGGGCGCGGTGCCGAACACGGCATACTCATCAAGGATGCCGTCAGCCTCGAGGTGGCGCAGAAGACTGATACCGTTGTGCTGGACAAAACAGGAACGCTCACAGAAGGGAAGCCCTCAGTAAAGCATGTCTATTACGCTCCCGGAGCCGACACAGGCTTTTGCAACGGAATATTCGCCTCGCTCGAACGTCTGTCGGCACACCCCCTGGCCGGCGCAATCACGACGCATACAGGCGGCGGAAAATCGTATGTAGAAAATTTTGAAGAAATTCCGGGACGCGGTGTGTGCGGCACCGTGGACGGAATAAAATATTATGCCGGCAGCCCCGGACTACTCGCAGACAACGACACGGAGATACCGGCAGAACTGCAGCAGCATATAGATTCAATGGCCGGCGAAGGCATGACAGTGGTGTGTCTGGCCTCTGAGAAGGATGGAGCGCTGGCCGCGGCCGGCATAACAGACCGCATAAAGCCGGATACTCCGGCAGCGATTGCCGCACTGAAACAGCGCGGCATAGAGGTCTGGATGCTGACAGGCGACAACGACAAGACGGCGCGCGCCGTGGCTGCGGCCGTAGGCATAAGCCATTACAGGGCAGGCATGCAGCCTGACCACAAGGCATGGTTCATACAAGAACTGCAACGCAAACACCGCCATGTGGCCATGGTGGGCGACGGTATAAACGACAGCGCCGCTCTGGCCGCGGCAGATCTAAGCATAGCCATGGGCACTGGCTCGGATATAGCGATGGAAGTGGCAGGCATGACTATCGTAGGGTCTGACCTTTCCAAAATACCGCAGGCCCTGAGGCTATCACGTCTGACCATGCGCACAGTCAGGCAAAACCTGTTCTGGGCCTTTATATATAATATAATCGGCGTCCCTATAGCGGCCGGACTTCTTTATCCTGTGTGCGGTTTCCTGCTCAATCCCATGATAGCCGGCGCGGCCATGGCGTTCAGCAGCGTGAGCGTGGTCACCAACAGCCTGTTGCTGAAAGGCAGACGCATAGAAGACAACGATACAATCCATAACGACAACCAAACCCAAGACAATATGAAGAAAGAATACCGTGTCGAGGGCATGATGTGCAACCACTGCCGCATGCATCTCGAAAAATCACTCAACGCCCTGCCGGGCATAACCGCCTCCGTGACCCTGTCGCCCCCCGTGGCAACCGTCGAATTCACCGACGGACAAGAACACAGCCTGGCCGAACTGCAGGAAGCAGCCGGCGAATACAGGCTCAGCGAATAAAAACGATTACGGATTAAGGCGCCGCATGGCAGCCTCTCCGTCTGTTACGCCCCCCGTGGCGGCACGCTCCAGCCATTCCTGGGCCGTAGGCCCCTCCCCAAACATGTCGGGAAACTGGGATAGCGTCTCTCCCAAAACATACTGTGCCGAGGGATCTCCGCCCTCGGCCGCCTTTTTATACCATTCCACCGAACGCTCGTAGCTGTAAGGCACACCCAGTCCCCGGGCATAGCTCTGTGCCAGCAGCGCGGCAGCATATGCGTCGCCACGGCCGGCGCACTGCTCGAACAGTGGTGCCGAAAGATCAAACAATCCTTCATGATAATACCCCAGGGCCAGCGGCATCAGCGTCTCCGTGCGCATAGTGTCTGTGGCTGCCGCTGTGATTTCGCGCAGCCTCACAGCCGCCTGGCGCAGTCCGGCCGCAGCCGCGTCATGCAGCAAGATACCGGCCCGTAACGAGTCTTTCTCCACACCTAGCCCCTCCAGATACATGTGGGCCAGCGAGGCCTGTGCAGCCGGCACGCCCCGGCAGGCACCCTTGGAAAGCCAGTAGAAAGCCTTGCCGTAATCGCGGCGCACACCACCCTCGCCTGTGAGCAGAAGCATCCCGAGATTGTTAAACGCCTTGGGGTCAGGATCCGGCACAGAAGCCGCGCGCTCTATCCAGGCCAGGGCGCTGTCAGCATCCTGGCGCAGACCAAGAGAGGGAATAAAATAGCAGTATCCCAGATAATTGCATGCCGGAGCATAGCCCTGCCCGGCAGACATGCGCAGCAGTCTGAGGGCCAGCACAGAGTCTCTGGCAAAACCCTCCTCGCCGCGCTCTATCAGTCCCGACAAGGCAAACTGGGCCTGCGCCACTCCCGAATCGGCACGCGCCACAAGGCGCTGCAACGACCGCGCGCGCGGCGAATCACCCTCAGGGGCCGGAGGCAGCGCCGCCGTGCCGCACAAAACGGCGGCCAACGGCAATATCAGTGTAAGCAACCGCATCATATATCTTTCAGACGCGAAATCTCACGAAAAATTATACCGACACAGCGCCTGGCGACATTTACATCATCCCCATGCATCATTACTGTTACGCTCGCGGTTGTCATTCATAACCTGTATCTCGCGTACCAGCTCCCTCTTCACCTCCTCCATGGCCCGGCGGTCGAACAACGGATAATCGTCATATTCCGATACCATCGATTCCTCAATCTCGGTTACACGCGGCGTAGTGTAATACGCATATGTATCGCCTGGAAATTCCTTGGCAAGATACTCGTTCAGCTCTTTTTCATAATCCACAAAAGGCTCGAGAGCCCCCTTCGCGCTACCCGTGGCAGGATCATACAGCAGTCTGTACTTGCGGCTGTCGCCGAAACTTATAATATAAAGTCTGTTTTTCTGTGTATTTTTCATAGTTGTCTATATTTGTTAAATTTATAACGCCACCCGTTATAAAAAGTTTTTTACAGCCGCGACAGATTAGCCCTCAGTCCCTCCAGCCCCATACGCGACAAGGCACTTCCGGCAAACCGGTCTCGGAAATCCTCGTCGTCCATAGCAAGAATCTCGTCTGCCGAAAGACCTGCCACCTGCGGCATAGCGGCCAGCTGCGGTACTTCGGTGGGCAGCGCGCCGGCATTGTGCGGACATCCGCTCTGGCAGCAGTCACAGCCGGCCAGAGGGGTCTGCGGCAGTTTCGGAGCCGATCCCGGCACCTCGACCGTGAGAGCAGACAGGCACCGGCGGCAGTCCACCCTGCCGTCCTCATCAAGCGCACCCGACGGACACAGACTGCGGCACACACCGCAGCCGGCACACCCGAGACCGCACGGAATGTCAGGCTCCAGCACGGCAGTAAGCAGAATCTCGGCCAGAAACACCCATGACCCCGTGCCAGGCACTATCAGCACACCGTTGCGCCCTATAAATCCCACACCGCTCCTCACAGCCCAATAACGCTCCATGAGAGGCGCCGAGTCTATGCATATGCGTGTCGAAAGCCCCGAAAAGCGTTCCTGCCAGCTGCGGCACAAAGGCTTAAGTATGCGCCGCAACGCCTTATGATAGTCCGGCGGATACGCATACCGTGCTATATACGGCATATCTCTGCCGCGCAACACGGCCGGCAGATAGTTCCACGCGGTGCATACCAGAGTGGAGCACCCCTCCAGCAGTCCGCGCGGGTCACGGCGCAGCTCCAGATTGCGATGCATATATCCCAGCTCTCCGGCCGAACCTGAATCCAGCCATGACATATACGCATCCCAGGCGGCATCGTCTACCATTCCGGCACTTGCAAAACCCACCGCGCACGCACCGGCATCCGTCAGTTCGCGCCGTATCACATCTCGTAATTCACTCATACCTAATCATTAGAGTTAATAATATCCACTATCCAGGCCATCTGCAGCTATAAAAACCACAGAAGAGCGTATCTCCCACATACCTTACAGCTACAAAATTAAAAATAATCACGGACACAGCCTTGAGTTCTGTTAATCTTTTACAATCATCTGTTAAAACTACCCAAACCACAGCCAGTTTCCAATCCTCAAAACAATTATATTTAAATATTTTATATTTATAAAATATTGACTACTAAACCATAGTAGCCAAATTTAAAACATAATCATAGAAAAACGCAACAAAAAATTTGATAATAAAAAAATAATTAAGTATATTTGTGGCATTAAAAGTCATTCCAACCCTTAAACCATCTGCATCATGAAAAATCTATTTGTCTCATTTCTTCTGGCAACACTCTGTAGTATTTCCATGTATGCTGACAGTTTCGGCGTATTCGGCATGATTATAAATAAATCAACGGGAGAACCTGTAGATGAAGTCAAATAACATTCTGGCGAGGCGATTCCATATGTTATAATATCAAAGCTGACTTTAATGGATATTACATACCAGAAGTAGAAGAGGGAGAATATGTTGTAGAAGCTGATGCTTTCGGTTATGAACCAGAACAAAGAAATCTGTCAGTAAACCAATTTATAGAATGTGCTTTCGATCTAACGCCTCGCGAAGTGATACAACTAGATGATGCCGAAGTCGTAGCCGACAAAAGCAAGCTTATTACACATACTGCTACCGGCATGGTATTCTATCTATCCAAAGAAGCCAAGGCCAGGCGAAATCCGTTCATGGCTTTGCAAGAAATCCCTATAATCCTTGCGGACCCTAACAGTAAAACCGTCACGGCAGACAATGGAGAAATGCCTCTTATTTTGATAGACGGATACAAGGTAAACACCGGGATAGCGCCAATTGATCCAGAAACTATAGAGAGTGTGGAAATCATCACAAGTCCGTCTGCGCGATATCTTAAAGACGGTCACACACGCGTAATGAATATAAAGCTGAAAAGGAAAGAACACCCGTATTTATGGGTAGAATTAGATGGCAGAAGCAGTATACCGTTTGACAGCCAAGAGATGGTAGGCTCTTTCGAAGTAGGCACACCCACAACAGGCATCTACGGCCATGTCGGCGGCACTTTTGACCATACAGTTACCGACAACTATACATCGACACATACAAGTAACTACCGCCAGACATATGACCAAAAATTAAAAAATGACAAAAGTTCTGTCTCTGGCTCATTACTGTATAAATTAATCCCCCGAAAAAATGATTATTTCGCGATAAAGGGTGTCTACTCATATTCTTATTCTAAGAACAGCACACGCGGACAAGGGTTATTAAACAATGGAAACGACATTGACTACTCATTCGCAGGCAAAGGGCGCAGCATGACCGAATTGGTCTCGGGCAACGCTTATTACAAACATGTGTTCAGCCAGGATCATGACATGGAAATAAATTTAGGATATGACTACAGCCGTAATCATCTTGGCAGCCACCGTTACGACTACTATGACGAGGAAACGCCCTTGTATAGCCTTACCAATTTCCGTAATCACATGCATTATGGCTATCTGACAGCCTCCTGGAATAAATCTGACAGATGGAATAATGCTTTTGAAGCTTCGTTAAACGGATACATCTCTTTATCTCAGGTGGAAAATTTAAATGGAAATACCAAAATATTCAAAAATAATTCTTATTTCGCACAGGCAGCTGCAGGATGGTCAAGACAGTTCCTTGGCAAATTATATTTAACGTGCACACCCGGCATCGGGATATTGAGACGCAAGGATAAAACTTATGGCAAAAATTTCCTACTTCCACGGTTGAACACGGGAGCATCATTTAAGTTTAATAGCAACCACTCCGTCAATCTACGTTATTATATAGAATCTGAAGCACCGGATCTATCACTGCTTAATCCTTATAATATTTCGAATGATCCGATGTACCAGATAGTGGGTAATCCAAACATAAAGCCACAAATATCTCACCTGATATTCATAAATTACGGATATTTCGGAGCAAAAGGATGGAGTTGTGTCCCAGGCGTGAGTTATGTAACATCAAACAATATGTTCAGCAAATATGGCTATCTGCGAGATGACGGAGTTTTTGTATCCACATACCGTAATGCAGGATCATTTCACGATTTTGGCATACATACTACTATCATCAAACGCATTAAAAACGGTCGTATTTATCTGAACGGAGGGCCTCAATGGAGGTATTTTGCCAACCAGGACAAACACTTCTATTTCGTAGTACACGGTTCATTCAGCAAGTATTTTGACAAATGGAACGTCACATGTGACATAAAATATATCAACCGTAATATTAACGAAGTGATTATTTCAGATTCACGAAATGCACCTGTATTATCAACCATACAGATAAATTACAACATAACGCCTGATTTCTATATAGGACTGTCGCTACACAATTTCTGCGGAAAGGTGTATACCAACCAATATACTTCTACCGAAGGATTTTACTCACACGATAGAATACACAAAAACATCAACGATTTCAGAGCAGAAATAATGTTTAGATATACTATTAGAAAGAATATCAAGCGCAAAACCCGAATGGACAATGTGTTAGACAAATCTGGCCGACACTCGATTTCTATCGAACGCGAGCGATAATCCCATTAAGGATGCTCTCATAAAAAACAGAATCCATGGTCTGCAACACAATGATGGTCGTGACACATGTGTCAGGCAATGAGCTCGGACACGAAAGCAATTTATAGGAACTGATGCCCTGAGTACGACGGTTGTTGTTTTTGCATATTGCTGATTATACGTTTTTTAACTATGGCGCTGCCTCTGTCTTGTTTTTTTTTCGTAACTTTGCAGTATAGCGGAGCCTGCGCATTGCAGGCTCTGCCACAATGCAAATAACTTGGACAAATGAAGTTAGCTATCATAGGTTACGGCAAGATGGGCCGTGAGATCGAGAAAGTAGCCCTAAGGCGCGGCCACGAGGTGGTATGCAAAATAGATATTGACAACCAGGCCGATTTCGACAGCGATGCTTTCCGCTCGGCTGACGTGGCTGTGGAATTTACAAATCCGGGGGCGGCGCGCGAAAATATAAGGCGCAGCTGGGAGCAGGGTGTGCCTGTGGTTTCCGGCTCCACAGGATGGATCAACGCCCTGACACGAGAGTGGATAAAGACGGAATGTGCCAACGGCAACAAGCTGGTGACGTCTGCCAATTTCTCACTCGGCATGAATGCCATGATGGCTGCCAACAAAATCATAGCCCGCATGCTGGCTCCGTACAGTTATTACAGCGTTAAGCTGCACGAGGTACACCATGTCAATAAGAAAGACCATCCCAGCGGTTCGGCAATAGCTCTGGCAGACGGTATAATTGAGGAGAACAGCCGCTATACAACATGGCAGGAACCTCAGGCCAACAGCCTGCACGAGGGCAGTATACCTGTCACCTACGAACGTCTGGCCGACGCGCCCGGCACACACGAGGTGGTATGGGACTCGCCGATGTGCACTCTGTCCATACACCACGAGGCCAAGAACCGCGACGGGTTTGCCATAGGCGCGGTCGTGGCAGCTGAATGGCTGTCAAAAAACACGGAACCGGGACATTACTCTATGGAGGATGTGTTGCAGGAGACTTACAATATCTGACCTCAAACTGTTTTTATCCGCAAAAATTTAATCGATGTGACTTATGGCTGATTCTAAAAATTTCGGGGAGGATTTCAAGCGGCGTCTCAGGGAGACCAAGACCACGCGGTGGGTGCGGTTCGGCATCGTTTCGCTGGTATTCCTGCTGTGGGTGATCTGGCTGGGCGACCCGTGGGTATTCCTATGCTGGTTCCTGCTGTTTGACATATACATCACGGGCTACATACCGTTCACCTGGTGGAAGAAGAGCAAGAACAAGGGGGTGCGAACGGTCATGGGATGGGTAGACGCCATAGTCTACGCCCTGGTGCTCGTATATTTCATTTTCGCCTTTGTTGGTCAGAACTATAAAATACCCTCGTCATCGCTCGAAAAAACCCTGCTCATAGGCGACTATCTGTGGGTAAACAAGGCTGTCTACGGACCGCGAGTGCCACAGACACCGCTGCACTTCCCTCTGGCGCAGCACACGCTTCCAGTGGTCAATACGAAGAGTTATATAGACGCCGTACAGTTTGACTACCACCGTCTGCCCGGCCTGCGCGATGTGGAGCGCTACGACATAGTAGTGTTCAACGCGCCTTGCGGCGACACGGTGCCGGTGCTCAGTCCCGAACCCGACTATTACCATATAGTGCATGCTCTGGAAAACGGCGGCGGTGTGAAAGACGGACGTCGTTACATAGCGGAAAATCCCGATGTGTTCGGTCCCGTGGTGGTGCGTCCGGTGGACCGCAGGGAGAATTTCGTGAAGCGGGCCATAGGCCTGCCCGGAGACCGCCTGAAGATCGCAGACGACATCGTATATATCAACGGCAAGCCGCTCAAAGAACCAGAATATGTGCAGCACAACTATATTGTGCCGGTAACTTCGGGCATAAGCAGCGAACAGTGGAAAAGTGCCGGCGTGAGCATGAAAGACGCCGGTTCGGCTCCTATGAGCATGCCCGGCATACCGTTCCCCTTCTATGACGTACCTCTGACACGAAAAGCACTTGAGACAGTCCGTTCGTGGCCCGAGATAGCCGGCACGATAGAGCGCCGCAGCTCGCTCATGCAGCCAATGACAGACGGCATATTCCCTCTTTGGGGCAATCCTGGCTGGTCACTGCAGAACATGGGTGAGTTCTGGATTCCGAAACAGGGATCCACACTGCGTCTGACGCTGGCAAACCTGCCCGTATACCGTCGTGCCATAGAGGCTTACGAGGGTAATAAAGTGGATGTCCGAGACGGCAGGATTTATATCAACGGCCGACAGACGGACTATTACACGTTCAAGATGGACTATTACTGGATGATGGGCGACAACCGCGATAACTCGTCAGATTCGCGCTACTGGGGCTTCGTGCCGGAAGACCATATCGTGGGAACCCCGATGGCCGTCCTGGTATCGTTTGACGACGAGGCTCCGGGCCTCGGTCTGCGCACCGACCGCATACTGCACACTGCCAATCCCGACAAGTAGCCATGGAGCCTGTGCCGTATCTAGCTTCGCTGTCCTGGTACTCGTCCTGGGCTATGGCCAGACTGGGCCTTTGCGACGCGCCGCAGCTCCCACAAAATCCCAACCGCGCCCTGATACGGGGAGCGTGGGGCGAACAGACCCTGTCGGTGCCTATCGAGGGGGGCCGGCGGCGCCTGGCCTGTGTCCCCTACGACAGACTGAGGCTGTCCGAACACGGCAACTGGAGGCATGCGCACTGGCAGTCACTGGTGAGTGCCTACGGGGCGTTCCCCTATTTCCATTATTTCGAAGACGAATTTGCCGCCGTATATGCCGCTCCGGCAGATACCCTGGCATCGCTCTGCCGGCAGTTACACACGGCGCTGGTGCGCGCCGCCGGTCTTGAGGAAGCCCTAGGGTGGCTGCGCGACACAGGCTCCGGACTGCCACAAGGTGTACCGGTATACGACATGCCCCGGAATGTGGCTGCAATAGAGCTGCTGTTCATGCGCGGCCCGGAAACAGTCTACACACTGCTAGGCCCCTGCTGAGGAACACTTATATAAAAACAGCCTGTTTCTGCGTTATATAGACAAACATGTATCGTGGGAAATGAATACTTGCATACTGAAAAACATATTATTCTGGTCTGCGGCGGTAATATCGGTAATATTCTCACTGCCGGCAAAGGCCGCTGCCGAGGAGCCTGAAATAGAATTAAAACTATACCGGGGACACTACCACTTTGTAGACGAATACGGCGACCGCGTGCTTATGACCGTGTTTCGCGACTTCTATGTCTATCCTCCTCTAAAATTCAAAAATAAGAAAGAGGAAGAATTCTACTGGCGCACGGTGCGCGATGTGCGCAAGACGCTGCCGTATGCCAAGCAGGCTTTCGGTACATTATGCGAAACATATGAATACATACAGACCCTGCCGTCACAAAAAGAGAGGGAAGCACATCTGAAACGGCTTGAAAAAGATATATTCAACCAGTACAAACCTATAATAAAGAACTTTACCAAGGGGCAGGGCAAAGTCCTGCTTAAGCTCATCAACCGCGAGACAAGCCAAAGCAGTTTCAACATCATCAAGGCGTTTCTGGGCAGCTTCCGCGCAGGCTTCTGGCAGACATTCGGCAGGTTCTTCGGCATGAACATGAAACAGAGCTGGAAGCCTGACAGCAATAAGGAAGACGGAATAATAGACCGTGTGGCCACACTCATCGAGCAAGGCTCCCTATAACCGCCGTATCAGCGCAATACCAGGGCGCGGATATCAGCCTTGACGGCACAGTCCTTGCGCAGACCTGGAAAACTGACAGTTACAAATTCTATTTGTGACAGCGGACTGTCCCCGGCAATGCTTCCGGCTTCGAAATAACGGGGCATGAATGACGGGAATGCCGCCGGTACAAGCAGTGTGGGAGAGAGCACCAGAGAGCCAAGCGGTACTGAAAGCAGTCTTCCTTCCGAAGTCTGTGCCGCGTCAGAGAGCGAAACACGGGCCGAACGCGTAATCCCGGCGCGGTCGGTAAGCCCTATCTCTACCGTCTCTATCCCCTCTGTATTGTCCAGCATCAGTGCCAGTTCCTTTTTGCCGTCCAGCCCGGGCGCGGAAGAAAGGACCGGCGCCACATAGTTCCTGACTACGGCCGTCACATTATCCTGCGACGGGGTGAATTCCAGACGGTAGGCATCTGCTGCCATAGGGGCGCCTGCCGCATAACGAAGCCACACACCCTGTCCGTCAGGGATAGAACCGGCCTCGGCAGTAGACGAATCACGCACAGGCTGCATCAGCACGACCGGCTGCGAGGGTTTCTGCACTTTTACAGTGTAGACAGGCTGGTGGTCAGGATAATCCCAGTCAAGCGGAGTGCCGGAATACGCGGCCGGAAATGTCACGGGTCTGCCATCAGAATATGCCACTATATTATAAGAGAATTCGTCTGCCCAGTCCGGTACAGGAACACGGCATTCCCACACATAAGCCTCTGTTTCCGACGGTTCGAGATCATATATCGTATTATCATCCTTCCAGAACGACACATCTGACGGATATAGCCTGACAGCATCTATCTTGCCGCCGCTGACCGCCTTAAGGAACACCTGCAGCGAGTCACCGGGAGCGGCCAGCGCCCGAGGCGTATGAGACACACGCGGAGACAGCGACGCGGTAGGTGCCGGAGCCGCGAATTCGCCCACCTTCATATTGCCATACGGCCCGAACCGCGATTCGGCCGTCCAGCCGGAAGTGTCTCCGCTTTTGGAAAGCAGATAAACGCCCGGCATGACGGTTATAGATCCGCTCTCGGCCTTAAGCACCTCACCGTCAGAGGTTACAGATACAGCCATGAAATTTTCGCCCAAAGACGGAAGAGACACACTCATCTCATGAGGGGCGTAGACTATGGCGCCCACCTCGCGTTTAAGCGATGGTTTTGCAAACGGGTCTTCTGTCAGCACCACATCGGGCATGACCTCCAGACGCCACACCGAATCGTCAAGACAGTCCAGAAAATAAGCGCCTGTCCCCCCGTATTCCGCCACCGGCGACGAACCCGTGCCGGCTATGTGCCGTAAGCCGGCAATGTCTGTGGGCCGGCGCGATGTCGAGCGCGTGTAATAAAACTTTCCGCCCGAATCCATCAAGGCCAGATCGTTCTCGCCATCAACGCTGAAACCGCCGAAATCCGTATTATGCGGATAACGTCCGAAATCCTCGCCCCGCCCGATACTCCTGGCTGCCTCAGCGGCAATAAGCATACCCACAGCCTTGGACGGCGTATAGGCCAGATTCAAAAAATGTGTCTGGTATTCGGTATTGAAGCGTGCCATGTCGGTAGGGTCATAGGCAAACTGGGTGATCCACTGAAATCCCTCCCTGCGCAACGTGCGCACTATGGCCGGATACATATAAGAATACAATATGTCGCCCGGATCAAACTCATAGACCAGCCGGGCCATCCTGCCATAGTTCTTCACCGAATCTTTCCACGGTATGGTATAGTCATCCACATACGGCAGGAAATTTCCCTTGCGCTCATGGCCGGCCACCAGGCCTGTGGGATACCACTGGTATGTCGTGCCCTGTATGTCGGCCTCATAGTAAGCCTGTGTCACATCACGATTATGGCTCACGTTATACAGCACAGGCTTCCCGAATCCCCCTTTGCGCAACGCTCCTGCCATACGGTCTATGTAGGCCGTCACCTCTTTTCCGGTACCGGTGTGGCAAGGTTCGTTGTTTATTTCTATGGCTATGATACCGTCATCCCCGGCATAAGACTTACCGGTATAAGGATTGACATGCCGCGCCAGCTGCTCCAGATAATTGGCCTGAGCCTTACGTGCCCGGCGGTCTTCATGTATCCCGCATTTTGGAAAACGATACGAGAAAGCCCCGGTGTCCGTATCCTTCTCCGGATAACCGTTTCCGAAATTGGTCTGGGCTGTAAGCACTATATCTATACCCCTGCTTTCGAGCCTCCATATCAGGTAGTCGAGCAGGTCTAGATGGTCATTCTGCAACAGATTGCCCTGCGCGTCAGACAGTTCCACGTCCCAAAGATGCAGACGGAAACCATTGAAACCAAGACGCGCCATATGGTACACGTCACGGTCGACAGCCTGCTTGCGGTCCACGCCCAAAGCCCCCAGCGCGCGATAGGCATGGGCAAAGGGCACGGTATAGTTTGTGCCGTAATAGCTCACCTCGGCATCTGTGCCCGAACGGCGCATGACACCCTTGTCATCCACATAAACCGTGCCTCCCGGAGTGGCAGCCGGCGATACACAGGTTGCGGCCAGCACAGCCGCCGAAAGCAAAAAATGTCTCTTTTTCATAACACCACAGTGCGCTTACTCATTCGGGACAGTGCGGCCGTATGGTCCATATAGAAGTTTCAGGATTTCCGCCCGGATCGGCATGTGCCTCGATAGTTATATGGCGTGTGGAGAATTCCACCGTGTAATCACGCGAAGAATTGCCTGTGGACACAAGTCCCGTATCGAGCAACTCGCGTCCCTCGGCATCCTTTACCACGAAACGGTCCGGCTGGTTCATGGTGAAGACAGTCAGCACAAACCGCCCCTTATCCTTGTGCATGTCTATATTCTCGATCACAATCAGAGGTTTTGCCTCGCTATTATACTCAACATCGTCATCACACTCATATACACGTTTGAGCGGAATCTCCTTTACCGGATCAGAATCCAGATCGGAGCCTTTAACGCGGCGTATACTGTATTCGTTGGTCTCGTATCCCTCTTTGCGTCCGGCCAGGCTCACCACGTCTGTGGGATGTATGCCCGGTATCATGGCCACACCGCCAGCATCGGTAGCGAACACCCCGACACCGCTGCCATTGACCGTGGCCACGACCTCGGCACCGGCCAGCGGCCTGCCTGTCATAGCGTCGGTGACACGCACCGGTATGTCTGCCGGTGCCGTCTTAAGGGTGAACAGCACCCTGCCCGTAGTGTGAAACCGCTCCTCGGACATAGCTGCCTCGTAAGGGGGAGGAGGAACAGCAGCCACAGTCATCTTAGTCCCTGTGAAAAATATATAGCTCCACACACTGCACGGCAGCTTGTCGATCCTGACCGTGCCGCCAGCCCCGGTACGGCCTCCGGCCTTTACCGGCACGGTTGTAAAAAAACCGTCATTGTAAAGAAACCGGGCGTCATAAGCGAGCGATATATCCACATTTTCCACCGGGGTGCCTTTTTCGTCAAGCACCTCTACCACCACCTCTCTTTCGCAGCGTATAAACAACGGCAGCAACAAAAGCAATAGCAAAAGCCACAACCAATTGAACGGCTTTCTGACCGTCACGTCATAAGCATTGACGCCCGGCGTGTACCTGAATTTTCCTTTATATGTCGTATACTTCATAGTTTCCTGGTCTGGTTAAGGGGTTTGTTCCCGGTATCTGGTTCCGGACGGCGCAAAATAATCCTGGGGGTCTCTCCCGGCAGCAGGTCGGCGGCATTGAGACGCACACAACCGGCATCATCGGTCACCGTGTCCTCATATCCCCTTTTACACAAAATCTTTACCGGCATGCCGGCCATAGGTGTTCCTTTCTTATCAAGCATGCGCAGCGTGACCGTCACAGGCTCTGGCACAGGCGGCACCGGTTCTTCCGGCTCAGGAGCGTCCAGCATGATATTAACCACATTGGCCCCGGCCTCTTCTTTCAGACGGTGCACCACCGGCCCGGCTCCACGTACCTCTATCCGCACATCGCGCTCACCGTCATACGGTACAGGCGAAAACAGGCATTTTCCATCGGCATCCGTTACTGCCTCCATGCTGTCGGCGGTAACACCCACCCCTTCCGCAGGGCTGCCTCCGGCCTCTGCAACACATACCGTCAGCGATGTTGTCTTTGAGAGCAGCACATCATAACGAGCGCGCGAAGCCTCGACTGTGAACAGAGGCGAAACCAGACCTCCGCCGCTTACCATAAACTCTTTTCCGACCATGATATGCCCGGGGCTGTATATGCCTCGGCTGTCGGTTCTGAACGGAATTTCGTTACCGAAAATGTGCAGTATGAAATCCTTGTCGGCCGCCGGACTGCCGTCAGTATATCCCACATATATTTCTACAGGTGCGTCTGTCAGAGCCTCGGCGCGATCCAGACAAAGCTTAAGCAGTCCGGCTCCCGAAGCAGCCCGTACACGCCGGAAACCCCACTGGGCCAGCACCACTACCGGCTGCGCGCCATGCTGAGGCGCAAAGAAGATGCATACCTCGTGGGGCACGTCCAGCAACTTCTCCATTGTCGCGGCCTGCGGTCCGAAGGCCTTGCGGACATCGTCCAGAGCCTGGCGAAGAACCATGCCCACCTGTGCACGCTCCACGGCGTTAGCTTCGGTATATGGGCGCAGACTGTTCTCACATTCCATATTCACACTCCACTGGGCGCCTCCCTGGCTCGGCTGCAGCGTGAATCGCGAGAACAGCCGAGCGGTCCGCGGCGGCAGCCTCAGGTTCAGACGGGCATGGATGTTGGCGTAATTCTCACGCGTAAGCGGCACGATATGGCTGAACGATTCTGTAGAAAGTATACGCATCTGTCTGTATCTTAATATAGTTTCTTAATCATCGCCCTTATCCACAGGCCGAACTGCTCTTCATCATCCAACTTGCCGCTGTTCCCTTCATAATCAGACAGAACACCGGTAAATTCGTCAAGCACAGAGTTGAGATAGGCATATTCGGAGGGGAAACGCTTCTTACCCGGATACGCAGTAGCTATGGTGGGCAAAATATATTCCTTGAGAGCTGCCGATGCCTCTTTCTGTCCGGGAATCACTTTCCACTGTTCAAGTACCTCGGCCATCATCTCGCTCATAAAGTCGTGCGCGTCCCATTCCGCCGCGCCAAGTTCGGCCAGCTTCTGTACCTCGCGGCGCTGCGCCTTGGTCAGACCGGTTGCCTGAGAATGCGCCGACAGCGAGTCTACGGCAGCAGACAGTTCTTCACGGGTATGCCGGCGCGCCATTGTCTTTCTCACATTGTGATAGACTTTAACGGCTTGCGACAGAGCCTCAAGCCTACGGGCGCGCTCTGTCATCTTAACCGCCGTCTCAGGATACACCAGCTCTATAGTCGGCCTGAACATACGGTATCGTTCCAGCATGGTCGAATAACGGCCCGGCTCGGCCCGGGCTATGGCCACCGTGTCAGGAGAAACACTCTCCAGACTGTTAAATATCCCGTCAGCCACAGAATCCATCACACTTATCTGGCGTAGCAGCTCGTTATAATCCGCTTCGAGTTCGGCCAGCTGCTCACGTAATTCCTCGTTCTCCTCGCGCAGATTCAGTTTCCACTGTTTGCGTGTCACAGCCTGTGCCGACACACATACTGCAAGCAACAGGACGACACACGTTATATATCTATGTAATTTCATATTTTCTTTACTTAGTTTCTGAAATATCTGCCCGGCGGCTGCGAGCCCAGTGTGCCTCTACCCTGGCTTTCAGCGCAGCTGCGCCAGAAGCATTGCCAAGCACATCCGTCAGACGGTTATACGCTGCCGCGCCGGGAGCAGGCTCCGCGCAGAATTTGTCAACCAGCCTGGCATAATAGTTCTGTCTGCGAGCCGCAAGAGCCCTGCTGACATTTTCCTCCGACACCCTGCGGCGTATCTCGAGACACTTCGGGGCCGACGCCCTGATCTGTGCCGCTTCGTTGCGCTTCCGTATGTCATAGGAATCGTCATAAGGGTCAAGACAGGAAGAAATCGGGACATTATACACGCCCGAGACAGAAAACGCCATCATCTGTTCATGCTTGCGAAATGCGGCGTCGACCGTCTCCTTGCCAGCCGGGACAAACGTGCCGAAATTCTTTAGTCGGGCTGCATACTCGCGTCTGGCAGCATAAAGAGTGGCATGCCGGGGAGCACAGTCGGAATCCAGTATATGGCCCTGTGTGCGCACCAGCTGTGCGGCATAAGCCTTGTCAAGCCCCTCTTCCAGCGACAACCGGTCAGTCTCCCCCAACGAGGTGGCAGCGCCTATCTTTACCTCGCGCAGTGAAACATAGTCCGCCGGCGAGCGCCAGTCCTCCTTGTCCAAATCCGTTATCTCTCTTTCGGCTCCGGCATAGCTCTCGCTGGCAGCCGCACCGGAAGAGTCGGCATCCCAGCTGACACGCCTCTGAGAACAAGAGACATGCAGCAAGGCCATGGCGCACACGGCGCAAAATATCTTACTCCGGCCGCGCATTTCCACTACCTCTGTTGGTCGTCCTGGCCTTGGCCTGGCCGGCACGTAATCTCTGCTTTGCCTGTTTAAGAGCCGTGGTAAGCCGCGGTATCTGCCCCTTATCCACATGCTTAAGCATCTGTTCAGCACGCTGTATGCTCTCTTTGCCGGGATCGGACCCGAGTTCTTTTATCATCCTTGTAACCTCTTCGGTAGGCACTACACGCCTTATTTTCTCCAGCTCGGCCTTTTTGCCCGTGGGTGTCGGATTTTCCGGCTCTGCATCCGGCAGAGTGTTATCGCCGGTTTCCTGAACAACGGCATCTACCGGCCCGGAGACAGCCGGCCGATCGTTCATAACCTCATTTATCAACTCCCTCTTCTCGACTATATCCGCGACAGGACGGACAGAGAATGCGGCAATGGTGTTTTTCGGGAACAGCAGCATATTGTCAATACTGTCTACCATACCGCGCTGTAGCCTCAGCGTGTGCACCACGCGACCTGACGCGTCAACAAAGTTTATAGGCAGCGAATCGGAGAGCACGCGGTCTCCCTCTTTCCACAACCTGTTGCGAAGCACGATGCGCAGAGGACTGCCCGGACGGTAGTCATAACCGGCACCCTCCGGCAGTGTGCCTGTATCCAGCCTGGTCCATTTCGTTCCCTCGCCGGGAAGCAGTTCGGGTGCCACTGTCAGCACCGTACTGTCAGGATAGAGAGAGGCCTGCTTTTCCACAGGCTCCGACACAGGTTTGTCATCGCGTATCCAGAACCAGTATAAGGCGCCGGCCAAAAGCAGAAACGCCACTACGGCACCCACTATAAACATCGTCCTGCGACTGTTATCCTCTACCAATATCTCATCGCCGGCCCCGGCAAGAGAAGGCGGACGCACAGCCTCCGCATGTCGCGACAGTTCTGCCATATCCACAGGAAACGGCACAGACGAGACTGTGCTCATGGTTACAAAATTCTCCTTTACGCGATCTGTACCCTGCCCTGAGCGCACTCCGAGAGCATATGGAAAACCATCGGACAGCACGAGCCAGCCCACACGTCCGCCGGGCAGATTCTGTATCCGGTATTCCTTGCCCGACTGGTCTATGAGCACCGGCAGGCATCCCTCTCTGACCGGGGCGCTCGGTCTGGCGTAAACCTCTACAATTGTCGGCTTCACCTCATACGAGCTACCGTTCTTGCGTATCATGCCGCGCTCAAGCGCCTGTCTCACAGTTCCTGTAAAGCGTGCCACACGGCGTCCGGGCACCTTAAGCTCGTAAGATATGGCTGTGTCCGGCCCGAGGCTGAAATCCTCGCCCGAAGCAAGCAGATCGCAGCCGTCCGCACTAAGGGCGGTAAGCCGCACGCCGCTGCCCGGCGGCACGACCAGCGAGCCTAACAGACCCTCGGCACGGCCGTGCTGAGGCAAAACACGGTTGACAGGGGTATTAAATACCGTGTGGTTCTGTTCGGGATGCTCAAGCATGTCGGCAGAGACCAATATCACGCGCGCCGCGTCATAATATGCGGCATGGCACGGATTGCCCATGACCCTGTCGACATCGCTGTCAGAGGCAAACGGTATATAGACCGGAGACCGTTCCAGGTTAGAACTGCGCCGCGCATAACGCGCACGAAGAGGATAGAACTCTCCTTCCATAGCTGACAGCAATGCCACCAGAGGCCCTGTGTCTTCCACCTTGCCCGACAGAGGCGACCCGAACATGGGGTGCATGTATTCAGCCCAATAAGCATCTGACAATACGGTCAGCACACGGCGCACCGAGCAGACACCGTAATCGTAGGGTACAAACAGGTGCACGCCTATATAGGCACCTGTAGACCCTACAGAGTCGATCGATGACCTGTATATACTGTAGACCACGCTGCGGTCGGTGTACTCCATGCTGTAATACACCCGGCCCGGCTCAGTCACGCGCATGTAGGAACGCATGTCACGCAGAACCGTCTGTACTTCCAGAGGGTCACTGCAGGCTCCGCCGGCCGCACCGAATACGGCATAACCGTTCTTACAGCCTGTCACCGCTAGTCCTATGTTGTTTATAATACTCATAACCATCTATTTAGAGTATGTATATCCATACTCATTACTTACTTGTGTCCATATTCGCCCCGTATCTCAGAATATCGAGGTCTTGGTGAGCGGAGCCAGACGCTCTATGGTTGCTGCCAGATCCATGGAGTCTGACGGATCAAAAAGCACCGTATTGCCTACATAGAAACTGCCGAGGCTGAATGTCAGCACATACGGTCTGTATCCGTCAGCCTTGTTGATGCGGAACTTCCGGCACGCGTCACTCAGCTGGCTCATAAAAGATGCGAAATTATTTTGCAGATATTCGCGGGCTATGCGCTGACGCTCTCCGCGGTCATCCGTCCCCATCAGGTCTGCCTTGGTCAGTATGACACCCACCGATGATACCTTGGATAACGTGCATCCCACGGTATGGTCACGGCCCGTGCCGTCATAGGCAAATATGGTGAGTGCGTTCTGCAATGCCTCCTGCTGGTCATAGAGCGTGATACCGTCCTGGTTGCCAAGTATCACATTGTAGTCAAGCAGGAAGAAAAGCACCTTGCGGTTGTTGTTGGCAAGCACGCGCGAGGCGCCGAGCCGGCGCCACACCTCGGCTCCGTTGCCCAGCGAGTCAGACAGTGTCTTGAAACACTCGCCGCTTATCTCCACAAAGTTCAGCTCTGCCGTGTGCCGCGTACCTCCGGCGCGCGGCACATCGATATTGATATAATTTATTGTGTCAAACGCCGTAGGCACCGGCGGCTTTTTAGCCGTCATGGCCCGCACAAGGCCGTTATAATAAGCCATCGACCCGTCCTGGCCGTTATCGCCTATATTAGGGCGGTAGCGCCAGGTGCCGCGTGTAGTCATCGCATTGAACAGGCCGGAAAGCACGCTCGATTTGCCTGAACGAGCCACGCCCAGAAAGTATATGTCTGTACGGTCCTGCGGAAAAGAATCGAAATTATTCACCTGTGGCAACTGGAATTCAGGAGTCATAAGTTCACGCTCGCTGATAGAGGACGGTATGATACCGGCCCCGACCAAGGTGTCATAAGAAATGGTCAGACCCATCTTTACAAAGCGCGCGGCCACATCGCCCGGAGGCAGCGAGGCAATATCGCGCTGGTCTGTATCCCGGGCATCGCCACCGTACACCAGTTTGCCCATCAGAGAGCGGTTATACTTCCATGGCGAACGGCGCATATCGTCCAGTATCTCGGTCTGCAGTCTTTCTTTCTCCTCTTCAAGCTCGGCCAGCCTGCCCTCCGCGTCAAAATGATAACGTCCAGACGGATATGAAGCCAGATAATGACGGTAAAGTGTGATATTGTCACGGTCACTGGCCCTGCTCCACAACGCGTCTTCCTCAGCCAAGGCCATATTCTCACGGGCTTTGGCAGCCATTACTCCGGCCGGAAATGCCTCAAGATATTCTTTATAGCTTTCGGGTGTATTACCTGCCACGGCCCTGCTCCAGAAGCCTTTCTCTATATCCCACAGTGCAAGGCGCTCGCGTAGCTCCTGCTGCTTGCGGAAATGGAGGCCGCAACGCTGCATGTCGGCAAAGACGCACGCCCCCGACGAAATAAAGGTCATAAGTTCCTCTGCGCTGAACAGCGACAGATTCTTCAACTGGTTTATATCAGCCAGACGCACCTTGCCCTCCAGCATGAAGTCTGCCAGTTCGGCGGCACTATAGGCCGATATTTTTTGCGGTATGAATGACATATATAATTATACTCTTATTTCCACGTAGTGATGAAATTGTTCTCTCCCACTCCTTTCGGAGAGCGCACCTTGTCCACGCTCACTGCCACCCAGCTGGACAGAATCACAATCTGCATAAGCAGCACCAGTGCTACGCCTCCGAATGAGACATTGGCCCATGAGGGATGGAAAATGCCGTAGGCCAGCCTGGTATCATGAGTGTCAAGCGGGGCATACTCCGTGTGCAGCATGGCAAACATATCGGTATTGGCATTACGGGAACACTCTGCCAGCCTCTTTTCCCATATAGGCTTTTGCCGGGCCAGCTCGTCCACATAACTGCCCACGGTAAACAGATCCCAGTTATCCACGGCATATGAGGCTCTTTCGCCAAAATCTTTTATCTCGGCAGACAGCATCGGATACCCCGAAGTGGCCACCAGCAGATCTTTGAGGTTGCGCAAATCAGCGTCCAGCTCGTCCGATTCCGTCCGGTTGTTAGGATTGTAATTACGGTAATTGGCCAGCCGCGACTCTACAAACTCCATATAAGACCCTTTGGCCGCACCGCTGCCCGTGGCAGGATTGATCATGGTGCGCAATTCGGCCAGCTGCACACGGGCAGCCGGCTGTATACTGTCACGCAGCGTAGATGCCACAGCCACAGTGTGCAGAACCCACCAGGCATTCACTAAGCCGACCACGGCGTACAGGCCGAAAAACAACCATTTCCTGACCACGCCCGACACGCTGAAATCGTTACTTTCCTTAGGCCTGCTGAAATAACGCGCCGTATACAGAAAAAAGCCCATGAGCAGGCCGCATCCGAGCGATACAGGGACGGAGACTGCCCACGAACACCCCGAAGCGTAATACACTCCGGGCATCATGACAATAACCCACGCAAATATGCCGGTTACACTAAGTATGTCCAGAAATAGTCTTATCTTTTTAGACATGGCAATATAAATCTGATATACATTGTTCTACATACATTCGGGACATTCCTTTTTAAGGCGTTCCATTTCTTCGTCCAGCTGCTGGCGCCTGCGTTTCAAGTCAGCATACCGTCGGCGCGCCTCGTCGCAGCCGCCCCCTCCCACGATCTTGTCAAAACCGCCGCCGGGACCAGGAGTAACTAAAAGACCGCCGCCGGGCGAAGGCATGCCGGAAGAATAGTCGGGCACAGCCTCTGTCCCGGGCAGATCGTCGGGGGAGGCCTCTACGGCGGCTGACAGATACATCACCGGACCCACGTCCGGCGAAGCAGCCTGACGCGCTGTACCTACCAATACTTTGCGTATGTCAGCCGGGCTCCAGTCCCTGTGGCGGCTTTTGAGCAGCGCAGCGCCGCCGGCCACCTGGGGCGCGGCCATACTCGTGCCGGGCATATAGGCATAACCACCCCCCGGCACAGCGTTATATATGGCCACTCCGGGCGCCGAAATACGGCACAGACTTCCATAATTGGAACCGTCGAACGTCATAGGGTTAAATACAGCCTTGCGGCCCGACGGGTCTACGGCCGAAACCACCAGAGCATGTTCCGAGCGGTTCATAGGATCAAGACCTGCCGGCACATTGTCATTGCCGGCGGCCTTGACAATAGTCACGCCGCGGCTCTCGGCATAATTAAACACCTTGTCCCATATCTCGGCCTCGCGCAACTGCCTGGTACGGGCAAGTTCTTCCAGTTGTCCGGGCGGTATAAGTTTCATCATGGGCCCCCAGTAAGCCCCCAGCGACATATTGATAACATGGGCGCCCTGGCTCACCGCGTACATTATACCGTCTATAATGGCACTGTCGTAGCTCTGGCCGTCAGGGGTAAATACGTTCACAGGCATAATACTGCAGCCCGGAGCTATGCCGGCCGCCCCGAGACCGTTGTCCGCATGGCCCACGGCCGTGGAACCGACGTGAGTGGCATGACCTCCGCACGCGTGCACACGGGGTATCGCCGAGGTATGGCTGACAGCGTCATAGGGCTTCACTATCTTCCCCTCCAGTTCCGGATGGGACAGGTCAAAATCTCCGTCAAGCACAGCCACCACCACATCGCTGCTGCCAGTCTCAACGTCCCAGGCATCAAAAGTGCCTGTCATATCAAAATAATAACTCTGCTCGCCAACACGCATAGCCGGATCATTGCTGCGCCGTGTTCCCTGGTAGATATTCTCATATAGCGCTATTACCTCCAGTTCCGGCGCCATGCGCTCAGGCACCTCGCGCAGCATCATGTCACGATCCTGTTCAGGGCAGATAAGTACCACACGGCGCAAAACCGTGTCAGGATTGACCAGCCGGTATTTGTCCCTGTCATCCCATTCGCTGCGGAAACGCCTTATAAAATCATCCAGGCCGCCACCCTTAAGGACATATATATTTATCCTGTCACCGGCTATATATGACAGCGAATCCGGCGCCGGCACCACCTTTTCCTTTCCAACAGGAGGCGCCACAGGTTCCAGTTCGCCGACACGTTCGGACGATACAGCACACGAACGCAACAACAGCCAGCCAACAGCCAATAATGCAATAAGAGCGATAATCCACCATATATGCCCATGCCGGCGGCCGCGACAGCCTGTACCGCCGTCAGACGGCGGTACAACAGGGGGAGGTATGGCCGGAGGTGCCGCGTTTGGCGGTATGCCGGCAGGGCTTAAAGCCGGCGGCGGAGTGCCGGCGGACTGTTCCGGGACCGCAGTAGCGCCGTACGCCTCCGTACGACTGGCAGAACGGTACCAGGGACTGTAAGAGAGCAGACTGAGCTCTTTTCCCGTATCGGCACCGTTCTCCTTCATAGCCCATTGGGCTATGACTATCCGGCCTTCGCCACAGAATATGCAGTCCTCGCCAGGCACGGTGGCCACAGCTTCGAGCAGAGGCCGTGTTTCGGCATCGGCCTCTGCGGCGCCGGCACGCATTATGTCTGTAAACTGCCCCAGCAACGCTTCGTAACGCATGCGTTCTTCGCCTGCGAGCGCGCTGAGCGGCTTCGGCGTCCCGGCAAAGCGGTCAGTACTCCACTCTATCTTCCCGTCCGGAAGAAAACGCGGCTCGGCCAGACAATCAAACTCGGCAGCAGACACACTCTTAAGACGCGAACGCAACAATGCCGCCGTGCGGCGATGGTTGCGCACGGGCTCTTCCCCGGCCACGCTCACCGGACGGAACAATGCGGTGTCTGTACTTAATAATGTGCGGCGTGCATGCATTTAAACACTATCTCCTAATATTTTATATGCCCAGTCTATACGGACAGGCCCGTGTTCAGTCACGCACGGCCTGGCGCATCTCGCGCTCCGCATCCATCAGCGCAGGGTCATGTTCGGCCAGTTCGTGCAGATCAGGACTGTCAAACAGCGTTCTGAGAATTATGGCGCGAAGCTCGTTATTCATATTAACGTCATATTTCGGAATCTCGCATGTGGCCAGGAAGCCTATCTTCATATTTTCTGTCCATGCGCGATAATTATTGTAGTTTGAGAAATATGCCAGCTTGTCACGTTCCACCGGCACACTGTTGAGTATACGGTCGATATTCTCAAATACGTCGAACACCACGTTCATATCCCTGCGTGTCTGTTCCTCGTCCAGAGTCTCCACCCCGTAGTAAGTGGGCTTTACCGTGACATTAAACTCGTTATGCCTTACTGTCTGTACCACATCCTCCCAAAGTTCGTCCGAAAAGTACGCCGTGCCGAACGTATTGACAAACTTATTGAACATCTCGGCCACTATGTCAGCCAGCATCTCCGCCATATCCCCCAGCCTGTCAGGACTAGTGACATAGGGGCGTATCTGGTCTATTATGCGGCGCGTGATATGCAGTTTGTCACGATACAGCACGCGCAGGTTGGAAGCAATGTCCTCTATGGCACGCTCCGTCAGTCCCTGGCTGCGGAAACGCTGCAGATTGCCGGCCGAGATATAATGCTCCATCCAATATCCCTCGAGCGACTCCGCCAGCACCTGTGGCAGATTCTGCGCCAAAGGCGGATTTATCACATCGTTCACAGTGTAGCCAAACGTCTGCAAATACTCCTCCAGCTCATCCTGTGACCGCAGATGGTAGGCATTCATGATGCGTTTCACATTCTCTTCGCGGCTGAGCGCAGGCTCCACGCCGGCACGGTCGCGTATGGCAAACAGAATGCTGAGGTCGGTCTTCTCTATAAGTTTCATCTCCGAGGCCACGTCCAGTATGCGGTCATGCAGGTTTTCTTCGCTCACCAGCATCGAATCCAGCAATTCGGCAAAAAGATATGGTTTAGAGCCGAACAGGGCATCAAGCATAAAATCTATGCGGCCGGCACTTTCCAATGCCTCGCGCAGCCTGGTATCTGATTTATCGTCATGATAGAACGCGTACAGGGTGTCATATATGTTTCGGAAATTGTCGCGCACAAGGCGTGAGAAATTTTCATTACGCGCACTGACCACGTGTGCCGAGGCACACACAAGGTTGTCTATGATATACCGGGCGCCGTCATGACCGGGTGTTGCCGCGTATTCCCATGCCTCTTCCGGATTTCGAAAATGCGACCTGACGAAGTCATGGCTGAGAAAAGAGCGGCGCAGACGGTCCAGATAACCGGCCATTCCAGCGTCAGGCTCACGCTCGGCACCCTCATCCACGTAGCCCGGGAAAATTCCGGCACTATAGGCATAGTCACGCAACAAATACATATTGTCAAACGGCCGGCCGGGCACCCATTCCGAAAACCAGCGGTTGTCAGAATTTTCCTGTATGACGTTGGACAGCGCGTTGGTATACCGCCTGACCCAGCGGTGCCGGGCTTCGTTTTCGAGCAAGTCTTCCGATGCCTCTGCCGGCTCTTTGGTCGGATCCCTGGCCAGGTCTATATTGAACTTGGTGCCCACCAGGAACAAAGGCGGCACATCGATACCGGCCAGAAACCGTTCTCTTTCGGCCGGAGTGTCCCCTATCATATCGCTGATCCATCCCTTAAGCAGGCCAGACAGGCTCATTACCTCGCTCTTCTGCTCATGGTGGCAGAACAGCAGGGTGCTTATCAGATAGTTGCGCGAATACTTATTAAACAGATAGCCGACACGGCCGCGCAGCAGCATGGTGCATGCCTCTTTCTCGCTTATGAGCGCCTCGTCGATATTCTGTCGCGAACGCGCTCCCGGCATATCGAGTATGTCAAGACGCTCCAGAAACTGCTTGTCAGCCTCAACTCCGCGAGGCAGCTGCAAAACCACCTCGGCGGCCACGGCCGTAAACTCGCTCTTAAGCACGGTGAGCTCCCGGCGTCCCGTCCACACGCTCATCTGCGGCACACGGGCCTGCTCTATGCGCTCCCCCTTTTCATTCTCGGTCACGCCGAAAAATTCCTTTATGCGGTCTACGCACAACACCGTGCCGTCCACTTTGAGCAGAGCGTCAGCATTGATATAGACCGTTGTGGCAAACTCCATGCTTTCCAGCAGCCTGACCAGACGCGAGAAGATGTCGCTGACTATAGCGTTGCCGTTCCACAACGGGGCGAAAGCCTCCGTCCACTCGCGCGGCTCCATACAGCCTATTATGGCACCCACGCGCTGGAAATAACGTGTGGCAGCCAGCAGGTCTATATAATATTTGGCCACAGGGAAGTTCCCGTGCGCCAGATAGTCTAGCATTTCGTAAAGGGCGTCTTCGTCTATAAGGGCCTGCACAGGTTTGCGTCCGGCATATTTCTGCTCCATTTCGTCCAGCAGGCGCTCCAAAGCGGCACGGTCGGCAAAACGGTGGTTCTGCACATCGCTATAATAAGAATCTGCCAGTGTCAGGGCCACGTCTACAGGCGAAAACAACTTTACCGCTATAGGAAAAGCGTCATTGTCACCGGCCGAGTCACGCACAGTGAAACGTGTGATCAGGCTGGTGCTCTCCACCCCTCCTCCCGAGGGATTAAGGTCAAGGATGAAATTGGCCGTGCCCCCGTTCCTGTCTGTCAGCACGCGCAACACACCCTCATGGTTCTTAAGCAGATTCTGCACCAGGTATGACTTGCCCACCTGGCTCTCGCCAAACACCGCAGCCGCCGGATTGACCTCCAAAGCCTTGGCTATACGGCCGACGGCCACGCGCCCTCCTATTATTTTATCGCGCGTCTGTCCCAGCGCCTCCGGGCCGAGAAAGGCCTTGGCCCAGTTCAGGCCGGCACGTGACGCATGTTTTTCAGCCTCTATAAGGCGCAGCATGGCGCCCGTCGATATATTGTTCATGATTCAAGTCCTGATTATTTCTTTAACAGCTTTTTCATATACCCAGATGTAAGACGAACACGCCCGTGTCGAGCCATTCGGCCTCACCCATCGTGCGGCTCTGCAGCTTAAGCTGGAAAAAGTTATCATTCACGGCATTGCCTTCTGCATCAGTCACATCGACTATGCGCAATCCCTCTTTGTCTGTATAATAGTCGCGTTCGAGGGTGAAACGCAGGGGCACATGCGAACGGGTGCGCAGCCTTATAGTCTCCGCAGCGGCAGCCACCTTGTCACGCGGCAGCAGTTCGCCCGGAATTCCGGGCGCCGCGCCGGTCTGGCGCGCCACTTGCGCCTCAGCCGCCGTCCTGAGTGCCGCCTCGTCAAAATCCAGACGGTACAGCACACGGGCCGGATAGCCCTCCACATCCAGCTGTCTGCAACCGATATACACCGGGAAGCCGGAAATGCCTATAGAGGCCGTATTCACCTCAGGTGTCACTATATTCTGCATGGTGCCGGTCATGGTGTTGATGATGCCCATATACTCGCTAGTAGGCTTGATGGAGCGTTTCAGCACCTCCGCATTCAGTTTGAACATAGGCAGCTTGCCCTGCTCGGCCAGCCACGCTATAAGGGCGCCGACAGCCACCAGGCCTTTCTTGTCAGAGAAATGCCCTATGTCGGTAGCCCCCGGATACCAGCTGCCCACACGATAGTCATTCATCGATATGAGACGGTTGGGGGTCACGGGCATAAGGCGCTGCATCATGCGCTGTATCTCCTTGAGAGAACTGGGACGGCCGCCAAGTAGAACTATGTCACATTTATATGTATAGAATATGGCCGCCCACTTGCGCAGGCTTATCTCAAACACACGGCGCACTATCTCGTTAAGATACGCCGGATTGTAGCCTATCTCTAGATCCTCGAAACGAAATCCCGCTTTCTGTGCGAAAAAGTCCGTCAGATCCCTGCCCGGGCGCGTGGTGCCGCCAAAGACCTCGTCCCAGGTCACGGTGCGCGCTGGCTCGCCGCGATGCAGCATATCCAGCAGATGGCAGGCCAGAGGGATGAGCACCTGGACATTAAATTCCTTGCGCATGCGTCGTTCCACGACACCCATGCTGCCTGTCTCGCCAAAGAACCCGTGGAGTATTTCGGCCACATTTGCCACACCCTCGTCACGCAGCCTGGCCGTAATTATACCCGAAGCCCCCGGATAGGCCTCTTTGGGACCTTCCAGTATCACATCGGTTATTATGCGTTTCACCAGATCGTCGCCGGCCGTATGGAAACTCTCCCAGAACAACGGCGTAGGCATTATGGCCTCCCCCTCGTCACGATACGTGCATATCATCAGGTCGGAGGTGCCGGCGCCTATGTCCAGCGAAGCCACGGTGAGGCTTGGCGACGCCTCGTTATTAAGACGTTTGCCATACAGGCTGAAAAACTGGCGCGTATTGCCCATGTACCGGCGTAATTCGGAATACAGGTAGACCATCTGGCAGCATGTGGCCTCGTCATAATTCCAGGCACGCCGCAAGTCAAGATCCTCGACAGACATCTTCATGTCGCGCACCGAAGGCACTATCTCCACCTTTTCGTAATCCTCGTCTGGAGAATACGGTATTTCGTACGTACCCACGTCATAACGCCGCAATGCCACGGCAGCCTCTTCCATGCACCGGCGCAACACAAGCTGCTCGCGCGCAGTCATGGCCGTAGGGGCAGTGACTATAATTCGGGATATGCGGCGCGGACGCTGCTCGCTGCCCGCATGGTGGCGCCATTCGTAACTGTTGGCCTGCATGCGCGCCTGCAGCAATATCTCTATGAAACAGAATGTCATGAGCGAGGACCGTGAATATGCGGCACGCGCCCCCATCTCCGCCGGGTCGGGAGTAAAACTGCCGTCAGAGCGGAACTGCTGCATAAGACCCTCTACGTATACCGAATGTGACGGCCCCGCCACACGTTCTTTTTCCGTGATGAACTTCCACTGGCCTTCATAAGGGTCAGTGTCCCACAAATAACGTTTGGGAGACGAATGGTTGGTGTCATACTGCTCCGAATCATGCAAATCGCGGTCACTCCCGTAGATATGGCGCATCGCCTCGCGTCCCAGACGCAATATGGAAGGCCAGTGGAACTGGCGGCTGCCCGTTTCCAGCCCGAAACGTTCCTCTTTGAAACACAGACGCATGTCAAACGGCTCGTCATATACCTCTCCTGTGCCCAGATCACGCAAAGCCAACACTTTGCACCGTGAGAACGAGGCATCCAGAGGATCCTCTGCTATCAGTCCGAATGTGCGCGAATTGCCTATGTCCAGCACCAGGTTAGTACGCACCGGCACCTGCTCGGCCGCGTTATACAGCTTTACATCGGGTATCGCGCCAAGCTTGTGCATCACGCTCACAAAATATATGTAGTACACGAGATATTTCATCGAGGCACCACGCGGCAGCGAGTCCAGGTCGGTGCTGCCGAGCAATTGCTGCAACATGGCGTTCAGCCAGGGGCGCGCCTCCATATCGCAATAACGGTAGAGAATGAGAGGCACATCCACATTCTCTTTCTGAGCCTGGCGCACACGCCCCAGGCCCTCGATATCCTTGCGCGATATGCCGCACAGGCTGTAGTGCTTGAGCGCCTGGCCGTCAAAGCGGGGACTCTCGCGCTCCATACCTGTCTCATCGGCGACCACACGGGTGTCAAAAGCCAGGACAAGCCGGTACACACGCTTCTGCGCCGTGCATTTCTCTTCCACAGGACGCAGCAGCATACGGGCCCAGTTGGCAGGTTCGACCAGCTGCCCCGTCATATCATTTTCAAACATGGGCACGGGTATCCAGTGTCCCTCCAGCTGTTCCAGTCCGGAGACACGCCGGTCACCTATTATCTGGTTAAGCCGTCCCACACTCATCACATCTTCCTGTTTCAGACAGTTGAGAAGCGCGAAATTTATATCGTCCTCGTCGGCAGTCTCTCCCGTGGGAGCTATATAACCGCCGTACTGCAGGTCACCCCTGCGCACATATTTGTCCTGCGTGGGAAAATATGTGACCCAGTCCAGATAAGTGGTCTCGCCTATGCGGTACTCAGAGAAACGCAGCGGCCTTATGACCGGAGCCGACAAATCAAGCGTCACCTCTTCGGGAACGGTATAGAGCTGTATGCCCGTATCAGAAATCAGAGAAATCTCCATAACAACCAGTTGAATCAGATAATTATAAGGAACGGCCAGGCTTTTAACTATTTTTTGCACAAGAACAACCACTGCATAAAGCAGCGCACGCACCAGAAGCAAGCACAAACCCTGTCCATTTCCGCCGGATACCTCAAATTTTACACGAAAACCTGCTGCAAACAATGCTGTTTCCAAAGCTTGCAGCACCAGCAATACAGTATAAGGAATCCACGCCCACAAATTTACAAAAAAATCTGAGAAACAATATAATAAAGATATTTAAAATTTTTAAACGGCACATCGGTTTTGGTGAAACAAGTGAACATAACACAGTCGCGGTGGTTAAAAAAGTATTACGGAGTATAACAAACGTATATTTTCATATTCGGTATAAAATGCTTACCTTTGTCACACAGGAATCACCTTAATACTGCGCCATGATAGACTTTACCCCGATAGTTAGAGGGCGGTTTATACGCCAGGCCGGGCGTATGGAGCGATGGTCCGGCCGGACCGCGCACGTCCAGGCCGCCGAGCTGCGCCGCCTGCTGCTGCGTGCGGCCGGCACCGAGACAGGCCGACGCTACGGCTTTGCCGGCATGGCCCGTATGGATGACGGCGCTATGGCGGCACAGTACGCCTCGCGCGTGCCGGTAGCCGTATACGGGGATATCCGCCCCGATGTCATGCGCATGATGCGCGGTGACCGCGACCTGCTATGGCCCGGCCGCTGCCGTAACTTTGCACAATCGAGCGGCACCAGCGACGGAAAGTCAAAATACCTGCCCGTTACTGACGAATCACTGCGATACAACCACTTTGCCGGAGCGTCAGACGCCGTGGCCGCGTATCTGCGCCTGAATCCCGGCAGCCGCCTGTTTTCCGGACGCGCGCTCATACTGGGAGGATCGTTTGCCAACGAACTGGGCGGCTCACTACCGTCCGGCACCCGAGTGGGCGATCTGAGCGCCACGCTGATTTCGCGCACACCCTGGCCGGCCTCCATGTTCCGTACCCCGAAACGCGACATAGCGCTCATGGCAGACTGGGAAGAGAAGCTGCCTGCCATGGCCCGTGCCGCCGCACGCGCCAATATAACGAATCTGTCGGGCGTTCCGTCGTGGTTCCTAGTGTTGCTGCGCAAGGTGCTGGAACAGACAGGGGCACCAACCCTGCAGAATATATGGCCTTCACTCGAGGTTTTCTTCCACGGAGGCATATCGTTCAAGCCTTACCGCAGGCAGTACGAAGCATTCACACAACCGGATAAAATGCATTTTCTGGAGACATACAACGCCTCCGAAGGCTTCTTCGCAGTACAGACCGATTTTTCCGACCCTGCCCTGCAGTTACTGCTTGACAGGGGCGTATATTACGAATTCGCCCCACTCGGCCCCGACGGACATTTCGGCACTCCGGTGGGTATAGCCGACACTGTGCGCGGACAGACATACGCCTTGATAATCACTGCCTGCAACGGGCTGTGGCGGTACAGTCTGGGCGACACCGTGCGTATGGAAGATCCAGACCGCGGACGTATCACCATAGCCGGACGCACCAAAAGCTTTATCAACGCTTTCGGCGAAGAACTAATGGAGCATAACGCCGAAGAGGGCATAGCCGGTGCCTGCAATCTGACCGGCGCCCGTGTGTCCAACTATACTGCCGCTCCTGTCTACGCATCCGGCGGACAGCGCGGACGTCACCGCTGGCTCATAGAGTGGGACAAGGCTCCTGACGACAATGCCGCTTTCGCTTCCGCTCTAGACCGCGGACTGCAGCAGGCAAACTCAGACTACCAGGCCAAACGTGCCGGGAATATATTCCTTGATCCCCCCGAAGTGGTCAGCGCCCCGGCAGGCACGTTCGACCGCTGGCTGCTAACCCACGGCTCAGGCAAACTCGGCGGACAGCGCAAGGTGCCGAGGCTGTGTCCCACCCCGGAAATAATGGACCAGCTACTGGACATGTGCCGGCACACATGACACTACTCTCCACAACCCGGGTTTAAAGAAGCTATTCCGAAACTTCTTTAAACCATATGCCGTGCGCAGACGTAAAACTGGCTGCCATAACCTTTTTGTTCGCTAAAACCAACCGTGGCAAACAACCATACAAGGACAAAAACAGAGAAGTATCAAAAATAAGGCTGAAAAAAATACTGCGAAAATTTTGTAATATAAAATAATAAACCTAAATTTGCGCTCTACGATATACGCTTTTTCAAATATACTACCTATTGATCCCGTCCAACCGATTTGAGATGGACAAAAGTTTTTAATGATTACGGATGGAGCCGGCTTACACGGCCAATGGTGTATACTTCCTGAGCCTATAACAACGTAACTTGAAAAAAACAACTACTTATCAATCACTAAACTACCTATTATGAGAAAATTGACAACATTGTGTCTGACATTTCTCATAGGCCTGGCTACAATGATGGCCGCCACTCCAGAGAGGGTGGCCAGAGTTCCGAAAGTGCGCATGAGCAATTCGGGACTTAGAGCTGTGTCTATGCCCACCAGACAGAATCACGCCAAAAGCGTTCTGCCGACTATCGGCACTGAAGCACAAACTGCATTTGCTGCCAGAATGGCAAATGGACCCATGAAAGCCGGCCCGACAGGATCCACCGTCTACGGATGGCTCGGCTACTCTACCAAATCAACCAGCCCCACCGGATTCTGCGAAATATTTGCCGACGGAACATACGCCGGACCGCAATATGACAATGACTACGCGGTAACAGCGGCATACATCAGAAAGGGCAAGGTAAATGTATTCGCCCGTATGGAATTCCTCGGCATGACCCTGTTCAACGGCATCATGGAATATGACATGCAGGGCAAACTGCTCAACACCATAAACCTAACTACTTCCGACCATACACAGGACGTGCTCACCGTGGCCTACGACCCTGCCGCCGACAAACTGTACGGCTATACTCTCAATGCCAACGGTGACGCATATATGTTTTTTTCCGCCCCTGGCAGCAACCCGGCCAGTTTCACAGCCATACCGACCACTGAGACATGCACGGCTATGACATGGGACGCCGTACACGGCAAACTCATCGGTATAAACCTCGGAAATAAACTCATGGAGATCGATCCTGCCACCGGCGCCACAAAGACACTTGCTTACGCCCCGGTGGAAAGCGAATTTATAAGCGGACTGTGCTACAGTCCGATAGACGGATGTTATCTGTGGAACGCCAATACTACATATGACGGCAGCGACAAATCGTATTTCTACAAGATCTCTTATCCGGACTACACGTTTACAAAAGTATACGAATACCAGTACACCGAGCAGTTCATGAGCTTCATGTGTACCGACACTCGCGACATTGATCCCAAAGCTCCGGCCGCCCCATTGATCGACAACGTGGTACTGGGCACCGAAGAGCCACAGGCACTTATCTACTACACAATCCCCACCACTACTTTCGACGGAGCGACCGTTACGGAACGTTTCGACTATGTGTGCGAAGTTGACGGCAAGGAGTACACTTCCGGAACCGTGGCTCCCGGTAACGGCGGCAACCCGTTTATGATCAACTATGTGGATATATCCGAAGGAAAACACATTTTCACCCTCAAACTCTCGCTCAAAGGCAAAATGGGTCCGGAAGCATCACGCGAGCTTTATGTGGGATATGACACTCCGCTGACACCGCAGAATGTGCAACTCACTCCCGAAGGAATCAGCTGGGAGGCTGTCACGCAGGGTGTGAACAACGGCGTCATAGACCTAGACAACCTCACATACCGAGTGAGCGTGGACGGCAAAGAGGTGGCACGCGATGTGAAAGGCACCAAGTATGACTACACGCTGCCCGAAGGCGAACTCGCGCTGCACCGCGCCAGCGTAGTGGCCGTGAACCACGACCATGTGTCAGAAGCAGGCCTATCCAACGGTATGGTGGCCGGCAAACCCCTGTCTCTGCCACAGACCATAGTACCCACCGAAGACCAGTTCCAGCTCTGTTCCACCATAGACGCCAACAATGACGGCCGCAGCTTCATGTACAATCATGATAACAACGGCGATGAGACTTTCTGCTATATTTATGCCGCCGGCACCCCTGCCGATGACTACGCGGTTCTGCCATGTATGAATTTTGACAACGCATCCGCCATATACCGCGTATCACTTGACGCGGCATGCTCCGATGACATGGCACCCGAAGCTTTCGAGGTGTATGTCGGGACAGCTCCGACCAAAGAAGCCATGACACAGTGCGTGATAGAACGCACCGTGGTACCGCACACCTCATATGCGAGATACGACGCCCTGTTCAGAGTGCCTGCCGCAGGCAACTATTATGTGGCCGTAAGGGCTGTCTCTGACCCGGACCGCTACTACCTGTTCGTACGCAACGTGACCGTAGAAAAGACCGATATAGCTCCCGGAGCACCGGCCGCGGCAACCGAAATCCAGGCTACACCGATGGCACAGGGCCAGCTGAAAGCCACTGTGGAATTCAAGATGCCTGCCACAACTATCGACGGCAACACAATCGCCGCATCTGAAAACCTGAAAGCCACTGTAAGCACCACTGCCGGATCTGCCGATGTAACCGGCACACCGGGCAAGAAGGTCAGCGTGGAAGTACCCACGGTACAAGGAGACAACATTGTCAACATCACTGTATCGTCATCAAAAGGCCCCGGCGCCACAGCGCGTGCCAGCGTGTTCACAGGCGTTGACCGTCCCGACGTGGTCACAAATCTGCGTATGGACGCGTCTGAAGACAACATGACACTGCATATGACATGGGAGCCTCCCACAACAGGTGTCAACGGCGGATACTGCGCCCCCACAGGACTGTCCTACTACCTGTGCACATATGAGAACGGCTCATGGAACATAGGTGACAAAATCGGTATCGACATACTCAGCTTCGACATACGTCTGCAGGCCGATGCCAAACAAACCCTGTACCGCTACGGTATCCTGGCCGAAAACGAAGCCGGCCGCGGTGACTATCTGAGCACAGCGGTATGCGTGGGCGGCAAACCATACGACATGCCTTTTGCCGAATCTTTCGCCGACCAGTCATATAAATACGGACCCATCGTTATCATGAAGCCCGATGAGACATACACCGGCCAATGGAACATCGTAGATCCTTCAGCCCTCGGACCTCAGTTCGCATACCCCGGTCTGGAACACGCTCTTGCCTGCTACAATGAGGCTGACGGCCCCGGCAAAGCTCTTGTGGGAGTATCCAAGGTAAGCACGGAAGGTTCGACATCTGCCAGCTTCCAGCTAACATTCTACTACGGTCTCGGTGCCGACATTGAAGTACTGGCCGCAACCTACGGTGATGAAGAACCCCAGTCTATCGGAAAAATAAGCGATCTCAACCAGGCCAACCTCTCTATGGGTTACAACGATGTAAACTTCGTGCTGCCTGAAAAATTCCAAAACAGGAAATGGGTGCAGTTCTACCTGCGTACCATAATGGAAAACGATGAACAAGTGGCCATAATACCGCAGTACAAGGTGATCGAGCAGAAAGCACATGACCTGGCCGTGACGATCGAAGGCCCCTCGTGCATCTATATAGACCGCGAGGCTACTGCCACAGCCGTAATAACCAACGCAGGCACCCAGAGCGCAGACATGCGCTCCGGCAAATGGACTATTGCAACTAAGGAGGGCCGACAGATAGCCGTCGAGGCAGTGCCGGCAGCAAACACCACCCTGGCTCCGGGAGAAAGCACAAAGATCTCATACAAATTTACTCCCGATGCCGAATACGGACAATACGCACGTATTTCGTATGCTTTTGATACAGAAGACGACAAGGCGGACAACGACAAGGCCGAGTATGTGCTCTGGCTCGAAGTGTCAAAAGAACCCGTTATCGTAGACCTGCATGCCACCGACAGCGGCGATGACTTCATCGATCTGGCATGGACAGAGCCTAAGATAGGGTTTGCCATGGAAAGCTTTGAAAATGAAACTCCCGACGTGCAGCTGCCTGCTACAATCGGCAAATTCAAGAACATAGACGGTGACGACATGTACACATACGGTATGGAAGGCATACCCGGTTCTTTCCCCAAGGGTGCGTTTACTGTATGGAGTGCCCAGAAAGTCAACTCGATATTGGGACAGACTGCGATCTATGCCGGACACGGTGACAAATTCCTAATCGCTTTCTCTCCTGCCGAATCAAGCACCGGCAACGGTGTGGACGATGCCGACGACTGGCTGATATCTCCGGCTGTAGAGGGCGGAAGCCAGATAAGTTTCGCAGTAGCCGCGATTTCGGCTGAATTTGTGGAAACCATCGAGGTACTGTATTCTACCACCGACGACGACACCAATTCGTTCAAGCTGCTTGACACCTACGATATAAGCGATCCGTACTGGAAAGTGCTGGCAGCCACACTGCCCGAAGATGCCAGGTATTTCGCCATACGCTATGTAAGTAACGACAAGTATGCGGTTCTGATAGACATGATCAATTATGTTCCCGAGGGTGAAACAGTATCCGTGCTGGGATATGAAATTATCCGTGACGGCAATGTGATCGCGCCCAATTCCAACAGCAAGGGACGCTACCGCGACGCCACTATCACCGACCGTGACGCCATATACGCATACAACATCGTGCCCCTGCTCTCCGACGGCACCAGAGGCAAAATATCCAATACAGCCTACCTACAGGCATCCGGTGTCAACGAGGTGACAGGCCAGACCACACTCCTGTACACAACTGCCGGAACAATCCACGCCGTAGGTTTCAAAGGCTGCCGACTGGCTGTCTACACTACTGACGGCAAGATGATTGCAAGCCTGCACGCCACAGAGCACGATACAATAGAAGTACCTGCCGGAATCTACATGGTGAAAGCCGGCAACGAGACTTACAAGGTTATAGTAAGATAACTTTAATGTCCTATATAAAAATAATGGCGGTGCTATAAGGCACCGCCATTATTTTTATATAGGACATTGTCTAAAAGACATGTCGCGCCCCCCTTTGGTCAAAGCAGCTTCTCAGGCTGTCTGGGTACTCTGAAATTGGCCGAGAGCAACGGAGCATAAGGCGTGCGGAACACACGCGCTCCCTGGCCGCATCCCTTGACACATGCGCAGCACCGTATGCACAAATCCTGGTCGGTGAGCAATGGTTCTGAAGAGCGTATAGCCCCTGTAGGACACAAAGAGACACACTGGCCGCAACCAGTGCACAAACAAGCGTCTACAGCCGGGACACGGGGATTCTGCCCGGGCACACTGTGCAACAGGGTCACACCCTCGATAAAACGACGGCGCGCGTCATCCGGCACAGGTACATGTTCCATACATGCAGCATCTACTTCGGCTGCGCCAACGCCGCCCTCCATAAGCTTGATACGTACATCGCGGCCGAACTGCTCGGCCACAGCCAGATCGTCACTATCAGGCCGTCCCGGCGCTATAGGAAATTCAGCGGTGCTATACGAATGTTCGCCCACAAACGCCGCTGCCGCCACAACACGCAGACCGGCTTTACGCAAAAAGACACACAACTCGTCAAGCGCCCCTTCGTAGTCACGGTTGCCATATACGGCTATTGCAACCGCGGCCGCACCCTCGGAAGACAACTCTGCGAGTCTCTGCAGCGCGACAGGCGCCGGATGTCCGCCATACACAGGCACTGCCGCCACGACCACACCGTCTGACGGCACCACAAGGCGTCCCGAACCTTTATAAGTCACGTCAATATCATTACAAACGAAGCCAAGACCGCCGGCCACGGCACGTGCCACCCGGCGCGATGTGCCGGTAGGAGAAAATGTTATCAGATATGTTTCCATAAACCACCAAAACCCCGGCAGCAATCTGTAACAGACACGCCGCCGGGAAACTTTGTCATCAAAAAAATTATTTAATCACTAAAATCAGCATGCTATAGAAAATGCTATCACCGCCGTGATTATGGCCGCCACTTCGCACACACCGCCTATGATCCATGTAATAGTCGATGCTCCTCGCGTCTTGAATATGACACTGCACGCTGCCCACACCATGGCTATACATGGAACCAGCACTGCGATACAGATGCTGACACACCCGAGCCAGGCGCCTGTCTCCATTATATTGTGCCCCATCACCCCGGTGCTGAACAACGAGACGGAACCACGCGTGACCATGACAAGCCCCATGCCTGCCAGCACTATTATGGCCACTGCCATGGCCGCGCCCACAGAAGCCGATATAATGCCGACTATACCCATAAACAGGTTACCCAGTATCTGTAGCGGCGTTGTCGAATTCTGACGGCGCATGTTATCGGTCATTACTATCGAACCGATATTGTCTACCGTGGGGGCCTGCCCGAGTTGTTCCAGCTGTTGCTCGGGCGTCTTGGCCAAAGGCAGAGCAATCCACAATACGCAATAGATAACAAAAAGAGGAAAGAAACCGCTTATAAACCCTATAAGGAGCAGCAGTATCCGCACCAGATTAGTATTCCAGCCGGCATACAGGCACAAACCGCTTACCACACCTCCCAGCACCCTGTCGGTAGAACAACGGTAAAACTTCTTCGGCACAGACACCGGCGCCGGAGGCGGTGTCTGTGCCCCGGCATGCCGGGGGCCGGCGGTCTCGTCAGGATCGTCGGCTTCGCCGCCGGCTATATCCTTCGGACTGCCCACCGTGGCTATCACATAGTCAACCTCTGCACGCGTCACGACCAACAGACCGCCCTGCTGCTTCTCACTGAAAATCTCGCATATACGCCCCTCAATGTCACTCACGATCTCCTGCCCCTCAGCACCCTTGAAAACCTGCGAGAGCGAACTGAGATACTCCAGCAGCAGCGCATAGGCATCCTCCTCTATATTGAATATCCGGCCTGATATGCTTACTGAAAATGTACGTTTCATAACTATTCTTCTTTATCGTTGGTTGGTATAGTGTAGTTATCATCAGAAAGGATCGATACCGAGTTGGCTATCTCGGCATAGACCTCGCGCAATGTCTCAAATAGCTGCCATCCGGCCGGCGTCAGCGAATAATACTTGCGCGGCGGCCCTGACTGCGACTCTTTCCATTCATAAGTGAGCATACCGCCGTTTTTCATACGGGTAAGCATGGGATAAAGCGTGCCTTCGACCACAATCAGATGAGCCTTTTTAAGCGTTGCGATGAGCTCGTAGGGATAAGCCGGCCTGTGGCGCAAGATCAACAGCACACAGAACTCCAGCATACCCTTGCGCATCTGCGCCTTAAGGTTTTCAACATTAATTTCCGGCATAGTAGTTTCTTTTTTATAATGCAAAGTTAGAACAAAGCCATGTACTATGCAATACACAGCACACTCTTTAACCTTATTTAACAATAATGACGGCCGCCCATCACCCATCAGAACATTACAACGATACTATTTACAACTAAGAAGTCCGGAATAATTCCGGACTTCTTAGTTGTAAATAGGCAATAATCTGCCATACTGATTTAATCCCTCAATGATGTCGCGCTATTGATGTGAATATAATTGTTTGGCGCGCCATCCGCAGATATATGGAGGTCAAGCGGTCAATATTGTAATATCCAAAGAGGTAGACTGCATATCCTTGTCATCTGTAACTAAAATAAAATTATTAAGTTTACAAAAACTGACATAATAAGAATCATTAAAATCCATCTCTCTGGCATCTAATACCGATGTTAAATCCATAGCATTAAAATCATCCGGTTTCCTCTCCGCTATCGAAAGTATATTACGCATTTCATCGCACACTTCATTTTTAGCATCTTCAAATTCTTTAGTCGGTCTGTAGTCTTTCTTATAATCGACAAACCGAACTCCGGATTTTACCACTCTGTCCCTCCATAAGGAATGGTTAAGTCGCAGACTTCTGTTTATATATTCGGAAACAACTAGCGAATTTATGAAAATAGTAGCTCTCGCACTTTGAATTTCTTTAAACAGATTGCTATATACCCTCTGCTGGTAGTCCTTGGCTCCGGAAATAGGAGAAAATAAAAACATCCAGACATTATTATCAAAAAAGAAATAATCTCCGGACTTAACCTTAAAGTCCCCGATTCTTTCAATCTTTGCCATATATTGCAGAGTCTACATTTTGTTGGAATTGCTCAGGATTTTCATAGAACAATTTTGCATTATCAGTAACTCTTTTTATTCTCAATGCAATACCGTCGGTCAAATTCTCAAATGAGAGCAATTTCTTGAGTTCCTCGCTACTAAAATCTTTATACAGCGTCCCTATAACCACATTCAGGAATGCTGTCGTAATAAGTTGCATCCTCGCAAAATCAAGAACGACAGGTATACCGCTGCGTATGCCGGAATGGATACGCTCACTGATGGGTTGGCCCTCTTCCGGCGTTACCCCTTGGTTCAGTGTCACTTCGTCTGCTATAGTTATTCTAATCATTGTTTTAAAGTAAATTGGACAGATCCACTTGTTCACTAGCCAATCTGTAATTCTTATCATCATCAAAGTTGAATTCCATATTTACAATTGTTCCGTCAAATGATTTTGACAACTTATAATCATAAAGTCTGTCGTTACGGTATTCAACCATCCCATAACCAGAAACAATCTGCATTGCTCCCTGGTTCAATTTAAGAAATTCCATCAATGCAGGCAAGCCCAATCCTCCGGGTATGCTTTTTGTGGTGGTTCCCTCCCTTAAAGCCCACCGTATCGCTTCGCAAGGGTCGACAGGCCGCAATGACTTGCGAACAAAAAAATCATTTACTTTAGACGGAATCGTATGGCCTCTGTCCACAATTGTCATATCGAGACACGGAGGGGTTTTAGTATCATCATATTCACCACATGAATAGACATATGAACATTCTCCATGACAAACCGCATTTACAAAAATTTCCATTATGCTCTCCTGAATAAGGCTGCCTGCCCGTTTTGTATGGGCAGGGAACCTTTGCTTCTGCATAAGCTGGGATTCAATATATGATTTAAAAGTTTCGCTATCTTCGGGCGAAAACTTCTTATATTCTATAAAATTTTCAGTATCCTCCGCTATATAGTCGGGATTAAACGCACTAAAAAAATTATTTCTAGATAGGTTATCTCTTACTTTATCACTTTTAGGATGTGTCAGCCACAAATTATATCCCTTGACTTTCAAATCATCTAAAAGAGAACCTAGCATGGCCGAAAGATTGGCATCAATGTGGACACACCTGTCAAACACAAGTGTCGCATCCTTGTCTCCCTGTGCCATAATATTGTCATATACATCGATAAGATGCTGATACCCTTTGGTATCAGTACTAATATTCTTCGATAATGACACATAATACATCGACCCTGTTTTTAATCATATGCACAAGACGCGCTTGCAAAGATAGCCATAAATTATTACACCGCAAAATATAAATTGCGCACCACAAATTTTTGCTGTACCGACAACTGGCGTGGCTGTTTCCGTATTTCACTTTTTTTCAGTAACTTTGCGGTATGAAGTTACGAAAAGAGTGTAATTTATTGGAAATGAGCGTAGGTTAATTGCTCTTGATAGTAATAGGTTACGATTT
>CAJTQU010000006.1 GCA_910578665.1 uncultured Muribaculaceae bacterium
GCACAAAATAGTAGAAACCAACGATTTGACCCAATAAACGGCCTCCGAGACCCATCTTTGAGCCGGCGGTGATACAGATGTCTGAGATTGGAGGGAAATGCCGGTACATTTGTGGTACATTTTTGTGGTACATCCACGAAATTTGTACCAAAGATAATGTGCTAAATCGAAACTAACAAATGCTATAACAGGCTACGGGCTGAAAATGGCAGGAGTGCTAAATCGTTCCAAATCAAAGTGTTACCAAATTGCTAAACGCTGGCGCAGTGACAGTTACGGACACGAAAAAGGGCCATCGAATGATGACCCTTCAGTGATCCGGTTGGGATTCGAACCCAAGACCCACAGCTTAGAAGGCTGTTGCTCTATCCAGCTGAGCTACCGGACCAGTTTTGTTATGCAAAGTTACACATTTTCTTTGAATTCAGCAAATTTATATTTCTGCTTTCCATCCTTATTTTATGCCACCGGACTTATTATTCTGTAAATGAATATAGAGTGCGGCCAAAATATATTGACCGCACTCTGAATATTTATTGTCTCTACTGAATTATTCGCCTGCAGGAGCAAGTTTCACAGTGAAGTGACGGAGAAGCGGTGCTTCCCATACGATCTTAAGACCACGCTTAACTTCGTGACGACGGTCGTATACATTCTTGATAGCTGCTGCAATTACATCCATGTGGTTGTTTGTATATACGCGGCGAGCGATGCAAAGACGGAGGAAGTCCAGACCACCGAAACGGTTTTCACGAGTCACGGGATCACGGTCTGCCAGAATGTAGCCAATCTCACAACCACGGATACCGGCCTCACGATACAGCTCTACGGTGAGCATCTGTGCGGGGAACTCTTCTTTGGGAACCTCGGTGAGGATCTTATCTGCGTCAAGGAATATAGCGTGACCGCCTACAGGACGCTGGTAGGGAATGCCGTACTCATCAAGCTTGCTGGCAAGATACTGTACCTGGCGTATACGGGTTTCGAGCATGTCGAACTCTGTATTTTCGTCCAGACCTACAGCGAGTGCGTCCATATCACGACCATTCATACCGCCATATGTAACAAAGCCTTCGAAGCAAATGCAGAAGCCCTTGGCACCTTCATACCAATCTTTGTGGCGTGTTGCGATAAAGCCGCCCATGTTAACGAGACCGTCTTTCTTTGAAGACATAGTCATACCGTCAGCCAGGTCAAACATCTCGCGTGCGATCTCTTTGATTGTCTTATCGGCATAGCCTTCTTCGCGTGTCTTGATAAAATAAGCATTTTCTGCGAAACGGGCCGAGTCAAATATAAGGGGCTTTTTGTATTTCTCGCAAAGCACGTTTACTTCGCGGAGATTCTGCATGCTTACAGGCTGGCCGCCGGCTGTATTGTTAGTGATAGTGACAATAACGAACGGCACTTTGTCACCCTGCTCTTTCAGCACTTTCTCAAGTTTGTTGATGTCAACATTGCCTTTGAAAGGATGCTCGAGCTGAGTGTCTTTAGCCTCGTCTATAGTGCAGTCTACAGCAAATGCCTTACGGCTCTCGATATGACCCTTGGTTGTGTCAAAGTGAGAGTTGCCGGGGATGATATCTCCCTCGTGTACAAGATAAGAGAAAAGTACGTTTTCAGCAGCACGGCCCTGGTGTGTGGGCAGTACGTATTCAAAACCAGTAATACGAGTGATGGTCTCTTTAAGGTTGAAGAAAGAACGGGCGCCTGCATAGCTTTCGTCACCCATCATCATGGCAGCCCACTGGCGGTCGCTCATAGCACCTGTGCCAGAGTCAGTTATACAGTCAATATATACCTGCTCGCTCTTGAGCATAAACACGTTATAATCACACTCTTTGAGCCACTGCTCACGCTCTTCACGTGTGCTTTTACGGATAGGCTCTACCATTTTAATCTTCCAGGATTCGGCGAAAGGTAATTCCATAAATGTATTAGTTTTTAAGTTCTGTAGTTATTTTCCACAAAGTTACTGCAAATAATCGGAATATGCAAAAAATATAGAATAAATTTCATATACTGCTATCCAACAGCGTTTTACTCATGCATATTTCCGATTCGGAGCCTCCCCTGCCGGTATGGAGCGCATATCTGTTTGTCAATCCGTCATAGCGGCATTCAAAACTTTTGTGACACCACCCTACACAGTATATGCAGAAATTGTATTATATTTGCGGTAATATTTTATATAATGTCTATCAAGTATACCGGCCTATCAAATGAAAGCGTCTGTATAATTACTTTAAAATACACTTATAACTTATTAATCTACACGATGATATATGGATACCAAGACACTAACTGACAGTCTCGCACGACGATTAGACTACAATAAAAAAGATGTGGCTGTACTGCTTGAGTCATTATCGTCGGTAGTACGCGAACATTGCGGAGAACTGGACAGTATCGCTGTGCCTGGGTTCGGGTGCTTTGAACCTAAAAAACGCATGGAACGAGTAATGGTCATGCCATCGACAGGCAAACGAATGCTGTTACCCCCAAAAATATCCTTATCATTCAAGCCTTCGGCAATTCTGAAACAGCGTTTACGCAAACAGACAGATTAAATTAGCTGCCAGTTTAACAATCAAATCGCATGAACAATAAGATTACATTCCCCGAACTGACTAAATTGCTGGCACAGACATCCGGCTACAGTGAAGAAATATGTGACGCGTTTCTACGTGAATTATTTACCATTGTGTCTGACACTATCACAGAAGGTGACAGTGTCAAAATAAAGGGTATCGGCACATTCAAATCTACACGTGTAGAGGAGAGAAAGAGCATCAATGTAAATACGGGGGCCGAAATGGTCATTCCGGGACACCGCAAAGTAAACTTCACACCTGACAAAAGTCTTGCCGAGGCGATAAACGCCCCTTTCGCCATGTTTGAGCCGGTAGAGGTACAATCTGGTATAACTGATGAAATGCTCTCTGCCGAAGACGATTATGTTATGGCTGAAGATGAGCAGGAAACATCAACTGTTTCTACAATAGAAACACTGGTACAAACTACCAATAATGCCGAAACAAGGCATATTGATAATGCCCTGGCTGATAACTGCACCAAAGCTGAAGAAGCAGTTTCTATTGACATGCAGCCTACTACAAAGGCTCAAGAACAAACCAATGTAGAGGAGGTTATGACAGGCACTTGCTCAGACAATGACAAGTTATGTACTTGCATGAGTGTGCCGGAGAATGAAGATGAACCGTCCCCTACTCTCATAAAAGAGAGTATAGAGACTCAAGATTCTAAAAGACCACTTTACGATCCCAGGGTTGACACCAACACAGACCACACAGCAGCATGCGGAATTTATAAACAAAAACAACACAGTAACAGAAAATCATTTTACAGAGGTATAATATTAGGACTTCTGGGCGCAATAGTGTTAATTGCGGCACTATTAGCAGGATGGCGCATGCTGGCGCCAGAATCATTCTGCAGAGTCACAGGCACATCACTTGCAAATCCCGGCACATATACTGCGCAAAACAACTTGCAGATAGAATCTGCCGAAATCATAGCGCCAAACACCGAGCACTATAATAAATACAAAAACGATACAACACCTGCATCAGAAACAAAAAATGCCGCAGATGATAGCAAAGTTGAAGAATTAGCTGATAAACCATCTTCTACCGAAGACGAAGTTCCCACAAAACCGTCTGACATAACCACTTCCGACAAAGTAAAAGAAAGTTCCAAAACCGATAAAAAAAACGTGGAAAAGAAACGTTACGACACTATAACGAAAAAACGTTTCCTGACTACCATGGCAAAAGAATATTATGGTGATTACAACCTGTGGCCATTTATTTATGATGAGAACAAAGCAATACTAGGTCATCCGGACAGAATAAAGCCTGGCACACGCGTGGTCATTCCTCCAGCGTCAAAATATGGCATCGATGCTTCTAATGCCGCATGTGTAGCAAAAGCAAAACGACGCGGCCAACAAATATATTCCAAATATCGCCGCTGACGATAGTCAAACAACACGGGGTCAGGCTTAAGCCTGACCCCGTGTTGTAATAGCTTCATTTTAATTTCTAAATACCAGATTATCCCCCTCTCGGTCTATCGTTATCGGATGCTCTCTGTTGACCGTGCCGGCCAAAATATCTTTAGACAACTGGTTGAGCACCATGCGCTGAATAGTCCGTTTCACAGGACGAGCACCAAACTCAGGATCATAGCCATCTTCCGCAAGAAGCGACAACGCGTCATTTGTCACCTGGAGGGAAACACCGTTAGATGCCAACATCTTCTGCACCAGACGAACCTGTAAATGAACAATTTCATGTATCTCGGCCTGGTTCAGCGGAGTAAACATCACAGTCTCATCTATTCGGTTAAGGAATTCCGGACGGATATTCTGTTTGAGCAGTTCCATTACATCTTGCTTTGTCTCTTCAATCAACTCTTCACGGTTTTTATCATCAAGACGCGAGAGTTTCTCACGTATGATATGCGAACCCATATTAGAGGTCATAATAATAATAGTGTTCTTGAAATTGATAAAGCGGCCCTTGTTATCAGTCAGACGCCCGTCATCAAGCACCTGCAACAATATATTGAACACATCGGGATTAGCTTTCTCAATTTCATCAAACAGGACGACACTATATGGTTTGCGACGCACAGCCTCGGTAAGCTGTCCTCCCTCGTCATAGCCCACATATCCCGGAGGCGCCCCGACCAATCTGCTCACGGAATGCTTCTCCATATATTCGCTCATGTCAATACGGGTCATCATATCCTCATCGTCAAACAGATATTCAGCAAGAGCCTTAGCCAGCTCTGTCTTACCCACGCCTGTTGTCCCAAGAAATATAAACGAACCGATAGGACGCCGAGGATCATTCAACCCGGCGCGACTGCGCCGCACAGCGTCACTCACAGCCTTTATGGCCTCATTCTGGCCTATAACGCGACGATGCAGCTCTTCTTCCAGATGTAATAACTTTTCCTTTTCACTCTGGGCCATCTTCTTAACGGGAATGCCGGTCCAACGTGAAACAATCTCCGCTATATCCTCGGCATCCACCTCCTCTTTAATGAGAGCGCCGTCGCCCTGCAATTCACGCAGGCGGCTCTGTATAGCGATATTCTCATCCTCCTTTTGCTTGATACGCGAATAACGTATTTCCGCCACCTTGGCATAATCGCCCTCGCGCTCTGCCCGGTCGGCCTCTATCTGCAATTCCTGAATATCAATCTTGTTCTGCTGAATCTTATTAATCTCTGTTTTCTCAGCCTGCCATTTGGCTTTCAATTCTTTTGCAGTATCACGCAGATTAGCCAGCTCCTCATCAATCTGTTTAAGTCTGTATTCGTCATTCTCTCGTTTCAGTGCTTCTCTTTCTATCTCAAGCTGTTTAATCTTACGAGAAGCATCGTCCAGGGCCTGCGGCATAGAATCCATCTCCAGACGCAGTTTAGAGGCAGCCTCGTCTATCAGGTCTATCGCTTTATCGGGCAGGAAACGATCTGTTATATAACGCACAGAAAGCTGCACCGAGGCTATTATTGCCTCATCCTTGATACGCACCTTATGATGGTTCTCATACCGTTCTTTCAAACCGCGCAAAATGGATATAGCAGCCAGCTCGTCCGGTTCGTCTACCATAACTTTCTGGAAGCGGCGTTCGAGGGCCTTGTCTTTTTCAAAATACTTCTGATACTCATCCAGTGTGGTCGCACCTATTGAACGCAGCTCGCCCCTCGCCAGGGCCGGCTTAAGGATATTGGCAGCATCCATGGCGCCCTCTCCCTTGCCTGCACCCACCAGCGTGTGGATCTCATCTATGAAAAGGATAATTTCGCCATCGCTCTGAGTCACCTCGTTAACTATGGCTTTAAGACGCTCTTCAAATTCTCCTTTATACTTGGCACCGGCCACCAGGGCTCCCATGTCAAGTGAGTAAATCTGCTTGCTCTTTAGGTTCTCAGGCACATCACCGCGCACTATACGCTGGGCCAGACCTTCTGCTATGGCAGTCTTGCCAGTGCCAGGCTCGCCTACAAGCATAGGATTATTTTTCGTACGCCGCGAAAGAATCTGCAGCACGCGCCGTATCTCCTCGTCACGGCCTATTACCGGATCCAGCTTGCCACTTCGAGCACGGTCATTAAGGTTTATAGCATATTTTGAAAGAGACTGATAGCTTTCCTCCGCACTCTGGCCTGTGACCTTCTGGCCGCGGCGCAACTCCTCAATCGCAGCCTGCAGACCTTTCTCTGTCATACCATAATCCTTAAGCAGCTGCGAAGCCCTGCACTTAGTCTGAAGTATACCCATAAGCATAGCTTCGACACTCACATATTCGTCTCCCTGTTTCTTAGAATAGTCAACAGCCTTTTGCAGGGCATCATTACTTTCACGGCTAAGCGTGACATCCGCACCTGACACTTTCGGCAATAAGGCCGTCTCACGATCCAACGCCTGTATGAGCGCTGACGCCGTTATGCCCAATTTCTGTAATACGAAATTTATGATTGTCTCACTCTCAAGGGTGATTGCCTTAAGTATATGCAGAGGCTCTATCTGCTGCTGGCCGGCAGAACGGGTCAGCTCGATAGCTTTCTGTATTACCTCCTGGCTTTTGATTGTAAAGTTATTGAAGTTCATATTCGATATGATTTGTGTTTTTCCAAGTTTAAGAAAATATTAACAAGAAACGTGCCAAAATTACCGGTCCGACGCCACCGGGCACATTAAGCAATATTCTGAAATATTAACACATCGCGGATGTAAAAGGTTTATAACATCCGCGCAAGCCAGAAAGATAATACCGAACAAGAAAAAATATCAGATGACCAACTCCTTATATAGCCGGTCAAATTCACTATCCAGATCTTCGGCAAAGCCCGGATGAGGCCTGGAGGTAGACACACACGAACTTTTTACCGCCGTAAGCCAGCGAAAACGCTCCTCGACAGGCCAGTCGGCCGCAGGATGACGATGCTTACGAGCCTCAGCTACAATACAGAATAAACTCAATGCCGTGTCTATCTCATCACGTGTATGAATCGGATCGAACATATCTATACGTTCAAAACAAGGTGACACCATAGCTCTAAGCCATTTGCGCCGTTTGCACATCATGAGAAGCCCGACATTTATAAATTCCTCCCTCTCAACACGTGGCACATAGCGTATCACAGCATATTCATATAAGTTTTCGTCGCTCATCTATGGCAGAGTTTACAAATACAGACGAATTAGCCAACCTTGTGGTCAGAAAAGTGCTATACATCTCCCTTTGCCGAACCGGCGTCATGCCTCCGGCGGTCTCAGGCTGTAACCAAGTATCAGGTAACAATCCCACAATTTTACACAATGTGCGAGGGGTAATTTTGCTCCTCATAATCTTATCACACTCTTCCAGACGCGAAGCATAACGTAAAAATGCATGCTCTTTTATATAGGGGAACGGTGACATCGCTGCTTTGACAGGATCTGTCATGGCATGATGGAATATGAAAGAGGCCCCGTGGTCTATAAGCCATAATTCGTTGTCACGCACCAACATATTGGGATTACGCACCGTGCGGTCAACATTTGTCAGAAAAGCGTCAAGCCATACTACCATCGAGGAAGTAAGCGCGTCAGGCGTATTGACAACAGGATCGGCAGTCACAGCGCCGGTTAAAAAATGAATACCTAGATTCAAACCAACTGAAGAGCGCATAAGATCCTGAACCTCTTCATCAGGCTCCGTGCGGCCAAACGATTCGTCTAATCCGACAAAAACAGCTTCCGGTACCCTGAACTTAAAAGCTCTGGCAACCTCTCCACCTAACAACTCGGCAACCAAAGCTTTACATCCGTGCCCGGCACCACGCAGCTTTACCACATACTTAAAACCGTCATCAGCCTCGCAAAGAGCCGGCATAGAGCCACCCTCTCTTAATGGTGTTATAAACCGCGTAAGACGCTGTGTCCTGATCTCAGGCATACAATAGAAATCCTTACCTCTGAATCTCGGCCAGTGTCATAAATTCATGACGCAACGATGAATCATCGGCAAACTGTCCCGTATATTCCATAGTAGTAGTGACACTCTCCTGTTTCTCCACACCTCTCATCTTCATACAAAGATGCCCTGCCGTACAAGCCACAATGACGCCTTTGTTCGGAATAGCGTTTGAGAGGAACTCGCAAAGCTGCTGAGTCAGCCTCTCCTGCACCTGTAACCGGCGCGCGAACACATCAGTTATTCGCGCAAGCTTAGACAAACCGATAATTTTACCGTCAGGAATATACCCTATGGTCACCTTTCCGAAAAAAGGCAGAATATGGTGCTCGCACAAAGAATAGAATTCTATGTCACGCACAAGAATCATCCCCCGGCCTTCGTGGGTGAAGATTGCCTTCTTTGCCATAGCGTCGGCATCGGCATTATAACCTATAGTGGCGTCTATCAATGCCTTGGCAGCTCTTTCCGGTGTTTTCAGCAGACCTTCTCTGCAGGGATCTTCGCCTATCAGCCTCAATATTTCTCTATAATGGTGGGCCAGCTGGGCTACAAGTTCGGGGTTATGTGTCTCTTTTCTGCTCATAATGAATCAGATGTATGCCGTAGTCCTAATTGCGACTTTAATGATTGACCACGACATCGCTTTTAACAATACGTATCTCTCTTGAGAAAGAAGGAAAAGCCCTGCGCAATTTTGCCAGCGCGGCCTGAGCCTCTTCTCTTGTGGCAAAATTACCTACACGGGTATACCAGTTGGGAGCTTTTGAAAAAGAATATACTTGGTGGCGGAATTCAGGAAAACGGGACAATACAGCATTGGCACGGGCACGGGCACGGGCCTGCAACGTTGTCTGGTTTCTCCCGTCGGCAAAAATCTGGATACGGTAACCGGATACTATTCCGGGCCGTCTCTGCCTCTCAACATTCCTTTTCAGCTTACGAGCAGGGGCTTGCGTGCCTGGAAGTAGTTCCTTTAGCAAAGCGTCTGGTATGTCTATCGTAATAGTGCTGTCAGAAGAAGCTATTATGCTTTCCACAATGTTAGGCTGGCCGGACGCAGTCTTTTGCGCAAAACCAGGAAACACAGCACACATGACAAGACATGACAACAACACTATATGTATAAACCTCTTTATCATAAGCCGCATACTTATTACCTCATACCTCAGGACAACGGACAACACACAGCCTGTGTCGCCCTGTAAATTAAGCAGGAATCCCGACGGTAATTACCGACCGTAGGGATTCCATGTATATGCCGTATTAATTAAACGCTTCAACTATACCCATAAACGAATCTGCTTTAAGAGCGGCACCTCCTATAAGGCCGCCGTCCACATCAGGTTTCGCAAACAGTTCGCGCGCATTAGACGGCTTACAGCTGCCGCCATACAGTATAGAAGTATTATCAGCTATTTCATTGCCATATTTACCTGCAATGACACTGCGTATATGGGCGTGCATGTCCTGTGCCTGTTCGGCAGTAGCAGTTTTGCCGGTACCAATAGCCCAGACAGGCTCATAAGCCACTATTATCTTAGAAAAATCTTCTGCAGCCAGGTCAAACAAGGCCTCAACCTGTGACTGAACCACATCATTATATGAGCCATTCTCACGTTCTTCGAGCACTTCTCCCACACAAAATATCGGTGTGAGACCGTTATCCAGCGCCAGACGAGTCTTGGCTTTCAGCGTATCATTGTTTTCCCCATAATACTGACGCCTCTCGCTATGGCCAAGAATCACATAACCCGCACCAGTCGAGGCCACCATGGAGGCACTCACTTCGCCGGTATAAGCACCTTTGTCATACTGGGCGCAATTCTCAGCACCAAGGCCGAGCACTTTGCTGTCTATGGCACCAGCCACAGGCACCAGGTGCGTAAACGGCACGCATATTACCACATCACAATTATTCTTGCCGGCAGCAAGCGCATCATTCACCTCTTTGGCAAGCGCCACACCTTCCTGGACAGTTGTATTCATTTTCCAGTTTCCGGCCACGATATTTTTTCTCATCGCTGGTAATTATTTATTTAATACATGCATCGGAGACACCGGCACGGCATCCCCTATTCTGGTGCAAAGTTACTGTTTTTTTTTGACATACAGCAACTCCGCACATATTATTTTGGCCGCATGCAGCAAGCTACATTCAGATTTAACCTCTTTTATATATTATTGCAGACTGCCACCGTGGCACCATAAAATTTTTTTGCTAACTTTGTACACCGAATAGCCGAGGCCTTCATGCCGCCTCAATCGTAGATTCATGGATTACAAAATTTCATCAGCATATACTCCTACCGGCGACCAGCCACAAGCCATAGAGGCCCTTGTCAAAGGAATAAATGACGGCGATACCGGGCAGACACTGCTTGGCGTCACCGGCTCAGGCAAGACGTTCACCATGGCCAATGTCATAGCAAAAGCAAACAGGCCGGCGCTAATCCTATCGCACAACAAAACGCTTGCGGCACAACTTTACACGGAATTCAAAAGTTTTTTTCCGGATAATTCCGTACAATATTTTGTAAGTTATTATGATTATTACCAGCCCGAAGCATATATACCGGGCAAAGACAAGTATATAGAGAAAGACCTGGCCATAAACGACCAGATAGAGCGGTTGCGCCTCTCTACCGTGGCAGCCCTGCTGTCAGGAAGACGTGACGTGGTAGTTGTTTCATCCGTGTCATGTATCTACGGCATGGGCAATCCAAGCGACTTTGAACAGGGTGTGGTAAACGTGTCGCGCGGCATGCGTATAAGCCGCAACATCTTTCTACGCCAGCTGGTAGATTCTCTATACTCACGTTCTGACATAGACCCGAGACCTGGAGAATTCCGTGTGAAGGGAGATACTGTGGACATAATGTTGTCTTTCGAAGAAATCCAGCTCAGAGTGTTGTTCTGGGGTGACGAAATCGAAAAAATCCAGACAATAGACCCTCTAAGCCAGGCGGTGCTTACGGAAGAAGAGGGGTTCAACATATACCCTGCCAACATATTTGTAACATCTCGCGAACGCACAGCGTCAGCCATAAACCAGATAGCTCTCGACCTCGGTGCGCAAACCGAGTATTTCAGACGCGAAGGCCGGCTAGCGGAGGCCGACCGGCTACAGGAACGTGTAACCTACGATCTTGAAATGATTAAAGAACTGGGGCATTGCTCCGGCATTGAAAATTACAGCCGTTACTTCGACGGACGCGAACCTGGAGCACGCCCGTTCTGCCTGCTGGACTATTTCCCCAAAGACTACATTACGTTTATTGACGAAAGCCATGTCACTCTGCCACAGCTGCGCGCCATGAACGGAGGCGACCTGTCACGCAAGATGAACCTGGTAGAATACGGTTTCCGCCTGCCGGCAGCAATCGATAACCGGCCGTTGCGTTTTGAAGAATTCGAGCGGCTCACGAACCAGACAATATACGTCAGCGCCACACCGGCTGATTACGAACTTGCCAAATCTGACGGCGTGGTTGTCGAACAGATAATCAGGCCTACAGGCCTACTCGACCCTGAAATCGAAGTACGGCCGTCTCTCAACCAGATAGATGACCTGATAGAGGAGATCCAGGTGCGTGTCGAACGCGACGAACGAATTCTGGTAACGACACTGACCAAACGAATGGCCGAGGAACTGAACGATTATTTCCGCAAAATGGGAATCCGTACGGCATACATACACAGTGATGTCGAAACGCTGGAACGTATAAAGATTCTAGAAGATCTGCGTGAAGGGCTGTATGATGTCTTAATCGGAGTAAATCTTTTAAGGGAAGGGCTTGATCTGCCCCAGGTCAGCCTGGTGGCCATACTGGATGCCGACAAGGAAGGCTTTCTACGTAACCACCGGTCGCTCACACAGACTGCCGGACGTGCGGCGCGCAATGTAAACGGCAAAGTCATTATGTACGCGGACAAGATTACAGAGTCGATGCGTGTCACCATAGACGAAACAGAGCGCCGACGCAACAAGCAGATGCAATACAACCTACAGCACGGCATAATACCTTCCCCCATAATCAAGCACTCTTCGGCAGCCGAACTTATAGAACTTTACAACACCGATAAAGCCAACAAAGTATCAGCAACATCGTCATACACCGCACCAAAAGGGCGCAACGCACAGGCTGCGCCACGTCCGTATTTCGAAGAGGAACACACTGTCTCGGCTGTAGCCGACCCTGTAACAGCATACATGTGTTCTGACCCGTCCAAACTGCAAAAGCGCATAACGCTGCTGCAGGCTGAAATGACGGCCGCGGCAAAAGAAATGAACTTCCTAGAGGCCGCCAGACTGCGTGACGAGCTACTCGCCCTTGAAGACAAAATGAAAGAGCTTAACCCGGATTACACAACTCTGCATGAAGCCAACGACTACTAACATACCGGCCCGTTACGACCGCAAGCTGTTTTTACCCACTACTCGTGACGAGATGGAGATGCTCGGCTGGGAACAAGCTGATGTAATCATATTTTCAGCAGATGCTTATGTAGACCATCCTTCATTCGGAGCGGCTGTAATAGGCCGCACGCTACAAGCAGCCGGATACCGCGTGGCTATCGTGCCGCAGCCAAACTGGCGCGACGACCTGCGCGATTTCCGCAAACTTGGCAGACCGAGACTGTTTTTCGGAATCTCCGCAGGCGCCATGGACTCGATGGTCAACCATTACACGGCCGCACGAAGGCTGAGGCATGACGATGCATACACCCCGGGCGGACGACACGGGGCACGCCCTGATTATCCCACAATCGTTTATTCTCGGATAATTAAGCAACTATATCCCGACATACCGATTATAGCCGGAGGCATAGAACCGTCTCTGCGCCGTGTAAGCCACTATGATTACTGGCAGGACCGATTAAGACCACCTCTACTTGCAGACTGCCATGCAGATATGATCATATACGGTATGGGAGAACGCCCTGTGGCCGAAATCGCACGCCGGCTAAACCAGGGATGCACCATTACAGATATAACAGACGTGCCGCAAACCGTATTATTCAGCAACGAGACACCTGGTCGGGATGATATACTGCTGCATAGTTTTGAAGAATGCGTGGCCTCCAAACGAAACCAGGCCATGAACTTCAGGCACGTCGAAGAGGAGAGCAACCGGGTGGCAGGACATATAATATGGCAGAGCGTTGGAGACAGGATGGTAAAAATCAATCCCATGTATCCGCCCATGACCACCGAAGAGGCCGATGCCGCATTTGACCTGCCATACACACGTCTGCCGCATCCCCGATACAAAGGCAAAGAGATTCCGGCATACAACATGATACGGCATTCCATATGCATGCACCGCGGATGCTTTGGCGGATGCGCGTTTTGTACAATATCAGCCCACCAAGGCAAATTCATAGCATCCCGGTCAAAAAAATCCATTCTTCGCGAGGCCAGGCAAGTAACAGCCATGCATGATTTTAAGGGTTATATATCCGATCTCGGGGGGCCGTCTGCCAACATGTACGCCATGGGAGGTTTCGACCAAAGCATATGTTCAAAATGTGCAAGGCCGTCATGTCTGCATCCGCGCCCCTGCCCCAACCTGGACAACGACCATACACCATTGCTCGATATATACCGCTCGGTGGACGCCCTACCAGGTGTAAAAAAGAGTTTCGTGGGCAGCGGTGTGCGTTATGACCTTGCGATGGCGCCTCACCAGAATGAGAAAGCCAATGCGGCCAACCGTCAATATTGCACCGAACTAATAGCCCACCATGTGAGCGGCAGGCTGAAAGTCGCGCCAGAGCACACGTCTGACACCGTACTGCAACTAATGCGCAAACCCTCTTTTAAACTTTTCCACCGCTTCAAAAGTATCTTTGACCGCATAAACTCACAATATGCCCTGAGACAACAACTCATACCATACTTCATAAGTTCCCATCCCGGATGCAGGCCTGATGACATGGCCGAGCTTGCAGCAGAGACCAAAGAACTGAACTTCCATCTCGAACAGGTGCAGGATTTCACTCCGACGCCCATGACACTCGCGACAGAGATTTATTACACCGGCATACATCCGTACACTGGCGAATCCGTATACACCGCGCGCACTCCAGAAGAAAAGCAGGAACAACGCCGGTTCTTCTTCTGGTATGAAAAAGAAGAGAAGCCAGCCATCATGCGGGCATTGCGACGCATACACCGCCAAGACCTTGAATCTCGCTTATTCGGAGCCACAGCGCATACACGACAATCAGGATATACTGACCGGCAGAAGAACAACAGGCATATAAAATATACACGACACAAGAAATAAACCCTATACGAATATCTATCTATGAATCTTCTATCCGTCTGTGTGACGTCGTGAGACGTCGCACAGTTTTTTTGCCATCTCAGTCTAAGTCAGTGCGTCCGTAGCTCCATGCAAAGTCTTTTCTGCAGGCATTAATATGGTAGCAGGAACCTACGGTGTAGGTTTCGGATGGATAGCCAATGTGCATACCACCGGTTTTAACATGTTCCTCGGTATGGACAGAACACTCGGCAAAATTTCAAAAAATCCAGGTATTCCTGTCACATCTAATGCAGATGTTTCGATTGGCATCAATTTCCCTTTCTAAAAAAATCCAAATAAGTAAACCGGGCCGTACATTCATTTTGATGTACGGCCCGGTTTGCACTCTACCAAATTTTTATGACGGCATATACTCAAGGTTCAGTTTGTCACCACCTTCGGTGTATGAGGCAAGTATTGTTCCTGTCTCTTTCTGCTCAGCCTGCAACTGTAACAGCAGCTCTGCCAAATCATCCTCAAGATACTTCTGTATGGCCCTCTTGAGCGGACGGGCGCCATACTGTTTGTCATAGCCCTTGTCAGCTATAAATCTCTTGGCATCATCAGTCAATTCCAGTGTATAACCAAGCCCCTCTATACGTTTGAAGAAATCTTTTAACTCAATGTCTATGATGCTATAGATTGCCTCATGCGACAGTTGGTCAAACATAATTATATCATCTACCCTGTTCAGGAATTCCGGTGAGAAAGCCCGGTTTAAGGCTTTGGATATCACACTCCGACTCTGCTCGCGTGTCGGCTCCTGGTTCTTAAAGCCAACTCCGGAGCCAAAATCTTTCAACTGGCGGGAACCCACGTTGGAAGTCATGATAATGATAGTGTTCTTGAAGTCAATCTTACGGCCGAGCGAATCGGTAAGACGGCCTTCGTCCATCACTTGCAGCAACAAGTTAAACACATCGGGATGGGCTTTCTCTATCTCGTCAAGAAGCACAACCGAATAAGGCCGTCGACGCACTTTCTCAGTCAGCTGCCCTCCCTCTTCATAGCCCACATATCCCGGAGGCGCTCCGACAAGTCTAGACACCGTAAACTTCTCCATATATTCGCTCATATCCATGCGTATAAGCGAATCTGGCGAAATAAACAGATATTCGGCTATCTTTTTGGCAAGATGTGTCTTACCGACGCCTGTAGGACCAAGAAACATAAACACCCCGATTGGCTTGCTAGGATCCTTAAGACCTATACGGTTACGCTGTATGGCCTTGACGGTCTTTGCTATGGCTTCGTCCTGTCCTATCACCGAGCCTTTCAGGCTGTCACCCATCTTTAACAGGCGCGAGCCTTCTGCCTGCGCTATGCGCTGGGTGGGGACACCAGTCATCATAGCCACTACTTCGGCCACTTTGTCATCGTCCACTGTCTGGCGATCCTTATCAAGCTCTTGTTCCCAGCTTTGTTTGGCCTCCTCCAATTCCTTGCGCTGCCTTGTCTCACGATCCCGCAACGAAGCTGCAAGCTCGAAATCCTGCGCGCGCGCTGCCGCAAGTTTCTGCTGCGAGGTCTCATCAAGTTCCTGCTCCAGTTTCTCTATCTGCTCAGGCACCACTATATGGGTGATATGCACTCTAGAACCGGCCTCGTCCAAGGCATCAAGCGCCTTATCGGGAAAATTACGGTCACTCACATATCGTTCGGTAAGGTCCACACAGGCTTTAAGAGCCTCATCGGTATAATTTACATTATGGTGTGCCTCATATTTTTCTTTAACGCGCCGCAATATTTCCAGAGTCTCATCAGGCGAAGTCGGTTCTACCATCACTTTCTGGAAGCGTCTCTCAAGAGCACCGTCCTTCTCAATATTCTGACGATACTCGTCAAGCGTTGTCGCGCCTATGCACTGCACCTCGCCTCGTGACAAAGCTGGCTTAAGCATATTGGCCGCGTCCATAGATCCAGGAGCGCCGCCGGCACCGACAATTGTGTGCAACTCGTCAATAAAGAGTATTACATCGGGATTCTTCGACAGTTCGTCCACAACAGCCTTAATGCGTTCTTCAAACTGTCCGCGATATTTAGTGCCGGCCACCATGCCTGGCAGATCCAGCGAGATCACGCGTTTATTGAACAATATCCTGCTGACCTTACGCTGTACGATACGCAACGCAAGACCCTCGACAATAGCGCTCTTACCAACACCGGGATCTCCTATAAGCACCGGATTATTCTTTTTGCGACGCGACAGAATCTGCGCCAGACGCTCAATCTCTGTATCACGGCCCACCACCGGGTCAAGACGGCCTTCACGGGCAGCCTTTGTCATATCAAATCCGAATTTGTCCAGAGCCGGAGTGTCAGAAGTCTTACCAGATTTACCCGAACCGCCACTACCACCGGAAGTTGCAGTGCCAGACTGGCTGTCAGATGGCCGGAAAGGATTGAAAGACCTACCCTTCTGAGGCATGTCAGCCTCATCGTCATCATCCTCGTCATCTGTAAAATCGCTGCCGGCGACAGGCATATCCTTATCTGCGGCGGCATCCGGTTTCACATTGGTAATAGCTATGTCAAAATTAAGATATGTCTCCTTTATATGCTTTAACAAATCGCTTGTCATAGCCTTATCGTCATGCATCAGCGCAAGCAGAAGATGCTCGCCTGAAATTGACGAAGACGACAACTGCCTCGCCTCCCTCATGGCAAGGCGCAGATGCCTGACGGCAGACGGAGACAATGCATAATCCTTATCTGCCTTAAATATAGTAGATGTCTGCTCGTCGTTTGTAGCCGAAGTAATGCGCAGATGTTCCTCTATCTCAGACGTGATAGTGTCTATCGGCACATTAAGATGCCGGAGTATCTTGACAGCGCACCCGTCATTCCCCCGAAGAAACGCAAGAACCAGATGCTCGCTTGTAATCACACTTGCGCCCGACATTTCGGCCTCATGGCTGGCAAGCTGCAGCATCGCGCTTAAATAATCGTTTGACATTATATATAAACTTAATTTATTACTAAATCATGCTACCGCCACAATACAAGGCGGCACTAAACAGATGGTTACAATAATCGTGCCAAATATAGAACGAAAAACCAGACCGGCATAGTATCGCATCTATGTTAACAATCCTTATAACATTTGGTTCCCTGCCGGCAGTACCGAGTATAAAGACCCACACAAATTTGTACGGGCATTATTTTACGGTTTCATATTTTTTTTGTAATTTTGTCCTAATTTGGCGTGGTGCGGGAATGCCGCCACACCCCATATCATCAGCCGGCTAAAGCTGCAAAGACTATGCGGCTCGACCAACGCGGGAGCAATGTCATTGAACCGCTGCCGTTGCGACACACCGATAGTGGGAACCGCAGTGAATATCCTTATGATAATCATCAGCCGGCAATGGACTTTATATGTTACTTTACACTTAGTTAGAAGGTAAATACGCAATGCAAGAAGACAGAATTATCCCGGTAAACATTGACTCGGAAATGAAGAAGTCCTACATAGACTACTCCATGTCCGTTATCGTTTCCCGTGCTTTGCCCGATGTGCGTGACGGCTTCAAGCCTGTCCACCGCCGTGTACTGTTCGGTATGGATGTGCTGGGCAATAATTATTCCGGTGACACAAAGAAAAGTGCCCGTATAGTAGGTGAGGTCATGGGTAAATACCACCCTCACGGTGACTCATCGATATATCTTACAATGGTACGTATGGCCCAGGAATGGAGCCTGCGTTATCCGCTTGTCTACGGGCAGGGCAACTTCGGCTCTATCGACGGAGACTCTCCTGCCGCCATGCGATACACAGAGGTCAAACTCGAAAAAATGGGCGAAGAAATGCTACGGGACCTGGACGAAGATACGGTAGACTTTATCCCGAACTTTGACAACACCCTGTCTGAACCTTCCGTATTGCCCACACGTATTCCAAACCTGCTGGTAAACGGCGCAAGCGGTATAGCAGTGGGTATGGCTACCAATATGCCTCCGCACAATCTGACAGAGACGCTCAACGGGGCAATAGCGCTAATTGACAACAGCGATCTGTCAGTATCAGACCTGATGGAATATGTCAAAGCTCCTGATTTTCCTACAGGAGGGGAAATATTCGGCCTCCAGGGAGTCAGAGACGCTTTCGAGACAGGACGAGGCCGCATACTAATACGTGCCAAAGCAGAAATAGAGTCACACAACGACCATGACCAGATCGTAATATCCGAAATACCATACGGCGTAATCAAGAAAGATCTTGTAAAGAGTATTGCCGATTTGGTCATAGAGAAAAAAATCGAGGGCATATCCGACATCACGGATACCTCGGCACGCGGCAAGATAGAAATCACCATCGACGTAAAGCGTGATGCCAATGCCAACGTCATCTTAAACAAACTCTACAAGATGACCCAGCTACAGACCTCATTCTCTGTGAACAACGTAGCTCTCGTAAACGGGCGTCCCAAAACACTCAACTTAAAAGAACTGCTCCAGGCATTTATAGAGCACCGTCACGAAGTGGTGATACGCCGCACCAGATACCAGTTGAAAAAGGCCGAAGAACGGGCGCACATCGTCCAAGGCCTTATGATAGCGTGCGACAATATCGACGAGGTCATACACATAATCCGTTCGTCACAGACCACAGAAGAGGCGCGCACCCGTCTAAGCGAGCGCTTTGATCTGGATGACGCCCAGACACGCGCCATAGTCGAGATGAGGCTCCGCCAGCTCACCGGCCTGGAGATGGACAAACTGCGTGCCGAATATGACGAGCTCATGAGCCTTATACAGCGTCTCAACGAGATCCTCAGCAACGACGAAGTATGCCGCTCTGTCATAAAACACGAACTGGAAGAGGTAAGAGACAAATACGGTGACGAACGCCGCACCACTATCAATCCTTTCAGCGGAGATTTTAATGCCGAAGACTTTTATCCCGATGACCCGATGATCATCACCATATCTCATCTGGGATATATAAAACGTACACCTCTGGCAGACTTCCGCGCCCAACATCGCGGAGGTGTAGGGGCCAAGGGAAGCGACACGCGCGACTCAGACTTCATAGAGCACATCTACCCCGCGACAAACCATAATTATTTGCTGTTCTTCACACAGAAAGGGCGTTGCTACTGGCTTAAGGTATATGAGATTCCCGAAGGCACTAAAAATTCTAAAGGACGAGCCATACAGAACCTGCTCAACATAGAGTCTGACGATGCCGTCAACGCGGTCATACGCATAGAGCATCTGGACGACGAGGAATACACCTCTACCCACAATCTGGTATTCTGCACCAAAAACGGTATAATAAAGAAAACCCCGTTAAAAGCCTATTCCAATCCACGCAAAGTGGGAGTAAACGCCATAATAATAAGGGATGACGACAAGGTGATAGACGTATGTCTCACAGACGGCAACTCTGAAATCATAATAGCCGACCGCGAAGGACGCGCCATAAGATTCAACGAGGAATGTGTGAGAGAAATGGGACGTATGTCCACCGGTGTACGCGGTATTATGCTCGGCGAAAGCGATGACGAAGTGGTAGGCATGATTACAGTTCCTCAAAACACCAAAGAATCCGTGCTTGTCGTATCGTCAAAAGGTTATGGCAAACGTTCCGTAGTGGAAGATTATCGCAAGACCAACCGAGGCGGCAAGGGTGTAAAGACCCTGGCCATATCAGAAAAAACAGGATCTCTGGTAGCCATAAAAAATGTTACCGATGATAACGATCTGGTTATAATCAATAAGAGTGGTATAACTATCCGTCTGTCACTTAACGCCGTACCGGTGCAGGGACGCAACACCCAGGGTGTAAAACTAATCGATCTGAAGAAGCGCGGAGATGTAATAGCCTCGGTATGCAAAGTAGACTCAGATCCCGAAAACGGAGCAGAAGATGCAGAGACAGAAAATAATACCGACATACAACCATCTGACAATGCAGCTGCTCCGGTAGAAGATTAAACCTTTTACAGAATATCTGTCTATACATTTAACAGAATCAACCTAAAAAAACTAATAATATGAGAAAGTTTTTTGCTTTTGCACTGGCAGCCGCAGCTGCCATAGGCGTCCAGGCCCAGGATGCCAAAACTCTGTACAACCAGGCTAAAAAGCTTGATGACGAGTTCAATAAGTCAAAACCAACACAGATGTCTCCGAACAAGGAGGTCACTCCTGACGTAGCTTTGGGTTTGCTCAATGCCCTTGAGATGTACGACCAGGTACTGGTGCTCGACCAGCAGCCTAACGAAAAGGGACAGGTGAAGCCTAAATTCACTAAAAAAATAGAAGACAGCATGAAGAAGCATAGCCAGGATAATGACTTCAATGTGGCAGCTTCCGTACTGTTCAACGCTGATAAAAAATATCCTGAGGCATACAAAGCTTTCATGATTAGCGGCCAGACATCCCAAAAGCTCCAGACCGTGCCTGACACTGTATACGCCATTGACTTTCTAAACGCTGGCAACTGCGCTTATGGTAAGGATTTCAAAGCTGCCGCTGCTGCTTATTCTGCCGCGCGCAAAGCCAACATCAACGATGTCAATGCTTATATATATGACATCGGCAGCCGTCAGAACCTGGCCCAGCAAGATGCCGAATATGCAAAACAGGCACCTGCCGATATTCATGAAATTGCAAAAGAAGGACTGCAGCGTTTCGGTGCCGGCCAGGACTTCCTGCTGAGCAACTATATGCAGTACTTCATTGACAATGACAAGATTGACGAAGCTATCAAAATGCTTGAACAGCTCCAGGCCCAAGAACCAGAAAACGCCAATATATATCGCCTGCGCGGAATTATCTGCAACGCAAACAACAAGTATGCAGAAGCTATACCCGCATTTCTGACTATGGCTAAATATACCGACCGTTTCGACTATCTCTATAAAGCAGCCGATGACCTGAACAGAATAGGCAAACTCATGATGGGCAACCTCGGCAACAAGGTAACCCCGGAACAGAAAGCGCAAGTAATGGAGATCTTCAACTCTGCCAACGAAATAGCAAACAAGGCTAAAACAGCAGAAGGAGCCGATGCATCTGCAGAAGATCTGATCGACCAGATACAGTACAGCATTGAAAATGCACAGAAACTCTAAAAAGCCACTCTGTATAACCGACCGGGCGCATCGCTGATGCGCCCGGTTTCTATTTCTCCCCTATCGAAACGAACATCCGATGATTTTAATATCTCGTCAGAATTTATTAACTTTGTATTTGAGATGAAAAAGATTCTTATACTACTGCTCGGCACGTTATCCATAGTCCCTGTTGCATTGTCCAAACCGAAGTGCTTGAAGAACGCTGAAAAACTGATAGGCAACGCAGCAGAGATAGTCCAGGCACGCAAATATATATCTGAGGCGATGGCAGACACACTGCTGGAGCGGCAGGCATATACCCACTACCTGGCCGGCAAAATAGAAAAGGAGCTTTACCGGCACTACTATAAGAAACTATCTATCAACCGAAACGACCCGTCTGTAGACCACACGGCCATGGCAGACGCGCTCATAAACGCATACCGCGAATTTGTCACTACCATGAGCCTCGATACGCTCACCGACAAAAAAGGTCGTAAAAAAACCACATACAGCCCGGAGATAGCAGAATGGATAACCAAAAGCGCTCCAGCTATATACAACGCCGGCATCGCGTATATGAATAAAAAACTCTATTTCCCGAAAGGATATGAGGCATTCATGATATATGCCGATCTGCCAGACAAATCATTTTTCATCCCCTCTACACCCATGTCTGACTCCGTACGCGCCACAGCCTACTTCTACGGCGGCGTCATGGCCTATAACGCCGCCAAACACCGTGAAGCAGCCTCTGCTTTCAGACGGGCACGAGAGTTCGGTTACAAACGTAAAGAGGTCTTTCTCAACGAAATGTCCAGTCTCTCGCATTTGGCACAAGACAATCCGACAGACATAGACAGCCTTTCAGCATCTGTCACAAAACTGGCCCATAGAGGATTCATGCTATACGGAAACACAAATCCGCTGTTTCTGCAAAAATATGTGGCAGGCATGCTTATCGAGCACAAACCGGACAGCGCATTGTCTGCTATAGATATTGCCATAAAAGACGATAAAGGCAGCCTGAGCGACCTGCATGCCATGAAAGCCAGCGTAATGGCATCCATGGGCAGAAACATCGATGCTGTCGATGAATACAAAACTGCCGCATCCGACACTCTGGCACAATTTAACACCCTGCAAATGGCGGCACAGCATATAGCGATGGTCGGCATTGCGCAACTCGGAGAAACCCAGGGCAGAGGCAAGGAAGCGCGTAGAAAAACAAAAGAAATCAAGGAATCATATCTGCGCCCGGCACTTGAATATGCCCTTAGGGCAAAAGCCATTAAAAATGACGACCCTATAGTGGCCAACACCATAGAGACAGTTACTTACTACCTGCATTAGTTTTTGATTTTTAAACGGCTGGCAGCCATTGCGGTATCCGTAATTTTTCGTAAATTTGCAGTCTCAAAAATTATAATCGCATGGAGGATATCAAACAGATAAAGTCCGCCTTGGTATCAGTATACCACAAGGATGGATTAGATAGGATTCTTAATCTATTGAATGACAACGGAGTAACACTAATCTCCACGGGTGGCACACAGAGCTTTATAGAAAGCCTCGGTATTCCATGCAAATCGGTGGAAAGCCTCACAGGCTATCCCTCTATATTAGGAGGCCGCGTAAAGACACTCCATCCGAAAGTATTTGGCGGCATACTCACACGTCGTGACAACGAATCCGACAAAAACCAGATTGAACAATACGAAATACCCGAGATCGACCTCGTAATAGTCGATCTGTACCCGTTTGAACAGACCGTGGCTTCGGGAGCCTCCGATGCCGATATTATAGAAAAAATCGATATCGGCGGAATCTCGCTCATACGTGGCGCGGCAAAAAACTTCAACGATGTCGTAATCGTTGCGTCTAAGGCGCAGTACCAGCCTCTTCTAGAAATACTTGAAAATAACGGGGCCAAGACTTCGCTGAAAGAAAGGAGATGGTTTGCCAAAGAAGCTTTCGCCGTATCCAGCCATTATGATTCGGCCATATTCAACTGGTTTGACAGCAAAGAGAATTCCGCGCTGCGTTTATGCGAAGACAGCCGCTGCTCTTTGCGTTATGGCGAAAACCCCCACCAGCAAGCATCTTTCTACGGAGATTTCAACAAAATGTTCGACAAACTGCATGGCAAAGAAATATCATATAACAACCTCCTTGACATCGATGCCGCAGTAAGCCTTATCAACGATTTCGACGAACCGACTTTCGCGATACTGAAACATAACAATGCCTGTGGCATAGCCTCTCGTGCAACCATAGCCGAAGCATGGACCGCCGCCCTTGCCTGTGACCCTGTATCGGCATTCGGAGGAGTATTAATTGCCAACGGAACTATTGATGAGGCCGTTGCCGAAGAAATAAACAAAATATTCTTCGAGGTAATCATAGCGCCCGAATATACCGAAAAGGCTCTTGAAACCCTTAAATGCAAAAAGAACCGTATTATACTGGTTGCAAAAGACCTCTCACTGCCTGCTACCAGATACCGCTCGGCATTAAACGGCATACTCGCCCAGCAAGCTGACGCAAACGTAGAGACTGAGAAAGACTTTCGCAATGTCACTAGCCTACAACCGACCCAGGCCCAGATAGAAGATCTGGTATTTGCAAATAAAATCGTGAAGCACAGCAAGAGCAACGCAATTGTTCTAGCCAAAGGCAAACAATTATGTGCCAGCGGAATCGGCCAGACATCACGTGTCGACGCGCTGAGGCAGGCCATTGAAAAATCCCGTTCTTTCGATTTCGATCTCAAAGGCGCCGTAATGGCCTCCGACGCGTTCTTCCCCTTTGCTGACTGCGTTGAGATAGCTCGTGAAGCAGGTATTGAGGCAGTGGTCCATCCCGGAGGTTCCGTGCGAGACCAGGATTCGGTGGACTATTGTGACAAGCACAATATGGCCATGGTGATGACAGGCATACGGCATTTCAAACACTAACGCCGATTCAAATTCTTAATTTTCACCCTTTCATTTTAACTGATAATGGGATTCTTTTCGTTTACACAAGAGATAGCGATGGACCTCGGCACAGCCAACTCCATCATTATCCACAACAATAAAATCGTAGTCGACGAGCCATCCGTAGTGGCCGTAGAGACCAAAAGCGACAGAGTACTTGCCGTGGGCAAACAGGCCCATCTGATGGAAGGAAAGGAGCCTCCCGGCATACGCACCATACGTCCGTTGCGCGACGGCGTAATAGCCGACTTTACAGCAGCCGAGCAGATGATACGCGGCCTGGTGAAACTTGTAGGCAACAAACGCAGGTGGTTTGCCCCCACGCTGCGCATGGTGGTATGCATACCATCCGGATCAACCGAAGTAGAAATACGCGCGGTAAAAGACTCCAGCGAGCATGCCGGCGGCCGCGATGTATACCTGATTCCGGAACCAATGGCGGCCGCGCTCGGAATGGGTCTAGATGTCGAAGCTCCGCAAGGCAACATGATAGTAGACATAGGCGGCGGTACGACAGAAATAGCCGTAATATCATTAGGCGGCATAGTCAGCAACAAAAGTATCCGCATAGCCGGCAACGAGCTTACAGCCGACATACAGGAGCACATGAGCCGTGTGCACAACCTTAAAGTCGGTGTAACCATGGCTGAGAACATTAAGATTAATGTAGGTTCTGCTCTGACAGAACTCGACAATCCGCCCGAAGACTTCGTGGTACGCGGTCCCAATAAAATAACAGCGCTACCCATGGAAGTGAGCGTTTCCTACCAGGAAGTGGCCCACTGCATTGACAAGACCATATCGAAAATGGAAGCGGCGGTGCTTGACGCCCTCGAAAACACTCCGCCAGAGTTATACTCCGATGTTGTCGAAAAAGGTATCTATCTGGCTGGCGGCGGAGCCTTGCTCCGCGGTCTTGACAAACGCCTTACTGATAAGTTCAACATCACATTCCATGTGGCCGAAGACCCTCTCCACGCAGTGGCGCGAGGCACAGGTGTCGCGCTTAAGAACATCAACAGGTTCTCTTTCCTCAAAAAGAATTCCTAATCCTCCGTTCTCTGGCGCTTGCCCTCACTTATGCCGGTCTGGCATAAAGTAAGGGCAGGCGTCCGCATAATATAAAAACAGAAGTGCGCTCGCTGATATATTTCTTCATGAAATACAGCACGGCTATGTTATTCATAGTATTCGTGCTGGTGAGTTGTATACTGTTGTTCAGCGGCAATCTGTACCAGCAGAGCGTATATCTAACATCGGCCAACGCGGTAAGCAGCGGAATATACGGAGTTTCACACGGCATTACAGGCTATTTCAACCTCAGAAGCATTAATGAAGATTTACAACTGCGCAATGCCACTCTCGAAAACGAAGTGCTCAACCTTAAGAATGAGATAAGCTATCTTAAGACAGTAATACCTCTTGATTCCGTCGAAGCCGAACGCCTGCAGGCACACCGATTTGAATTTATAATGGCTACGGTCATAAACAACAGTGTGCACCGTCCGCGTAACTATTTCACCGTAAACAAAGGATATGATGACGGCATAAGGCCCGGCATGGGAGTTGTGTCGCAAAACGGCATAGCCGGCATAGTAAACGTTACTGGCAAACACACATCACGCATAATATCACTCTTAAACGTCACTCAGCATTTTTCTGTCAAAGTAAAGGGAACCAACTATGTGGGATCGCTTGAATGGAAAGAGGGAAATCCAGCAACAGCATATGTGGCCGAAATGCCCAGGCATGTAAAATACCATGTCGGCGACACTATAGTGACCAGCGGATATTCAACAACATTTCCCGAGGGCATACCCGTAGGTGTCATTCTGTCGCAGGTAAAAACTGCCGATGACAACTTCTTTACGCTCAAGATCAGACTTGCATCAGATTTTAACGAGCTAAGCACTGTGAGAATTATAAAAGACGAATACAAAAACGAACTCGACTCACTAACAAACTTTGATGTCGCCCAATAACATATACAAATGTCAAAGTCCGTAATAAGCTACTTCGTTATTTTCCTGGTACTGCTTCTTATCCAAGTGCTGATATGCAACAATATCATGCTGTTCGGCGTAGCCACACCTGTCATATTCATTTTCATCATTCTTCGTCTGCCTATGGACACTCCTGTGAAAATAGTAATGACAGTTGCATTCCTAAGCGGACTGCTTGTAGACATTTTCTCAGATACCCCCGGTGTGAATGCCCTGGCTTGCACTATATTGTCAGTCCTTCGTAAACCGATATACTTCATGTACATCGGAAAAGATGAGAATCTAGCTGGGGCATCACCGTCAGTATCCTCCCTCGGTGTACCTCTATTTTTGAAATACCTGTTTTCAATGGTATTGATATACTGCACTTTGGAAATAGGACTTGAATTCTTTACATTCATCAGTATCAAACGCATGCTGCTGATAATAAGCGCCAGCACACTTCTATCCTTTATACTCCTGATTGGTGTGGACAGTATAACGGTAAGCAAGACGGTACACTGAATTCCCCAATCTTTATACAGGGTGTGACCAATGAGTAAAGATTACAAACTTGAAAAACGTAAATATGTCATAAGCGGCTTCATCATTTTGATCGTGGCCATATACATCGTACGCCTCTTCAATCTCCAGGTGAGCGATGACAAATATAAAATCAATGCCGAAAGCAACGCGTTTCTCAAACGCACGATATATCCGGCACGCGGACTGATCTATGACCGCAACGGCGAACTGGTTGTATTTAACCAGCCTGCATATGACGTTATGCTCATTCCTAAAGATGTAGAAAAATTTGATACTGCCACATTTTGCAAAACACTGGGTATAACCCGTGAAGAACTCAGGCAAAAGTGGGCAGACATGAAAGACCACAGGCGAAACCCCGGATACTCGGCATATACACCGCAAAAACTCATATCCCACCTGTCGCAGGAAGATTACGGCAAATTACAGGAGAAACTCTATCTGTTTCCCGGCTTTTATATACAGAAACGTACCATCCGCCAATATAATCATCTGACCGGCGCCAATATACTGGGTAACATCAGGGAAGTTTCCATAAAAGACCTGGAACGGGATAGTTATTACCGCAGCGGAGACTATACTGGCGACCTCGGCGTGGAAAAAAGCTATGAGACCTATCTGCGAGGAATAAAAGGAGAGGAAATCCTTATGAAAGACGCATTAGGACGTGTGAAAGGCAAATACGAAGACGGTCTGTATGACACCAGTCCTCAATCAGGCAAAAATCTCACACTCTCCATAGACATAGAACTGCAAAAATACGGCGAACAACTGATGCGCGGCAAGATAGGCGCAATTGTGGCAATCGAACCGTCAACAGGCGAAATACTCGCATTGGTCACCAGTCCCAATTATGACCCATCGCTCCTCATAGGAAGAGAACGTGGCAAGAATTATTCAAAACTCGTTGCCGATCCGCATAAGCCACTGTTTGACCGCGCATTGCAAGCCGCATATCCGCCAGGATCCACATTCAAACCCTCACAGGCTCTGATTTTCCTGCAAGAAGGCATAGTAAACCCGGGCACCGCATTTCCGTGTTCACGCGGATACCATAACAGAGGACTGACTGTGGGCTGCCATCCCCATGGCTCCCCTATCGCAGTCAAACCGGCGCTCCAGACGTCATGCAACGCCTATTTCTGCTGGGGACTGAAAAATATGATCGACAAGGTCGGCACAAAACCAGCAGGGCAGCTCACCAAGTGGAAAGATTACCTGGTCGACATGGGATACGGATACAAGCTCGGAGTGGATCTTCCATCAGAAAGCCGGGGTTTTATACCTAACGCCGAGTACTATAACAAAGCTTACAAAGGAAGCTGGAGCGGCAACACTATAATCTCCATCTCTATAGGCCAGGGAGAAATCCTTGCCACGCCTATACAGATAGCCAACCTGTGTGCCACAATTGCCAACAGAGGGTATTTCTACACACCACATGTGGTCAAAGAGATTCAGGATACCGTTCTACCAGAACAATACCGTACGAAGCATGCTCCGCCAATAGACAAAAAATGGTACGACATTGTTGTCGACGGTATGCGCATGGCCGTATTGGGAGGCACATGTAAAGGAGCCAACCTCCCAGGAATCGAAGTCTGCGGCAAGACCGGTACGGCACAAAATCCCCACGGCCGCGACCACTCGGCATTTATGGGATTCGCACCATATAACAATCCAAAGATAGCGGTAGCCGTCTACGTAGAAAATGCCGGCTATGGCGCTGCTTACGGAGTGCCTATAGGAAGCCTAATAATAGAAAAATACCTTAACGGGCACATATCTCCCGGCAGAAAGCATGTAGAAGAGGATATGTTAAACTCTAACACAATTATGTACAGTGGAGTCACAAAGCATTGATAAACCAATATCGTTATTCCGCACAATCGACTGGGTGACCATCACACTTTATGTGTTACTGGTCAGTGCCGGTGTGATAAGCATATACGCTGCAAGTTATGATTTTGACAATGCCTCTATATTCAGCCTTAGCGAATTCTCAGGCAAACAGGCGCTGTGGATAGGATTATCCCTAATACTGGGTATAATCATATTACAGATAGACTACAGGATATTTGAAACATACGCATATCCCGTATACATAGGCGTAATACTGCTTCTCATAGCCACCATTTTCCTAGCCCCGGACATAAAAGGCTCCCGGTCATGGCTCGTATTCGGCCCCGTCAGTCTGCAACCTGCTGAATTTGGCAAATTCGCCACAGCACTGGCCCTTGCCAAACTCTTCAGCGGTTATAATTTCAGTCTCAACGCAAAAATCAGTAATTATTTCCGCGCGCTTATTATAATTTTCCTGCCCATATCGCTCATACTCATGCAAAAAGAGACAGGCAGCGCGCTGGTATACATTTCATTAATATTCGTACTTTACCGCGAGGGTATGAGCGGTCTTGTACTGCTATCCGTACTCAGCGCGATATCCTGGTTTGTGGTGACAGTCAAATACGCCACACCGATTGTTATGGGCATACCGCTCGGCCAGGCCATAGTGCTGGCTGCGCTCATGGTGATATTTCTAATAATGATATTCCTGTACTGCAAGAATCCCGTCCTAGGACGCAATCTGACACTTGCATACGGTGCGTCAGCACTCATAATCTGGGGCTTGTCTGCATTAGGAATAAACATACCGGGCATGGTATATTTCATGGTCATGCTGGGCGGCGGAATTATATATACGGCTGTAGTGATGTTCCGCCACCACATAGGTAAATACCTGGTATCTATCGGATTTGTAGTCTCCTCGGTCATATTCATGTTCTCGGTAAACTATGTCTTCACCAATGTGCTCGGCAATCACCAGCAAATGCGAATCAAAGTCGCGCTGGGTATAGAAGACAACCTAAAAGGAGCCGGATATAATGTCAACCAAAGCAAAATAGCGATAGGTTCCGGCGGAGTGACCGGCAAAGGATTCCTGAACGGGACACAGACAAAGCTAAAATATGTACCAGAGCAACACACCGATTTCATATTCTGCACCATAGGCGAGGAACATGGTTTCATCGGCTCTGTCATAGTCCTGCTTCTATTTCTAGCACTGATTCTACGGCTAGTGCATATTGCCGAACGACAACACACCATATTTGGCAGGGTGTATGCCTATTGCGTACTATCCTATCTGATATTCCACCTATGTATAAACATAGGCATGGTTATAGGGCTATGCCCGGTGATAGGCATTCCGCTGCCATTCTTCAGCTACGGAGGCTCTGCCCTCTGGGGATTCACCATCCTCCTTTTCATCCTTCTGAGAATAGATGCCGCCAGACTTCAGACAAGAGACTGACTTATAACACATCCAGCCGCACTATTCACTGTTTTTAATTGTTAATATAATAGTAACCCCAAAATTATACCGATTATGGCAAACAAAAGAGAATTTAAAAAGTATGTTAACGCAGTCTGCGAGTCAATAATAAACGATATGATGACAGCATATTATCATGTGGAAGAAGTGGATAAGACCGCTGTGGAAGCTGCTGTGGCAGACATACTTATGGCCACTGAAAACGCGATACTGAAGTCGGGCATTAAATTTGACAAGACAGCCAGCGCGTTTGATACAGAATTTGCATACCACAATGCCAAACGCAACTTCTTCAAAAGCCTTTATAGAAAAATAAATAAAGAATTCTCCAATAATGTAAACGCCGCCATCAAGAAATTCAACGCGGCAATACCGGCTTCTATCAAAGACGCCAACAAGGCAAATGCCTGACAATTAACTCCACCCGACAATGAATCTCTACGGAAACATATTACGGTTATTCGGCTGGAAAGTAGACATTACTGTGCCTGAACGCAGCAAAAGCGTAATATGTGTGGCTCCCCATACTTCCAACTGGGATTTCATCATAGGGCTTTTTGCATATAACTCAATAGGGAGGAAAGCCGGATTTCTCATGAAGCAATTCTGGTTTTTCTTCCCTATCGGATATCTTATGCGCGCACTGGGCGGCATACCGGTACCCAGACATAGCAATACCTCTCTCACCGAACTAATTGTAAAAGACTACGCTGACAGTACCAAGTTGAATCTGGCTATAACGCCTGAAGGCACACGCTCGGCGGTGACTAAATGGCGCAGCGGATTTTTGTATATAGCACACCAGGCCAAAGTTCCGATACAGCTCGGCGTAATCGACTACAAACACAAGTGTGTGACCATACATCATGAATTTACACCTACAGGAGATATCGAAGCCGACATGGCATATGTCAAAGCATTCTACAGCGCTTATGCAGATGTGGCCAGATACCCTGAAAAATTCACTGTCTGAGTATACATACTAACATATCCTGAATCATCATGACCACAAAACCTCTTAATGTAGCGCTATTCCCCCAGACAATAAAATGGGGAGACAAGGCAGCCAACATAGACACTATATTGCAGTTAATGCCAACACTGCATCCCGACACCGACCTGCTTGTGCTTCCGGAAATGTTTTCTACCGGCTTTATGATCTCAAAAGACAAAGAAGAGGTTCGGAAATATGCAGAACGCAATACAGGAAAAACGATAGACACAATAAAAGCCTTAGCTAAAACATACGGCATAGCTATAGCAGGCAGTTTTATCGCAGATTCAGGCGGCCTGCTGTATAACCGTGCCTTTTTCATCGAGCCTAACGGAGAAGAAACATTTGCTGACAAGAAGCATCTATTTACAATGGCCGGCGAAGACAAGACATTCTCAAAAGGCAGCGACCGTCTCATGGTACGCTACCGCGGATGGAATATAGCCATGATAGTGTGTTATGATATACGCTTCCCCGTGTGGTGTCGAAACCGTTCAAATGAATATGACCTACTACTGGCTGTCGCAAACTGGCCGATACCGCGTGTCTCCGCATGGAACAGTCTGCTTGTCGCACGTGCCATAGAAAATGAGGCATATGTGTGCGGTGTTAACTGTAAAGGAACAGATACCAACGGATTTGAATATGACGGAGCTTCCGAGGTGATTGACTTTAAAGGAAAACCATGCGGTATAAGACAAGAGTCTTCCGATATTATATATTGCAGTCTTGACTATGACAAGCTACAGTCTTTCCGAAACAAATTCCCGGCATGGGCTGATGCAGACAATTTCATAATCAAAGAATAAACAGACTATAAACAAGTATGTTGCCCGTGTTGAGGACTAGTCCTCAACACGGGCAACATTATTACATCGTAATTAAAAATTAAATATATTTATCTAACTCGGCCTTGAGGGCAGAAGCCGGCTGTGTACCCGTAATCCTGAATTTTACCTCGCCGTTTTGGAATATCATAAGCGTAGGCACCGAGCGCACTTGGTATTGGGCAGCCAAACGCATATTCTTATCTATGTCAACCTTTAGAATACGGGCTGTTTCTCCAACCATGCCCTGAAGTTCTTCAAGCACAGGGTGCATCATCTGGCATGGTCCGCACCAAGTGGCAAAGAAATCTACCAAAACCGGTTTATCACTATTAATTATCTCATTAAACTGTTCCATAGCATTATCTCTTAATATAGTTTCTATTACTAATAACCTACATCGCAATGAAAAAGTTCATTATTCTTCGGGTGAAGACATACCGGCCAGCTCGGCTCGCAGAAAACGCCCTGTGGGACCATCCGTCCCTGCAACTTCTTCAGGCGTGCCGCATGCAATGATACAGCCGCCAGCCATACCGCCCTCAGGCCCCATGTCTATGACATGGTCCGCAAGCTTTACCACATCAAGATTATGTTCTATTATAAGCAGGGTGTTCCCACAGTCTGCCAGACGAGACAAAACCTGCATAAGCATACGTATATCATCAAAATGAAGACCGGTCGTAGGCTCGTCAAGCAAAAACAGCGTCTTGCCCGTCTCTTTCTTCGCCAGCTCGGTAGCAAGCTTTACCCTCTGGTTCTCGCCTCCGCTGAGTGTTGATGACGGCTGCCCCAGACGTATGTAGCCAAGTCCTACTTCATGTAGCGCTTTCAATTTCCGCACAATGACAGGATGCGCGGAAAAAAAGTCCAAAGCCTCCTCCACGGTCATTTCTAGCACATCAGCTATAGATTTACCTTTGAAGCGGACTTCAAGCGTCTCCCTGTTGTAACGCTTGCCGTGACATTGTTCGCACGGCACAAGAACGTCAGGCAAAAAATTCATCTCTATAGTGCGATACCCGTTACCTTTACAAGTCTCACATCTGCCGCCTGGTACATTAAACGAAAAACGTCCTGGCTTATATCCTCTTATCTGTGCCTCCGGCAATGCCACAAATAATTTCCTTATGTCGGCAAACAAACCTGTGTATGTGGCAGGATTGGAACGCGGTGTGCGGCCCAGGGGTGACTGGTCCACACTCACCAGCTTGTCTATATATTCCAACCCTTCAATACTCTTATACGGTAACGGTTCTTGTTGCGAACGATATAATTTATGCGAAATAACCGGCTGTAGCGTGCCTGAAATCAACGAAGACTTACCGCTGCCGCTAACCCCTGTGACACATATCATCTTGCCCAGCGGCAGATGCAGATCCACATTCTTTAAATTATGCCCTGTTGCTCCGAGCAGAGACAACATCTTCCCGTTACCTTTCCTACGGCTGGCAGGTATCTTTATCTGCTTCTTCCCCGTCAGATAATCAGCCGTAAGAGTTCTGGCATTAAGCATATCGGCAGGCGTACCCTGGTATGTTATCATTCCGCCGGCATCACCGGCCGCCGGTCCCACATCCACTATATAATCCGCACGCAGCATGATATCCCGGTCATGTTCGACCACAATGACTGTATTGCCACAGTCGCGCAATTGCTTCAACGAACGTATCAACCGCATGTTATCACGCTGGTGCAACCCGATAGAGGGTTCGTCAAGTATATACAGCACATTGACAAGCTGAGATCCTATCTGTGTGGCCAGACGTATGCGCTGGCTTTCACCACCGCTCAGCGATGCCGACGAACGCGAAAGGCTCAGATAATTCAAGCCTACGTCAGTCAAGAATTGCAACCTCGAATTAATCTCTTTCAGTATCTCTTCGGCAATCACTCTTTCCTTACCTGAGAGCTTCTCTCGCAGCGATGTCGTCCAGTCAAGCAACTGGTGTATATCCATGGATGCCGCTTCTGCTATATTCTTACCGTCGATAAAAAAATGCAATGCCTCACGGTTCAGTCTTGCTCCGTGGCAGACAGGACATACCTGTTGTGAATAGAATTGTCCGCTCCACTTGTTGGCCTTATGTCCAGCATCATCCCCCTGCTGCATCTCGATATATTTGAGAATACCGTCATAACGTTCCGCATAACGGGACAATGACATAGTGGTATCACTGATGTGCAGCCGCGCGTCAGTACCCTCAAGAATGTCAGACAGACATTCTTCTGGTAAATCTTTCACAGGCGTCTTGAGAGTGGCGCCATACAGCTTGCATATAGCTTCTATCTGCATGAAAAGCAACGAATTCTTATAACGGCCCAACGGCTCTATCGCACCCTCGTAGATACTTTTGTCCTGATTCGGTATCAATTTAACCCTGTCAATCAGATTGACATATCCGAGCCCCTTGCAATTACTGCACGCGCCTTGTGGAGAGTTAAACGAAAAATTATGAGGTGCCGGCTCCGCATAAGACAATCCGTTCTCGGCATCCATCAGCATTTGGCTAAAATGCCTCACACTGTCAGTAACCGGATGGTATACCATCATTTGCCGGCCACCTTGCTTCAATGCCTGCGACACTGAAGCTGAAAGCCGCTGCACATCTTCCGACGAAGCACGCAGACGGTCTATGACTAACTCTATATTATGATTCTTATAACGTGACAGCTTCATGCCGGGCACCACTTCCTGCAGCTCCCCGTCCACGCGCACGTTGAGATAGCCTTTCTTCATCACCGTCTCAAACAGATCCTGATAGTGCCCCTTGCGATTCTTAACCAGTGGTGAGAGAATGTATATCTTATCTCCATCATACTCGCGCAATATAAGATCGACTATACGTTCCGGCGTATATTTCTCCATAGGTCTGCCCGAAATATAGCTTCGCGCCTCTCCTATTCTGGCATACAGCAATCTTAGGAAGTCATATATTTCCGTCGTGGTTCCGATGGTAGAACGGGGGTTGCGGTTCGTTGTTTTCTGCTCAATACTGATCACGGGGCTAAGGCCCGTGATACTGTCCACATCGGGCCGCTCCAGACCTCCAAGCAAATTACGGGCATATGCCGAAAACGTTTCTATATAACGACGCTGGCCTTCGGCATATATAGTATCGAAAGCCAGTGACGATTTCCCCGATCCGCTCAGACCTGTAATTACGGTGAGACGGCCATGCGGAATAGTCACATCCACATTCTTCAGATTATGCACTCTCGCACCGGATACCTCTACAGCACCCTGCGCGACAATATGGTTGTCCATCTGTTTTTCCTTAATAACTTTATACCGTTGGTTCTTAATCACATGAAACCTGACTGCGTGACCTACCTACACATTTATTCCGCAGGATCAGTATCTTCCGTACCTCCTGAGCCGGAACCTTGTGCAGAGCGATGGTTTATTATGTTTATGTCACCACTCTTCTTATATCTTTTCCCATCCGCACCGAGAGCCTCTATCACGTAGTAATAAACCCCGGGCTTGGCAAGCCGGCCGCCAATACGGCCGTCCCACCCTTGCGAAGGATCGCTGAAATGAAACACCTGCTTGCCATGACGATTAAAAATCCAGCATTCAAACTCTATAAGTGATCTGTAGCTTACTTTCCAGACATCGTTAACCCCGGGTGACGCACCAGGAGAAAAGGCATTAGGACACTTAAGTATCGAATTCCCTATATGCACCGTATAAGTATCTCCATAAGCCTCACACGTACCCTCGGCATTCGAGCCTATATAACGTAAATACACCGTGCCTTCGTCGCGAAATACATAATGCAGGTCTTTGTCATTAAAGCGATTAATGAGATTCTCAAAATCAGGATCCGAAGCCATCTGCCATTCATGGTGGATCACGGCATCTGTGCCTACGGAATAGAACGTTATATCCGCCGGAGCCGAACCGCCCAGCCCGTCATCCGAACCCTGCACCACATTAGAAATATAATCCGGATCTGTGCTTTCAGGGGCCTGCTCGGCATATGTGCGGACCTCTACAGAATAAGCCTCGACATAGTCGCTCTCCGCCTCCTGCAGCCAGTTCCATTCACGCAGAAACCTGTCTCCGGTTATTTTGAACCTTGTAGAAGATAAAGCCGCCGGGCTGACATATATATTGTCTGAAAACGACTCTATATTTAATTCCTTTTCTATCTGCTTATAATCCAGGGCCTCACTATCCCATTCCAATGTGTTGTAATGCAACTTTATGTCCTGCGACAGCGTAAATCTACGTCCGTTTATAGAATAATAATATATCGGATCCCCCTCTCCCGTAGCTAGCAAATGTGTTATACCGCATTCCTGCACGGGGGCAGCCTCCAGAGAACGCAGCCACAGACGGTGGTCTATATAATTCACAACCCAAAAATAATACCGGTCTGTACCCTCTTCCACTATATAACCCATATCTGGTTCAACCTGCGGCAGAGTATATTCTTGTCCTGAGCAGACGATGCCGCTGACTTCCTCGGCATATCCTCCGCCAAGCGAACTGTACCTGTACCATTTTACCGGTCCGTTACCAGAAGCACGGTATACAGCAGATACCCCCTTAACATCGTATGCTACAAAAATTTTATTAAGACCCGTAGCTCGTTCCGGATTGATCTCGATAGTCTTAAGACTACCTCCGTTTAGAACCACACCGGCGGCATAAGCCTGTCCGCAGACACACATAGCGCATATTGCCAGTCCTGTGACTGCCAGGCGGTATATAGCTGTCATCCTCTCCATTCCTCGAAATTTTGCTTCTATATTAAACGGGGAAAACAGCCTGATTATTGCCCGTATAAAGACAATGACAGACATACGGAACCGCTTTAAGCTCAATATGCCTGCCATCACGATATGCCAGAAAGTCTTATGCCTTAATGGTCCAACGGCTGAAGTCCGGGACTGCTAAGGCCGAGAATCGTAAACTCCCTCTGGGCTTCTGCCATCATATGCTCGAGATGCCTGCGATATGCCTCTGTATCAGACAGGTTACGGCGTGACACACCGCTTTTAATAGCGGCAGCGGCCACAGCCGGCGCGACAGCTGTCAGCAGACGTGGGTCAAACGGTGTAGGCAGAATATACTCTGGTCCGAACTCCATAGGACGGCTTTGGTCATATGCATTGCGCACCATGTCCGGCACAGGCTCTTTGGCCAGTCCGGCTATAGCCTCTACAGCCGCTTTCTTCATATCTTCATTGATAGCTACCGCACGGCAGTCCAAGGCGCCGCGAAATATATATGGAAATCCTAGCACGTTGTTAATCTGATTTGGGTAATCACTGCGCCCGGTGGCAAATATCAAATCAGAACGAGAAGAAATAGCGGATTCATAGGAAATCTCGGGATCCGGATTTGCCAGGGCAAACACTATCGGCTTTGGGGCCATGGACTTTATCATATCGGAGGTCACTACGTCTTTCACAGACAGACCGAGAAAAATATCCGCTCCACGCATGGCATCAGCCAATGTCAGTATATCACGTTGTGTGGCAAATTTTCTTTTGACGGCGTTAAGATTCTCTCTGTCAGTACGTACCACACCTTTAGAATCGCACATAACGATATTCTCACGCCGCAGGCCGAGACTCACCAATAAGTCAGTACAGGCCACGGCGGCCGCACCGGCACCATTTACCACCATGCGAGCATCTTCTATTTTTTTCCCTTGCAGTACGAGCGCGTTAGTCATACCTGCAGCCACTATGATCGCAGTCCCGTGCTGGTCATCGTGCATCACCGGTATGTCGCATTCCTCTTTCAGGCGACGCTCTATCTCAAAACATTCGGGTGCCTTTATATCTTCCAAATTAATACCTCCGAAACTTGGAGCCATAGCCTTTACAGCACTCACAAATGTGTCGACATCACGGGCATCAAGTTCTATGTCTGTAGCATTCAGTCCCGCAAACACCTTAAACAGAAAACATTTGCCTTCCATCACCGGCTTGCTTGCCAAGGGCCCTATATCTCCCAGTCCGAGCACGGCGGTACCGTTGGTGATCACGGCTACCATGTTCCCTTTTCCGGTATAACGCCATACATCGTCCGGATTTTCATGAATAGCCTCGCATGGATATGCAACTCCTGGAGAATAAGCCAGTGACAAGTCATACTGTGTCGAATATGGTTTGGAGGGCAATACCTCTATTTTACCCGGCTCTGGATATTCATGATATCTGAGAGCCTCTTGTTTAGTGATTTTCTTTTTCATAGCATCAAAAATTCTAAATTAAGAACGTATGACAGTTAAAAAAAGTTGAACACCACCCCAAGGTTGAATCTTGCTCTATACCCAGTCTTCAATTACATTGAATTACAACACATTATAATTTTTAGGATATACTAAATTAACTCGTCAATAAACTAGAGGAAGAAAATGAATAGAAGTGTTTTATGGAATTTTAAGGGGTGTTAGTTTTATGTAATCGCGTCCTTTCCCATGGATTTTACAATGATTTTGAGAGTAACCGGGAGATAGTGTGGGCCTACCGGCCTCTTTCCGGACAGATGTATTGTCCCTTGCCATTAGTAAACCTACCGTAGTTTACAGCCTGGCGCGGACATACATGGAAACATGCGCAACAGCTATAACAGTCATCATGCCATACAGGCCGGCCTGATATAATTTCTATATTACATGCCGGACATATTCTTACACAGCGGCCGCAGCTTATACATCTGTCAGACACATGCCAGCGCCGCGTGTTAACACCCCATCTTCGGAATAAGGGGAAAGCGATATGCGTGCGTAATGCCGGCACACTACCCTCTGTCACACAATATACATCGTGTTCCCTATTTTTGATTTTCGACGCTATGATAGCGGCTTCAGCCGGCATAGCATCCAGTTTTTTTTGCGCCACGACCTGTGTGTCAACATCAAAACCAGGAAGCAATACATAATTATTCGGCATAATGACAGAATAAGACAAACCAGGAGCCTTACCGCATAATTCTCTGACTTGTCGGGAAAACATCCGCATAGCGACACCAGCCTCGTCTCCGCACGTACAGACAGACCATATATAGCGATCTGACTGCAATGGAGACAGTACTTCTCTGACAAAACGTGTCACAATCGGAGGGACACCCCAAGAATAGACAGGAAACATAAATCCGATAGCCTCATCGTCAGCCATACCGGCAAAAACAGACGATGCCGAACGTTTGCCGGTTTCTATTTCCCTCACTAAAGCAGGGATAAACAATAATCTCTTATCCCCTATGGCCTTACCGATAGTCACAGCGGCATAACGGGTATTACCTGTGCCAGAATAATAAAATATCATAATGTGAATGCTTCATAGATAAACTGCTTCAGCAACTGGGTGTCCTTTTGCATTGAGCCTATACCCTTGCTGCGTGCGTCAAGTATGCGTAAACTGTGAATTATAGCCATTACCGACGTGGCACGATAATTCTTTATCCCCTCTTTTATCTCGTTTAACTGCCAGCTGTTGAAGAAACCTAAATGCGCCATCATGCCTCGTTCTGTCTTATCGGGAGCGTAATGCGCAAGCATTAGCTGAGAGAAATATCTAAACAGCATCGACACCGTGACTATCACAGGGTTCTGCTTAGGATTCTGCTCAAAATAGCTGACTATCTGCATAGCTTGCGCATAATTACGTGAAGACATGGCGCGTATCAGCTCGAAATTATTGAAATCTTTACTTATGCCGATATTGGCCTCTATCAATTCGGGAGTGAGCGGCGCACCGTTGCCAGCCACAATCAGTTTGTCAATCTCGCCAAACAAACGTGACAGATCTACCCCGATATAATCTTTCAGCATCTCTGCCGCCTTACGGTCTACAGACAACTTTCTTTCCTTACAATAATCATTGATCAGGGCTGGCAACTGCCAGTCTTTCACCTTGGGACTTTCAAACACTATCCCTCCGGCTTTCTTTACCCCTTTGACCAAGGCACTGGAACTCTTAAGCGGTTCGCCTTTGAGCACAACCACCAAAACAGTAGTAGGCACCGGATGGTCACAATACGGAGCAAGACTGTCAAGCTGGTTGCGCGCATTATCAAGTGTCTGCGCCTCCTTAAGCATAACCAGCTGCCTGTCTCCCATCACAGGAAACCGGCGCGCGGCATCAGCCACCGTCTTGACATCGGTATCAGAGCCGAAAAATACAGACTGGTCAAAATCACGAGCTTCAGGTTCAGGCACAACTTTCTCGGCCAGAAGCTCAGATATGCGGTCAATGAAATAAGACTCTTCCCCACTCAGCAGATAGACCGGTGCTATTCTTCCGGCCCGTATCTCGGATATTACATTGGCATATGATATACTACTGCCCCCGGTCGCTTTCTTTGCCATAGCCTCAGATACGTTTCGTGCTGAACAGATAACTCCTCATACCAAGCAATACGCACATCGTAAGCGCGAGACTAATACAGGCTATTGCCGGAAAACCGTGCTGTGTAACTCCGACACTGTCAAAATCGGGCGCGATCATACCGTTGGCTATCAACCACTGGGCTATGATGGTTATCGAGTTGTTAATGGCATGGGCTATGGAAGCCACCCATATAGATCCGGTCCAAAGAAAAAGATAACCGAAAAACGCACCAAGCAACACACGCGGAACGAAACCGAAGAACTGGAAGTGCAACGTGCTGAAAATGACAGCCGTGATCCACACTGCGGCATGCGGTCCCAGGCTTCCGCTCCCTATTACACGTTGAAAAGTGCCGCGAAACACTATCTCCTCACAAAAGCCGGTCAGAATACCCATAACCAGCACGTTTGCAGCAAGGGCTCCCAGCGATGTGCCGGACATCATCACAGTGGTGGCTCCAAGTGCGTTTTCTTCCCATGCGCGCAAAGTATTTTCAAGTGCTTCTAAAGAGGGCGGAAAATGCAACTGCGTATTCCACCATATCACCTGGTTTATAAAGGGTATGCCTACGGCAAAAACAAGTATGATACCAAGCACGTTACGCCATCTGGCCACACGGTTAAGACCAAGCATCGACATAGGCCGCGTACTTAAAAACAAAGAGGTGACAAAGGCTGTTCCGGCAAATCCTATAAGATTCTGAAAAACAGAGGTAAGCAAGTAGTATTCACGCGTACCGCTTTTAAAAAACCATGCCGCTCCCTGTGCTCCGAATCCGGCGAATGACATCATCAGGACGAATATGCACACCATCAGCAGAATCCGTCTCCAGTATGTAAGCTGTGTGAAACCATACTGAGACACAGGAGTTTTAGCCTGTTTAATAGCTTTTGCCATAATTGTTTAGTTAGTTTAATCGAAGTGTTTGCGGCGGAACACAAAATTCTGGCCCAGATATTTTTCTCTTACCTCCGGGTTTTCGGCAAGTTGCTCACTCGTACCCTGAAATAAAATCTTACCCTCGAACAACAGATACGCCCGGTCGGTAATGGACAATGTCTCAGGCGCGTTATGGTCTGTGATCAGTATGCCGATATTTTTCTCTTTCAATTTATATACAATATATTGTATATCCTCAACCGCTATGGGATCGACCCCGGCAAATGGCTCGTCAAGCATGATGAATTTTGGATCTATGGCCAGACAACGCGCTATCTCCGTACGACGTCTTTCACCTCCCGACAACCTGTCACCAAGATTTTTACGCACTTTTTGCAGGCGGAATTCAGAAATCAGGCTTTCCAGTTTCTCTCGCTGATAGGCACGCGGTGTATCAGTCATTTCAAGCACAGAACGTATATTGTTCTCCACACTCATCTTGCGAAACACAGATGCCTCCTGCGCCAGATAGCCGATACCGAGCTTTGCCCGTTTATACACCGGATATTTCGTTATATTGTGCTCGTTAAGAAAGATATTGCCTTCATTGGGTGAAATCAGCCCTACCGTCATATAAAAAGTAGTTGTCTTACCGGCTCCGTTAGGACCGAGCAGACCGACTATCTCTCCCTGAGTGACATCTATACTGACATGGTTTACCACTGTACGCTTACCATATTTCTTAACCAGATTGTCTGTACGCAGTATGCCAGTGGATGGTTCTGCAGAACGCCGCTTCGGGGCTGTCTCCCCTCCCGGACCGGCCTCATGACAGGCAGACGCATCGTGGACATCGTCAGACTTCTTGTGTTTTGGGAATGCGAAAATCCTCATCTCATTTCTTTAGAAGTGAACGTATGTAATCTGTCAGCAGCTTTATAGCCACAGTATTGTGTCCGCCCTGGGGTACTATGAGGTCGGCAAATTTCTTGGCAGGTTCAATATATAGCTCGTGCATGGGCTTGAGCGTCTCCACATAACGGTCTATCACCATTTTAGGCGTACGGCCGCGCTCTATGCAGTCACGCGATATGACCCTTATAAGCCTGTCGTCGGCATCAGCATCTACAAAAACCTTTACATCCATCATATCACGCAGTTGCTCGTCTGAAAGGACAAGTATACCCTCCACGACTATGACCTCGCGCGGCCTGACTGTGACTGTCTCAGGCATTCTGGCACATGTCAGGAAATCATATGTGGGCATCTCTATAGGTCTGCCCTCCTTAAGCATACTCAGATGGCTGCACAGCAACGGCCACTCGATAGATGCAGGTTCGTCATAATTCATTTTAAGACGAACCTCGAGAGGTATATGGTGATTGTCCTTATAATAACAGTCCTGCGGAATGACGGCTACCTCGTCGGCCGGCAGACTTTCTATGATACGTCTAACCACAGTGGTCTTACCGCTGCCTGTGCCGCCAGCTATACCAATTATGAGCATAATTACAATAACTTATGAGTAATTCGGAGAAACGTATGTCTCCGATAGTCAATATGAGTTGCAAATTTAATCAATTTTTTTTGTACCTTTGCATCGGTTTTGTAAAAAACCACCAAAACAGAACATCTATGATCGTATCTTCAATCAAGTCTTTCGGCCGCTATTGCATATTTATGGCACAAGTTTTCCGTGTGCCTGACAAATGGAGCGAGCTCGGACGCAACATAATCAAAGAGATCAGCAAACTCGGTGTCGATTCCATACCGCTGACCATGATTATCTCAGTATTCATCGGCGCGGTAATCTGTATCCAGATGCAGCTGAACATTATGAGTCCGCTCATTCCTTCTTATTCCGTCGGACTTGCTACACGCGAAATTCTGCTGCTTGAGTTTTCCTCATCGATTCTGTCGCTAATACTGGCTGGCAAAGTAGGTTCCAACATAGCCTCCGAAATAGGCACCATGAGAGTAACCGAACAAATTGACGCCATGGACATTATGGGCGTCAATTCGGCAAACTATATAGTGCTGCCCAAAATAGTGGGATTTGTACTGTTTGTTCCGGTACTGGTGATTCTGTCCATGTTTATGGGACTTATCGGTGGCTGGGGCATAGCCTTCTTTACAGGAATAATCTCTGTCGAAGATTACATATTCGGCATTCAGACCATGTTTGTGGAGTGGTATGTGTGGTACGGCATTATCAAGACATTCTTTTTCGCATTCATAATAACTAGTGTGGCGGCATTTTTCGGCTATTATGTCAGAGGTGGCGCGCTCGAAGTGGGTAAAGCAAGCACTAACGCTGTGGTAGTCAGCAGTATCATGATTCTGTTCATGGATGTGATTCTTACAAAACTCTTACTGCAATGATCGAGGCAAAAAACATATCAAAATGGTTTGACGGCGTACAGGTATTGCACGACATCACAGCCAGTTTTGAAACAGGCAAAACCAATCTTATTATAGGCCAGAGCGGATCGGGAAAGACCGTATTCATGAAATGCCTGATCGGCCTGATGCATCCTGAAGAGGGCGAGATTCTATATGACGGGCGCCTATTCAGCGAAATGAACGCGGAACAGCGCAAGGCTCTCCGTACAGAAATAGGCATGTTGTTCCAAGGGTCAGCACTGTTTGACAACCTCACCGTACTGGGCAATGTCATGTTTCCTCTCAAAATGTTCAGTCCGCTAAGTCCGGCAGAGCAGTTGGAACGCGCCCACTTCTGCATAAAGCGTGTAGGTCTTGAAAACGCTGATGAAAAATATCCTTCTGAAATATCAGGCGGTATGCAGAAACGTGTGGCCATAGCCCGTGCTATAGCTCTCAATCCGCGCTATTTGTTCTGTGATGAACCAAATTCTGGCCTCGACCCCAAAACCTCGATTCTGATTGACGAACTGCTGTCTGACATAACTCACGAATATGGTATCACGACAATCATCAACACCCACGATATGAACTCGGTGTTGGGCATAGGTGAGAAAATAGTATTTATAAACAAAGGCCGTTGCGACTGGACGGGTAACGACAAAAATATATTCCGATCCAAATCACAGAGCCTTAATGACTTCGTGTTTGCATCGAAATTATTCCAGGAAGTAAAAATGTTTCTCGAACGTAAGTCGGAAGAAGAGGGTCTCAGTTAAGCAACGACATAAGGGTCTCTGAAATATAGTCCTTAACAACCTGCATATCGACCGCCCCACCAACCTCGGCAGCTATTGAGGTAACACCTTTGTCGACAAACCCACAAGGATTTATCGCCGAAAAACCCCTTAAATCAGTATTCACATTAAGGGCAAAACCATGCATAGTCACAGCATGGCTTACTTTGACTCCTATAGCACAGATTTTGCGCTCTCTCGGTGTACCGACATCGATCCAGACACCGGTAGCACCATCCACACGCTCTCCTTTTATACCGAAACGCGCTATAACACGTATCACAGTCTCTTCAAGCAAATCCACATACTGTTTTACCCCCAGAGAATGCGAGCGAAGGCTGATTATCGGGTATACCACCAGCTGGCCGGGGCCGTGGTATGTAATATCGCCTCCCCTTTCTATGCGTATACATTCGGCTCCGGCAGGCAGACGCAACATATTCTCGGCATGACCATGCTTGCCCAAAGTATATACAGGCCGGTGCTCGGTAAGGTAGACCCTTTCCTGCGCACCAGCCTGCACACAGCCCACAGCATCAAGCTGCAACTGCCATGTCTCACGATAAGACGTAAGACCTAAATCTATAATATTAATAACATTTCCCATCATTCCACGTGCTTTTCCGCATGATAGCTGCTGCGCACCATTGGTGCACTCTCCACATGACGGAAACCCTTGGCACGGCCTATCCGGCCATATTCATCAAACTTTTCAGGTTCAACGTATTCTTGCACCGGGTAATGATGCTTCGTCGGTTGCAGATATTGTCCGATAGTCATAACCTCGCAACCTGCGTCACGTAAATCGTCCATAGTCTGTAATATCTCCTCTTCAGTCTCTCCAAGCCCGAGCATGATACCTGATTTGGAACGTATGCCGCTTCCGGCTATATGGCGTATGACATCAAGCGAACATTCATATGTAGCCACGCTTCTCACCTCGGGTGTGAGACGACGCACGGTCTCCATGTTATGGGAAATCACATCCGGACGTTCCGCAATAATCATATCAAGCAAATCTTTGCGACCGCGCATATCAGGTATCAGCACCTCCATAGTGGTCCCGGGGCATTCCTGCTTAAGCCGGCGTATCAGTTTAGCCCAATGCGCAGCTCCGTAATCCGGCAGGTCATCGCGGTCTACAGACGTTATTACCACATGCTTAAGCGCCAGCTCCCTGATAGATCGCACTATATCATCGATCTCAGCCTCGTCAAGAGGCTGGGGGCGCCCTGTGGTGACATTGCAAAAGCGGCAGTTACGCGTGCATACATTGCCGCCAATCATAAATGTGGCCGTACCACGGCTCCAGCACTCCCCTCTATTGGGACACATACCTGAAGAGCATATGGTATGTATATGTTTCTCGTTTAGCAGGCCCACCACCTGTTCGGCCTTAAACCCTCGCGGCAAACGAACTTTAAGCCATTCAGGTTTATGTCTGAAATCTCCTTTCATTATATACGGTTAAATCTTAAATTTCTAATAATTATTTATTTAATCCATCCTATCCCGGTAATCTTCGTATCCGAACCGGCGCAAGCATACCAGAGTGCCGTCGGCGGCCGCATACCATATCGAAGGATGCTGTATACCGTTGAACATATTGGTTTTCACGGTAGTATAATGATTCATGTCTTCAAATGTAAGGCGCTGGCCAGGAATAAGCGGCGAAGCAAAATACCAGTCGCCCACATAATCACCGCTCAGGCAGGAATTGCCACCCATACGGTATGCGGTACCACCGGTGCCGGCGTCAGGGAGCGCCTCGGATATTACCGGTTTATACGGCATCTCCAGACAATCCGGCATGTGGCATGCGAACGACGCGTCTATTATGGCTGTCTTTATACCCTGGTTGTCTACAACATCGAGCACAGAAGCCACAAGGTCGCCTGTGCGCCATGTAAACGCACTGCCTGGTTCCATTATGACACTGATATGCGGATAACGCGATCTAAAGTCTTTGAGCAACGATATGAGCTTATCCACATCATAACCTTCACGGGTCATAAGATGTCCTCCACCCATATTAACCCATTTCACAGAGGGCAGCCAGTGTCCGAACTGGCTTTCAAATGCTCCTAGCACTTTCTCCAAATCATCTGCCGACGATTCACACAACGCATGGAAATGCAGCCCCTCTACACCCTGCGGAAGAGCGTCTCCCAACATATCGGCAGTAACGCCGAAACGACTTCCGGGCAGACAAGGATTATAAATATCAGTGTCTATGACAGAACACTGGGGATTAACACGCAGTCCGGGAGACACATGGTGATGACCAGGAGTAGCATTCCACTCTTCCAACATACCGGAAAAACGCATATACTGGGATACGGAGTTGAACGTGATATGCGTGCTGCCCTTTACAAATTCAGGGAATGTGGCATCCGTATATACCGGGCAGTATGTATGCACACTCCCCTTTAAATAATCCAGAGACAGGCGCATCTCGTTAAGGCTGCTTGCTGTCGACGCCCGGACATATTCTGATATCACAGGAAATGTCTTCCACAAAGCATTAGCCTTAAACGCCATTATGATTTGCACGCCGGCATCATCGCACACACGACGTATTATCTGCAAATTACGGCGCAGACGCTCTTCGTATACGATATAAAACGGTGTCGGTATTTCGTTAATATTTATCATATCAGTCTATTATTTTAAATACAGCTATACGCACAAGCAAACGTTTCACACCTACAGTGTCAAAGTCTACGTTGATCTTGGCATCCTGTCCGTCTCCTTCAGACGAGACAATAACACCCTCGCCATAACGATTATGCAATATGCGCACTCCGGGCACAAGCTCGCTTATGTCGTACAGCCGGCCGCCGGCACCAGGCTTGATAAGGGTAGATGAATCCTTACGTCTTGAATTAGTGCGAAATCTGTCTGGAAAATCCGTATATGACCGCACCTCGTCACGATATTTTCGATCGCTGTCAAGATAATTTTGTCTCGGATCCACCCATGCCGCGCCAAACGGACTGCTTATACCTTTTGACGATACCTGTGACAGATACTGATGGTTTATGTCTCTCAAAAAACGCGACGGCATAGTAGGTGCTGTCTTGCCATTTCGGTATCGCGAACCTGCATAGCTCATCGTACAATAGTTTTTAGCACGGGTAATGGCCACATACAACAGCCGGCGCTCCTCTTCGACTGCCTCCAGACTATCCATGCTCATTGCGGCCGGGAATAATTCCTCTTCCACGCCTACTATATATATATTGCTGAATTCCAATCCTTTGGCTGCATGGACGGTCATAAGCGTGACTTTGGGCTCGTCACTGTCTTCTGATTCCTGGTCTGTGGCAAGAGAAACCTCGTTCAAAAAGTCGCTCATAGCCACTTCGTCCTCACCGGCCTCCATACGCAATTCCACAAACTGCCGTACACCAGACAACAATTCTGCCAGATTCTCCTGGCGGCTCACAGACTCGGGAGTATTGTCATTATAAAGAGAGGTAAGAATGCCTGTACGGTTGAATACCAGCTGTGCAAGTTCGAACGCATTAGCCCCGTCGGCATTATCCTTGACAAAAAGTTTTACCAAGTCTGCAAATGCAGTAAGTTTTTTTAATGTGCCGCCATTTACAGACAGATTATAACGAAGCGGATCACAAACCACGTCCCAAAGGCTTACCACATTATCAATAGCGGCCGAGGTCAGTTTCTTAAGCGTTGTCTCCCCTATTCCCCTGGCCGGATAATTTATGACACGGCGTAAGGCTTCGTCATCATCCGGATTTAAAGCAAGACGAAAATAACAGATAGCATCTTTAACCTCTTTTCGCTGGTAGAACGACAGACCGCCATATATACGGTAAGGTATATTACGTTTACGCAGACTTTCCTCAAGAATACGGCTCTGAGCATTTGTACGGTAAAGCACGGCATAATCATCATATGAATCATGGTGCGCCAGCTTCGATTCGGTAATACTGTTGGCCACCAGGGTGCTTTCCTCAAGATCGGAATATGAGCTTATAACCCTTACCGGCGAGCCTACAGAATTTTCACTATAGACATGCTTCGGAATCTGTCTGCTATTTTTTTCTATCAGGCTGCCGGCGGCATTTATTATATTCTGTGTAGAGCGATAATTGCGTTCCAGTTTGAATATGCGCAGATCATCATATTGTTTCTCCAGATTGAGAATATTAGATATATTTGCTCCTCGGAACGAGTAAATACTCTGGGCGTCATCTCCCACTACGCATATGTTGCGCGACACCTTGCTCAATTGCGAAATAATAAGATGCTGGGCAAAGTTTGTGTCCTGGTACTCGTCTACCAGTATGTAACTGAAAAATTCCTGATAGTGGCGCAGCACATCGGGATTGTCCCGAAGCAATACATTCATGAAGAATAAGATATCGTCGAAATCCATGGCCTGGGCCACACGGCACCGTTCGGCGTATACCTCATATATGCGGCCGGTCATCGGACGCTGTGCCCTTTTGTCGCGCAGCATATTGTCCTGATCCTTTCTATATTGCGCTGCACTGACAAGACAATTCTTAGCGTTAGAAATCGCTGATGCGACTGTAGCAGGCTTATATACTTTCTCATCCAGACCCAGATCCTTTATTATACTCTTAACTAAGGCTTTAGAGTCTGAAGCATCGTAAATGGTAAAATTCCTGTTAAAACCTATAAGGGAGGCATTGGCTCGCAACAGCCTAAGAAACACAGAATGAAATGTGCCGATATGCAGTCGTGATGCGATACGTTCGCCCACCACTGCCGAAATTCTCTCTTTCATCTCACGGGCAGCTTTATTTGTAAAGGTAAGCACCATCAGACGGAAAGGCTCAAAACCATGACTGAGCAAATGCACAATCTTATATGTTAGCACACGTGTCTTCCCCGATCCGGCTCCGGCAATCACAAGCGAAGGTCCGCCGGTATACACCACGGCGTCCCGTTGCTGCGGATTTAGCTGAGACAGGTATTCCGGCAATCGGTTCTCTGACGTATCAATATCTTGTATTATCTTATCGTCCATTTCAATTATCTATAGGGCCTAGCATGGCAGCCACATAATCAGGTATCTGCGGAATAAAGTGGTATTCGCCTGACTGGTAGTCTATCCGGCAGCAATAATGGGACATACCGTTACTTACCACCAGATAACGGGCCTGCAATACCATATTGTAACGCACTATCTGGTCAAACACATCCTGCGTAACCTTTACATCAGGAGATTTGTATTCCACTATCATAAACGGCTTGCCCGCACGGTCGAACACCAGTGTGTCACAACGACGGCGAGTACCGTTTAGAGTGATGCTTATCTCGTTATTCATAAGTGGGACAGGATAATGCAGCTCGGCTGTCAGCCATGCCACAAAACGCTGGCGGACATATTCTTCGGGCGTTAAAGCCACATATTTGCGCCGCAGTTTGTCCCAAACTTGCACCCTGTCACCCACATGTCTAAACCTAAGAGGCAAGACTGGCAGATTAAGCTTCGGCAGCTCACTCATCACCGGTTACGACATTGCCGGTATGCACCGGATCGAAAATGTTGTTTAACAAATATGCCAGCCTCAATCCTCCTTTCAGGAACTGCTGCTCGACACACGGGGTCCAGCGCGCTATATAGTCATATGAAATACCGTAGCCTACAGGCGTGGAGGCATATACCTCCTTTGCAATTTCATATGTCTCGCCGGCCCACTGCCACGGACCGTCCTGCACAAGCTGCATGCTTAATGCCGGAGAGGCCCTGTCTATCTGGTCGGCCCATTCAGTGTAGCTCCATTTGTGCGCGGCTTCCGGCAGAGAGCTGTCCCATACCGAATGCAGGTTGGTCTCCCGATCAAAAAAACTGACAACGTGCATATTGCCTCCTCGGTCAGAATAACGGCCGAGGTGCATGGGCTGGTGTATATCGCCTACAAGATGCACTATCATTTTTAAGGCAAGAGCCGCATCTTTTTTTGACAACGTTCCAGACGAGAGGTTCTCACAACATTCCAGAAGAGCACGCACCACGTCTCCTTTAGGATTTAACGCTGCGGTCTCAAACGTGTCTTTCTGGTCAACGTTCTTATAATGCCATGTTTTAGAATATTCATATTCAGGTGTATGCGAGGCATTATCCAGCCAGTTGGCCCAATACACAAGGCTCTTGCCGTCCAACAGCGAATCTACCGCCGCGAGCGTTCTGGCAGTAAGATGCCGCTGCGCTATAGCGGCAGTAACGTCATGCCCTTTCTGTCCCCAGCCAAACACAGCTGACGGCAGGGCCGCAACGGCCAGCGATAACGCATATCTGTATATTCTCATTCTCCTCTTAATCTGTTTTGAAGTACAAATTTAATGATTTTTCCCAATACACACAAATACCCTGCTGCCTCCCTGCTGTAAATATAACATGATATGCGGCCACACGCCGGCTATTGCATAATTGCGGCAAAACCACTACCTTTGCATCTTGAGGTTGTTTGGCCTTACTGTACCAAGGCCTATATATACTTACTGCAAATTTCAAATGACCACTAAGTTATACAAACGAATCTGTGCATATCTACACGATCTCATAGCCGGCACCGAATGGGAAGGCCATGTCTTCACTGTCGGAGGGTGTTGCCGGGACATGATCATGAATAATGAAATTACGGATGTAGACCTTGCCATAGACCTGCCCATGGGCGGCATACGGTTTGCCGAATGGCTGCATAAAAAGAGACTCACCCTGTGGCAGCCCGTAAAATTTGAACGCTACGGCACAGCCATGCTCCGTCTGCGTGCGTTTCCGCATGACGACATCGAAATGGTACAGACTCGCGCGGAGAAATACACTGACCGTAATTCACGCAATCCGGAAACAGCTTTCGGTTCTTTGCGAGATGACTGTTTCAGACGCGACCTCACAATAAACGCGCTGTACTATGACATTTCCAATAATAAGATTATCGACCTGACCGGCCGCGGACTGGATGACATACGCAACCATGTGATATGCACACCGTCAGAACCCGACAGTACGTTTGACGACGACCCGATACGTATATTAAGGGCTATCCGTTTCGCCACCCGTCTGGGCTGGAAGCTTCCGACAGACATATTCCAGTCTATGAAACGAAACGTGTCCCGGCTTACTATAATAAAGCCTGAACGAATGCGCGGCGAATTTGAAAAAATATTATTAGGGAATAATGCCGGAGACGCTCTAAACATCCTTACCGAATGCGGAGCAATGCGTTATATATTGCCCCAGCTGCACATTCTTAAAAGAGCTGTAATCGGAAAGCACAATCTATGGGAACATACGCTGCGCACAGTAAACGGCATAAAAGAGCCGTCATTATTGCTGCGTATGTCTGCATTGTTACACGGCCTCGGTATGCTATCCCGTTACAAAGAAAACACATCTGGTCTGAAACGAATGAATGACAAGCTTTGCAAGGCCCTCATAATCCAGGCCCTGTGCGGAATGAAATACCACAATCCTTTCGTAAAGGAAGTCCTGTTTATGATCCGGCATTGTCTTGACACACGCCTGTGGGGACCTCGTGCAGAAAACATGCAAGACAGTGATTTAAGAAAACTGGAATACGAATGTGGCAAGCCTGAACGGCTCAACAGCCTGTTGCAACTGGTCGACGCTGTCAACCAGTCCGGATTAGACGGCATAAATTATCCTGAACAGGTAATAGAAATACGCAAGCGCATGCAGGTACTAAGCGCCAACGGCACTGAAATGTATAGTTACCACCTGCCGTTCGCCGAACGAAGAATCAAGAAATTACTGCATATAGCCCCCGGCCCGTTAGTAGATGACACGTTGAACTATATGATGACCATAGCGTTTATCAATCCGAAACGCACTAAGTCAGAGTTTGAACGACTGGTAAGCTCATACACACCACAGGCTCCCGACACACCGTCTGCAAATGACGATAAAGACGCGTTTCGCAATGCGGCTTTGTCCACCGACAACTCAGGCAAACAACACCGTCGGGAATACCGGCAGAGACGCCATGGCAGAAAGAACCGTAAAACACCCAATAAAGAAAGCCACAGTGAAAAATAACATTGATATAGCGGACTTCACTTGTGAAGCCTGACTTTTTTTGTTAATTTTGCACCCCTGTAAAACGGGGACAAACGAATTATTTACTTTTTTAGATGGCAAATAACAAATATTCAGAATCTCACGACTATAATAAACCTCATAACAAGATGACACAGCCCGACCCTGTCACGGCCAGGATAATAAAGGAGCGCAGACCAATAATACGATTCCTTTATCTGCTGATCGCGCCCATATCTGGCTGGAAAGGATTAAAAAATGCACGATACAGCCCCGATTATTATGCACGCAGTGTCTTTTATCCGCTACTGGCTCTAATGGCCGCCGCATGCTTCGCACAAAGATTCCACGTGCCTGGCAGCACTACGTCATCCCTGCTGCAACAAGCTGTATCCGAATTTGTCGCATGCTTCGCAGGATATTTTGCCGTGCCGGTACTGGCGCGGCTGCTTCTACCGCGCAACGCGCGCATCAAGGCAGACAGTCCGTTCGGCAAGGTATACATAATGTCGGCACTATCGGCCCTGTCTCTTGCTGTAACACTTTACTCACTGTTTCCCAACCTCGGGGCACTCCTCATGGTAGCCCCCATTTATGTGTCATATATTATAGTAAAAGGTGTGCGATTCCTGCGCGTGCCTGCCGAAGACACCCTGCCTACATCGGTAGTTATGGTAGTACTAATCGTGGGAATCCCAGTGCTAATATACATGTTGTTAAAATTCATGATGCCGGAAGCATCCGCAAATATCATGTAAACAACCGAAATACATTACATCTATGAACCAGTCATCAATCAATATAAAAAACCGCCGGGCTACTTTCGATTACGAAATCACCGATACATATACGGCCGGCATCGTATTAACGGGTACTGAAATAAAGTCCATACGTATGGGCAAAGCAAGTCTGGCTGACACTTACTGTCTTGTCGAAAACCACGAGGTATGGGTTAAAAACATGTACATAGCCGAATATTTCTACGGCACATACAACAACCACTCCGCCCGACGAGACCGCAAACTCCTGCTGTCTCGTAAAGAGATTACAAAATTATCCAAATCAAGTGCAGAAGCCGGTTTCACGATAGTGCCGCTGCGCATGTTCATATCCGAACGAGGCTACGCAAAGCTTGTGATCGGCGTGGCACGCGGCAAGAAAGCATATGACAAACGGCAAAGCATAAAGGAACGCGAGGACAAACGACAGCTCGACCGCATCTTTAAAAACAAATAAAACTCAGCGTAAATGGAATTAATCAAGCATGAATGCGGCGTGGCCATGGTACGCCTGTTAAAGCCTCTGGAATATTACCAGAAAAAATACGGCACCTCACTATACGGATTAAACAAGCTGTACCTGCTTATGGAGAAACAGCATAACCGAGGACAGGAAGGAGCCGGCATAGGATGTGTCAAGCTTGATGTGCCACCAGGCAGCGAGTATATATTCAGAGAGAGAGCGGAGGGAAGCGACGCCATACAGCAGGTCTTTACCAATGCCCACCATGCCATAGAAAACGCATACAGCCATAACGAGCCTTCGATACCTTTTGTAGGCGAGGCTTATATGGGACATCTGCGCTACAGCACGACAGGACGTTCCGGACTGAGTTATGTACACCCGTTCATGCGGCGTAATAACTGGAGTGCGCGCAACATGCTGTTATGTGGAAATTTCAACATGACGAATGTAGACGAAATATTCCGTCAAATAACAGCGACAGGCCAGCATCCGCGCATTTATGCAGACACATTCATTCTGCTGGAGCAGCTCGGGCATGCGCTTGACCGTGAAAACGAGCGGTTATACGGAATACACCATAAAGCCGGAGAAACAGGACTGACACTGGCCGGATCCATAGCACGCGATCTAAATGTGGCAAACATGCTCAGGCGTTGCGCCCCCACATGGGACGGAGGCTATGTGATTTGCGGCATTGTCGGCAACGGTGACTTATGGGCTTTACGTGATCCTCACGGCATACGCCCGGCGTTTTACTATGCAGACGACGAGGTTGTCGTGGTAGCTTCCGAACGTCCCGTCATACAGACCGTCTTCGACCTGCCCACTGACGCTGTCTGCGAATTATCTCCAGGAGAAGCAATAATTGTAGACCGCGACTGCACATGGCGGCGCGAACAAATACTGCCCGCATTAGAAAACGCGCGATGCTCGTTTGAACGTATATATTTCTCACGGGGATCTGACGCCGACATATATCGTGAACGCAAAGAACTAGGACGCAGACTAGTCGACCAGGTGCTTAACGCAGTAGACCATGATATAGACCATACTGTGTTTTCGTTCATCCCCAATACTGCCGAAGTAGCGTTCTACGGCATGATACAGGGCCTCGAAGAATATCTCATAGCAGACAAAATAAAGAAGCTGGCAGAAATAAAGGATCCCGGTAAGGAGCAAGAAGCGGTACATAACATCCTATCCCGGCGTATAAGGCAGGAAAAGGTAGCCCTTAAGGATATCAAGCTGCGCACGTTTATAGCCGAAGGTGCCAGCCGTGACGACCTGGCATCGCATGTATACGACATAACCTACGGCGTAGTGACGCCTGACACAGACTCTCTGGTGGTTATAGACGATTCCATCGTCCGAGGCACTACGTTACGGCAGAGTATAATACGCATTCTCGACAGGCTGCACCCACGCAAAATAGTAGTGGTAAGCAGTGCGCCGCAGGTGAGGTATCCGGACTGTTACGGTATAGATATGAGCCGCATGGGAGAATTCATAGCATTCAGAGCCGCAATAGAACTGTTACGTGAACGCGGTATGCAAGATGTGATAGATTCCGTGTACAGGCGCTGCAAAGCACAGGAGCAATATCCTAAGGAGAAGTGTGTAAATTATGTGAAAGAAATATACGCGCCATTTACCGATGAAGAAATATCGGCAAAAATCGCTGAAATGCTCACGCCTGACGGCATACGCGCCGAGGTGAAAATAGTGTACCAAAGTCTTAAAGACACCCGTGAAGCCATTCCTGGCCATCCCGGTGACTGGTATTTCAGCGGTGACTATCCCACACCTGGCGGATGCAGGCTGGCAAGCCATGCATTTGTAAACTACTATGAGGGCAATATCAATGCACGTTAAAGGACCTAGAGCTATTGAACTGCTGTCACCCGCGCGCGATGCTGCAACCGGGATAGCGGCAATAACACATGGCGCAGATGCCGTGTACATAGGGCCGGCTAAATTCGGCGCACGCTCTGCCGCGGGCAATACCACTGATGACCTGAAACGCCTGGCTGATTTCGCCCATCAGTACCGCGCCAAGGTGTATGCCACTGTCAATACCATATTATACGACCACGAACTACGCCAGGCGGAACGTATGATAACAGACCTGTATAATGCAGGAATTGATGCCGTAATAGTGCAGGATATGGCTGTGCTGCGCCTGGACATTCCGCCTATAGAACTGCACGCAAGCACACAATGTGACACCCGTACACCGGAAAAAGCACGGTTCCTGCAGGAAGCCGGATTCTCGCAAATCGTACTTGCCAGAGAGATGACGCTGCCCGAGATCTATGATATAACGGCCGCGGTAGATGTTCCTGTGGAATGCTTCATACACGGCGCTCTGTGCGTAAGCTATTCCGGACGCTGCCATGCCTCTTTCGCAACATGCGGCAGAAGCGCCAACAGAGGCAGTTGCGCCCAGCTATGCCGATTACCTTACGAGCTGCGTGACGCCCGGGGCAACAAGCTGCATGCCTCATCCCACCTGCTTTCGCTAAAAGATTTCAACACCTCGCTTCTGCTTGATGACTTACTCGATGCAGGAGCCTCTTCACTAAAAATAGAAGGAAGGCTCAAGGACACCGAATATGTAAAAAATGTCACGGCTGCATACAGGCACATACTGGATAAAATAATCTCTGACAACCCTGATAAATACACAAGAAGCTCGACAGGCACTGCCGAATACAGGTTCGACCCAGTTCTCAGTAAGAGTTTCAACCGCGGCTTCACGCATTATTTCCTGACTGACAGGCAGGCACGTCAAATATCTTCACCTCTTACGCCTAAATCATTAGGCGAACCTATAGAAAACAATAGCGTGCTGCATGCCGGTGACGGCCTGTCATTCTTTAACCGAGGCGGAGAGTATGAGGGATTCCGTGTAAACCGTATAGACAGCGGTAAAATTATTCCTGCAAAAATGGTTAAGATACCGCGCGGTACACAACTATTCAGGACTTATGACTACCAGTTCGACAGGCAGCTCCGACAGGCTGACAGCGCCACAAGAAGGATTGAAATAGATGTAACACTGTATGCTGACCGTGTGTGCGCATCAGACACACGCGGATGCCGTGTGGTAATTCCTTATGCCGGCACGCGAGATAAAGCACGCGGCAAAATGGACTACCGCCATATTTTTGAAAAAACAGGATCTAGTATATACCGTCTCAGAAATTTCACACAAGAACTGTCACCCGACATATTCATACCGGCCTCGGAATTAACGGCCTTACGCCGTAAATTAATCACCGCGCTTGATGATAATGCGAAATGCACCTGGCATCGCAATCTGAGACGTAAGGAGAATATTAGTTTCCCTTATCCGCAAGACAAGCTCTCTTACGCGGACAATGTCTCAAACTCACTTGCATATAAATTCTACGCCGACCACTGTGTAGGACATATAGAACAGGCTTTGGAATGCGACCATGATTATCGTGAGGCAGGAGCCGGAAAAGTCGTAATGACTACCCGCCACTGCATACTGCGCGAACTCGGCTTATGCAAGAAGACAGCAAAGGGTTCTAAAATAAAAGAGCCGCTCTCCATTGTCAACGACAAGGGCGCGGCCTTTATGCTCAGATTTAATTGTAATCGCTGTGAAATGCAGCTTGTGATGCCTATGGCAGATGATGTGAAACCTAAACGCCGCGGAAGTAGGGATTAAGGCGTTTTTCGTCTCCTATGGTCGAAGCCGGGCCGTGGCCGGGCAATACCACAGTGTCATTAGGCAGGGTAAATAATTTTTCACGTATGGATTGCAGCAGAATATCGTAGTCTCCTCCAGGCAGATCCGTGCGGCCGATACTTCCGCAAAACAATGCGTCTCCCGTTATAACGAATGCATCCTTTTCGTCATACAGAGCGATGCTGCCAGGACTATGGCCGGGCACAGTGAGCACTTTAAGCTGTCCGTTGCCAATCCTCACTATGTCACCGTTGGTCAAATATGTGCTCACTGGCACGATTTGAGGCGACCTGCGCAAACCGAAACTTTGCGCCTGCTCCACTAGGCGTACAGCCAGAAAATCATCATTCTTGTTCGCTTCCGGCTTCAATCCGTAGAGCTGGTCTATAAAGTCATTGCCCATGACATGGTCTATATGCTGGTGGGTGTTTATCAGATGTACCGGTTTTAGATGCATCGATTCGATAGTCTTCACCAGACGAGAAGTCTCGGTCGTGTCAAACATACCGGGGTCCACTATTGCGCATTCATGTGTCTCAGGGTCTATGACCACATAAGTGTTAACACAAAAATCATTGAATGACAGGGTTACAACTTTCATAAACAATATCTTTAAATGTTATTTATTCACAGGGGTGTATGTGATACATTTGGTGGAGAAAAACTCATCGTCAGGGAAATATGACAATAGAGGCTCCACTATCGTGATGTTTTTATACTGCCCGAGTTCATCATCCAGCTCTCCCCCCTTAAGTGTTATAACTCCGTTAGGATAACCATTAAATTGCCGGCCTGAAATGTTCTTACGGCTCAGACGCACAAGATCCGGCAGAGGCATTACCGCACGGCTGACAACAAACTGTACCTGCTCCTTGCATTCGGCTATGTCTCCGTGCTGGAAACTTACATTCTCCAGCCCTATAGCTTCGGCTATAGATGACGCCACCCTAATCTTTTTGCCTATACGGTCTATAAGGTGAAAATGTACCTCAGGAAACATAACGGCCAGTGGCAAGCCTGGCAAACCGCCTCCGCAACCAAAGTCAAGTACCCTGGTACCGTCGGCAAACCGCATAAAGCGAGCTATCGACAGCGAATGGAGCAGATGGCGAACCTCCAGGTTTGCAATATCCTTACGGGATATGACATTGATTTTCTCATTCCACTCGGCATACAGGCCGGTCATTGCGTCCAGACGGTCGCGCTGACACTCAGTCAGATTAGGGAAATAGTGCAATATTCGGTCTATCATAAACTTAAGTCTGTCGCTATATCACACGTTAATATTAAAATTCAACATCATGCATAGCAGCGTTATTACGCACAGTGCCGGCATCACAAACAGCATCGAATCAATTCTGTCAAGTATGCCTCCGTGGCCGGGAATAAGCCTGCCTGAATCTTTCGCTCCCACGCTGCGCTTTATCATTGATTCGAACAGATCTCCAAGAGTGGCAAAGACGCACACTGCGACCGGGACAACCACTGCATAAGACACTATACCCAGATACAACGGGCTGCACATCCGTTCGCTCACGCCCGTAAAAGCCAGGACAACTCCGGTGGCAACGCATAAGGCCAGTCCGCCCAGAAATCCCTCCCATGTTTTCTTTGGTGAAAGACGTTCAAACAGTTTATGTTTTCCGAAACTTTTCCCTACCAGAAACGCCCCTGTGTCATTAAGCCATATAAATATAAATATCAACAGCACGAGGCCGGCAGAAAACATAGCCAGTATCTGCGCACAAACCAGACCAAGGCCCAGATACATCTGTCCGAAAAGCGAGTAGGCCGTATCTCTGGCTGCATTATCTGACTTCTGATATAACGAGGCACAAAGGCGGACAATCAGATAAAGCAGATAACATGTACCGACACTAAACACCGGCGCCATATACGGCATTATACCCGAGGTTGTCAATACCGCCCATGAGGTAAGACAAAGCATACCGAATACATCCAGAGCACATACGGGCGTCGGCTGTCCGTCCCGACCGCATGTCAGGGTATTAAGTTCAACAATGGCAAATATACCAAATGCCATACATAAAAACATGAATGCCATATTGGTAAAAACCAGTGATCCCACTATAAGTGCCACATATAGTGTACCCGATATGCCGCGCAGCAATAAATTATTCATCGACAGATCAATATTCGGTAAAATTATGCGAAGCAGCCGCGATACTCATGCCGTGATCCCTTATAAAATTGAGAATGGCATCACGCTCTTTTGATGGAGCCACATCCTCCTGTATCCTGCGCATGGCATTGAACAATGAGGTTCCGCACTGGTATATATGGCGGTAGCACTTCGCAATATCGTCTATACGGTCTTCGCACATATTGCCCTTACGCAATATAAAAGCATTGACACCGTAATATGAAATCGGATTATGTGCCATAATGGCATAGGGAGGCACATGATTATTGATACGGCATCCCCCCTTTACTAAGGCCCATTCGCCCACATGGCATTTCTCATGGACTATAACACCGGATGACAATATTGTATAATCCTGGATTTTACAGTCACCGGCAATTTTGACACCGTTACCCACCACGCAATAGTCTCCCACATGCGAATCATGGCCTATGTGGGTCTGAGCCATGACATACGAATTATTTCCCACACTTGTGCTGCCCCCTTCGTGGATAGAACGGTTGATTATCACATGCTGGTATATCTTCGTGTTATCGCCTATTATGCAACGGCCTTTCTCCCCTTTCCAGCGGAAATCCTGAGGATCCGCACCAATCACGCACCCGTCATACACACTGGTGTTTTTGCCTATGACAGTTCCGCCTATTATACTGGCGTGAGACATGATATGGCTTCCCTCGCCTATCTCTACATCTTTGTCTATAAACACGAATGCTTCCACTTTTACGTCTTCTGCAAGACGAGCGTCGGGATGCACATACGCCAAAGGACTGATTACGGCCATAGCAATTGAGTTTTCTTGTTAAACAAATACGCGATGTTTAGGTTTTACAAAATTAATAAATATTAATTAAAAAAACAACGTCTGTGTGTAAATAATCTCACAGACGTTGTTTTTTATTAACTGTTCTTTCCTATCAGCGGCCTCCGCCCAATGCCTGGTAGAGACTGACCATGGCGCTTACCTGGCTGTGCCAGCTGTTGATTTCGGACAGCTGGGCGCTTAAAAGTCCCTGCTGGGCAGTCAGCACCTCAAGATAAGTAGACTGGCCCAGAGTAAGCAGCTGCTGCGTATAATCCACTGATTTCTCCAGCTCGTCTATCTGCTTGCCCAACATCTCGGCCTTTCGCACATTCGTACTGTAGGCTACAAGCGCGTCACTGACTTCGGCACTGGCGTTCAGTACGGTATATTGGAAATTATTCAGAGCCTGCTGCTGCTGTGCCTTTGCAGCCTCTAGTGTGGCTATATTCTGGCCGCGAGAAAACAGAGGGGCTGTCAGCGAGCCAGCAAGCTGTATAAACCATTTGCCGGGATTGGTAATCAGGCCGCCCACAAGATTGGTGAAGCCACCTTGGGCGGAAATAACTATCGAGGGATAGAAATTAGCCCTTGCAGAATTTGTAGCATAGTATGCCATAGCGAAACTGTTTTCCGCAGCACGCACATCGGGACGGGCTGCCAGATAGCTCATAGGCACGCCGGCCGTAAGCTCGGCAGGAGGCGTAAACTTCATGTCTTTTGTCACCGGCCATGTCTGGGGCAGTGTGTTAAGCAAGAGCGACATTGTGTTCTGGGCTTCATGGATAGCAGCCTCCAAATCAGGGATGGAAGCCCGTATCGCATAATAGTTCGCGCGTGTCTGCACCACCGCTGCCTCGTTCACACGGGCGGCCTGCTTCATCAGCTCCATGCTCTTCACTTGCTCTTCCCATAGATTCGCCGTCTGGTTAGATACCTCAAGCTGCATATTCAGCGCAGCTATGGCATAATATGTATTTGCCACGGCACCGATGATCTGCGAGCGTACCGCACACCGGTAGTTCTCGGCCTGCTGCACACCCACCTCGGCTGCGCGTTTGCGATTGAGTATCTTGCCGAACGCGTCTATCTCCCAGCTGGCAGACAGAGGAAGCGTATAGCTCCAGTTCATATGCGAGCCGCCATAAGAAGCGGTTCCGCCGTTGGGGGCAAATGCCAGCGAGGGGAAATAACTGAGCTTGGCTCCTTTCAACTGTGCCTGGGCTATTTCTACATTCAGACGCGCATTATCCAAATCCTTATTATTGGCAAGGGCTGTGCGTATCAGCGTCTGAAGCTGTGGGTCGGTAAATGTCTGTTCCCAGCCCAGATTGCCCAAGGATGACGAATCTACCGGAGCTTCAAGCGCTTTCCTATACTGGTTGATTACCGCATTATCCTCTGGCAGTTCATATTTCTTATAGATGTGGCAGCTGCTAAGTGCAGCCACCAACATCGCTGATATGACGATTCTTCCTGTAAGTTTCATTATTTATTCGGAAGGTTTTCGGGGTTTATACTGTATTGCTCTATCTCGGCACTTATACCGTCTGTATTCTTGTCATGCCACTTAGGCGGTCTGATTTTCTCTTGCAGGTGCATGAATGCCACAAACATGGCCGGCACTATAAACACCTGCAGGATCATACCGATAAGCATGCCGCCTACGGCGCCCGTGCCAAGTGCCTGGTTTCCGTTGGCTCCGGCACCATGCGCAAACATCATGGGAAGCAGACCGATAATCATGGCCAGAGAAGTCATAAGGATAGGACGCAGACGAGCTACGGCACCCTGTATGGCGGCCTTAGAGATACCCATGCCTGTCTGACGGCGTTCCAATGCGAATTCCACGATAAGGATGGCATTCTTCGCCAACAGACCTATAAGCATAATCAGTGCGATCTGGAGATAGATGTTATTGGCTATATCACGGAAATGTGCAAATAAGAAAGTACCCATAAGACCGAACGGCACAGAAAGGATAACGGCCCAAGGCAGGACGTAGCTCTCATACTGTGCAGACAGAAGCAGGTACACGAACAGAAGCACGAGGGCAAAGATATAAGCTGTCGAACCACTGCCCTGCGATGCCATTTCGCGCGTCATACCGGCATACTCAAAACCATAGCCGGTGGGGAGTGTCTGCTGGGCCACTTCATTAATAACCTTGATGGCATCACCAGAAGACACTCCTGGAGCCGGGTTACCTGTGACAGATATAGAAGTGTACATGTTGAAGCGGTCAAGCATGTCAGGACCATATACGCGCGTCAGCTTGACAAAATTGTCTATAGGCGCCATTTCGGCACCGTTGCGCACTTTGATCTGTTTCAATGTCTCAGGACTTACACGGGCATCGGGAGATGCCTGCATCATAACACGGTACAACTTACCAAACTTGTTAAAGTTTGATATGTACATACCACCGTAATACCCCTGAAGGGTCTGGAGTATCATATTCTGTGTCAGACCGGCCTGCTTCACCTTAGCCACATCAATCTCCACCATATACTGGGGGAATGTGGGATTAAAGGTAGAATAAGCCATCTGGATCTCGGGACGCGCATTGAGGGCACCGATAAACTGCTGGTAGATCTGGAAGAATTTATTGAGATCGCCGCCAGTACGGTCCTGCAACTTGATCTCAAAACCATTGGTCACAGAATAACCGGAAATCATAGGGGGTTTAAAGAACATGATACGCGCATCAGGTATCGCCGCGCATTTCTGCATGAGCATGCCCAATACGGCATCGGCACTCTCCGTGTTGGCATCACGTTCATCCCACGGACGCAGCTTTATAATAAACGAACCATAGGAGTTACCCTGGCCGCCTATGAAACTGTAGCCCGTGATAGCCTGGCGCACGGCTATGGCCGGTATTGTTCCTGCTATACTGTCCACGCGGTTCATGACAGCAGTAGTTCGTTCCTGGCTAGTTGCCGGAGGCATATTGACAACACCCATGATTGTACCAGTGTCCTCGTCAGGCACAAGGGCTGTGGGCGTAATCATCATATAATATCCCAATACCGCTATACTGGCTGCAACTATCGAAAACGATATGACTTTGTGACGCAAAAATAAATCGGTCACTTTACGGTATACACCCAGCAATTTTGAGAATCCTGACTCGAATCCCTGGCGGAAACGGCTGCCGAAAAGTCCCATGAGAGCCAGCAGGGCCACACCACACGCCGTAGCCAGCTGCCAGACAGGTACTTCGGTAGAATACCATCCAAGAACCATGAAGAGTATGGCGGCACAAATCAACAGGGTTGTAACCAGAGGATGCCAGTTTATGGTCAAAGAACGTTTATAGCGTTTCTTAACTGTCGCGAAAGCCTCGCCATAAGCCTCGCCCATGCGTTCTTTAAGCGTGCTGTCAGGGTTGTTATGGGGTTTAAGCATTATTGCGCATAGAGCCGGCGTAAGCGTGAGCGCGTTTACTGCCGACAGGCCGATGGCCATAGCCATGGTAAGACCGAACTGGCGATAGAACACACCCGATGTTCCTCCCAGGAACGATACCGGTACGAACACAAGCATCATGACCAAAGTGATTGAGATAAGTGCCGAAGCAATCTCTCCCATAGCGTCTATAGAGGCTTTTCGCGCGCTGTGGTAGCCCTGGTCTAGCTTGGCGTGCACAGCCTCGACCACCACTATGGCGTCGTCCACCACAATGGCAATGGCAAGTACGAGAGCCGAAAGTGTAAGTAGGTTGATCGAAAATCCGAACAGGTAAAGCAGTCCGAACGTACCAACCAGAGCCACCGGAATGGCGATCATAGGTATAAGTGTGGAACGGAAGTCTCCGAGGAATATGAATACTACCAAGAAAACAAGCACGAATGCCTCTACCAGGGTCTTGATAACCTCGTGGATTGATGCAAAAAGGAAGTCGTTGACACTCATCACAGTGATCAGTTTCAGACCCTTTGGCAGAGTCTTCTCCGCTTTCTGCATGATATGCTCGATCTCCTCGATCACAGCAGTAGCATTAGATCCGGCACTCTGGAAAATAATTGCGGCAGTGCCTGTCTTACCATTGTTTTTATTAGAGAAGCCATAGGAAAGACGGCCTAACTCTACCTTGGCAACATCGCCAAGACGCAACACCTGTCCATTACTATCCGTACGGATGATGATATCCTCAAACTCCCGGGTGTCCTGCAGACGCCCCTTATACCTCATAACGTACTGGAAACTCTGGTCTCCCTGCTCGCCGAACTGGCCGGGCGCAGCCTCTATGTTCTGCTCGGCGAGCGCGGCAGTGACATCGGTAGGCATAAGATTGTACTGGGCCATTACGTCTGGCTTAAGCCATATACGCATAGAATAGTCAGCACCGAATGCCATGGCGTCACCCACACCGTATACTCGCTTTATTTCGGGAATGATGTTTATAGACATGTAGTTGTCTATAAACTCAGACGAGTATGTGCCGGATTCGTCAAATAGCGAAAGCACCATGAGCATCGAAGACTGGCGCTTCTGGGTTATAACACCCACCTGGTTTACCTCGGAAGGCAGAAAGCTAGCCGCTTTTGACACTCTATTCTGCACATCGACCGCAGCCATGTCAGGATCGGTACCTTGCTTGAAATATACCGATATCTCCGCAGAACCATTGTTACTGGCCGATGAAGTCATGTAGTCCATGTTCTCGGCACCGTTTATCTGCTCCTCGATAGGAGCGATTACGGAATTAAGCACTGTCTGTGCGTTAGCACCTGTATATGTGGTGCTTACCCTGATGGTCGGAGGCGCGATATCGGGATACTGCTCTATGGGCAGACCGATAAGGCCCAATATACCGAGTATTACGATAAAAATCGAAATAACGGTAGACAACACCGGGCGGTTAATAAAATTATCAAGTTTCATTGCCTTGTCTTTATATTTCAGGCATGACAGGCTATCGCGCCATACCTGGTATAATCAATTATTGCGCAGTCTTGGCAGCGCCTGTTTTGGGTTTGATCGTCATGCCTTCCTGTGCCGTGATACCCACACCCTCGATAAGGATAGTCTGGCCTGGTTCGAGACCAGTCTCGACTATATAATTCTTCCCGTCATTCTGGTCGGCAACGGTTATGGGAGTCTGCACGAGCTTGCCAGAACCGTCTACGAGGAAACAGTATTTCAAACCCTGGATTTCAAACGTTGCGCTCTGCGGTATCATAATAACATTATTCATGCGGTTAGGTATCAACACCTTGCCGGTATTGCCGCTGCGCAACACACCTTCCGGATTGGGAAACGCGGCTTTTGCCGTGGCACTGCCTGTAGATGTGTCAAGCACGCCGCTTACAGAGACTACCTTGCCCTGGATAGGATACATATTGCCGTCTGCCAGCTGTAACTGCACCGGGGGCATATGTTTCAGAGCTGATTCGACACTGCCGGCTCCCCCCTCACCAGAGAATGAGAGCAACTCACGCTCGGTAAATGAGAAATAGGCTTCCATATCGTTAGAGCTGGAAAGCACTGTGAGAAGGGTCTGGGGAGATACAAGCGCTCCCTCTTTAAAGTCGATAGAGCCGATTATGCCTGATTCAGGCGCACGCACCACTGAATACGAAAGATTCTTCTGCGCACTCACAAGTGAAGCACGGGCCGCAGACACAGAAGCACGGGCCTGGTGAAGCTGTGCCTTTGCTGCATTAAGCGCATCAACCGACGATTGGTAAGCCGACTTAGCTATTATGTTCTGGTCAAGAAGCAGCTTATTATTGGTAGCATTAGTCTGGGCTGTATTAACATTCGCTTCAGCGACCTTTACCGAAGCCTCTGTCTGGAGCACCTGGCTTTTGGCGGCATCTACAGATGCCTGCAACGATACCTGGTCTATGGTAAAAAGTACCTGGCCGGCTGCCACTTTCTGTCCCTCAAGCACATGGACTTTTGTAAGAAATCCTGTAATCTGCGGACGAATCTCTACATCATTGCGGCCATGGAGTGTAGCGGGGTACGCCGTATAAAGCGTCGCACTGTCTGGTCCCACGGTCATAACTGCAAGTTCCGGTGTCTGCTGTTGCTGCTGCTGGCCTTCCTGCTTTTTGCCACAACCGGTCAGCATACCTGCGCCTATGCACAGCATGGCAGCATACGTAAATAATTGCTTTTTCTTCATAATTATGATGTGATTATGTTATCAAAGATATCACCCAAATGCATAAAGGATGACTATTTAAAATAAATAATTCTTATATACCTGGCACTAATCCCTTGCGGCGTAATAACAATGGACTGTGGCAATTTTCACACAATATATATGATGTGAAAGAGGCCACAAAGTTACAAAAAAATGTTGCATAACATAAAATTCCCCTTTGATATAATTGCTATAATCTAAGGAGAATCTATGAGTTTGGCCAGAAATTCCGTGTTTCTGACCAATTTATTTAGCCCTGAACCAATACCCGAAAGTAGCCATCAGTCCCATAGAATTGGCCGATGAGAAAGGTTCGGTACGACCAGTCTTCATTATATTCCCGAGCCCGTAATAAAAACGAGCCTCGAAGCATAATGAATTGCGGCCGTTTAAAAATACTTCTGCTCCAAGACCTACAGAAATACCATAATCCACTTTAATGTCACAAGGCAGTGTCAATTGTGCCACCTGACGGTCTTTTATGGGAAAATCCGGCAAGTTCGCTATATCTGCCGTATCAAAGTTGGAAGACGTGCTCTCTCCCACCATAAACCCTATCTCCGGACCGGCATTAAGAAAAAAATGCGCGCGCGGAGAACCGAAATAAATATGTGCCAGTACCGGTATCTGTATATAGTTTAGGGTGCGGCGATAAGAATAACGTGTTGTCTCAAAATTCTCCTTCCACCCTCTCTGTTCGAAGTTAAGTTCGGCTATAAGGCCGAAATGGTTTTCTTCAATATAACGAAACATAAGGCCGGCCACGGCACCTACCGGGAATTTTTGCTTAACCGAGGGATTGAAAAAAACGCGTGAAATGCCGGCACCGCCCTTGGCCCCCCAGAAAACATTGCCTTCAAAATGAGACTGAGCACACACGGCTCCCGGCAAAAAGGCCAATGATAAAGACAAAACCACTCTCTGCAAAAACAACTTGCGCCGTCTAATGATAGTACTACCCCGCATCTTCACAGTTTTATCTTTTGTGTTGTACCGTTAGGCGCATAGTGCAGCAAATATATACATTTATTGAGCAGTCCGCCCCAGTTATTGACGTTGCCAAGACGGAAATCAAGTTGGAGCATGCCGTCTGCACCAGGCAGCATATTCATATCCCCACGTGCATTGGCATACGCGTCAATAAAATAGCTAGCCACATCGTATCCTGTGGCCGCATAGGCAGGAAGAGATTTCAACGGCTGTGACTTATACGTTGCAACATAGCGTTTCTCAAAAGCTTTCACACAGGGATCTGACGCGTCCAGATAGAATCGTGAGGGAAAATATGTATCTGCCTTGCGCAATTCTTCCGCATTTGAATCTGAAAACACAAGCCAGGTCGGACGACCTATAACGGATATTTCGAGACCGGGAATACTCTCTTTCTTATCGTTGACAATGCCTATCATTTCCATGACAGGCTGACGCGCAGACAACTCTGATACCAACACATAACGTGTAGACGCATCAAAATCATAATTTTTCAAAGCCTCAGAATCGGGCAATGTCAGTATCCTCCCCCCGGCATTATCATCTAACATATCACGAAGACACGCACTTATGCCATCAGCATCTGAAGCCCCCTCTTCAATAAATATGTAAGTACACCCGTTGAAGAGACGTAACACCCCGTCTGCCGCAGAATTGAAAAAAATGTCTGACGGAGGAAGTAACTGTACGTATCTGGCATTTTCCGTATAAGATGTGTCTTTCGAGTCAAACACATTGATAATCTCTACTCCTGTACGCTCTCCAAAGGCTATAAGTTCTTTTGGGAAATCAGAATCATAGGCAGCAACCACCATATCTGCCGAGGCAAGCTCCGGATGACCCAAGACAGTAGTTAGAGATTCGTCCTCTCCGGTCTCTATAACATTGAGATGTACTTTATAAGGTGTCTTATCCAACGTTTCCAGCCCAAGCATGAAACCACGCATGAATTCTACGTTTCTCTTTCGGTCAGCAGTAGCGGTGTTTACCAACAATACAACATTTACATCAGATGGAGCAACAACCTCTGACCACGATTCTTTCGCACCTCTTGATTCGTTATAAATCTGCCTCAGTCCGTCGGGGGTTGTCTCCCTTTTGTCCAATACCAGCACATCTCTTACATCCCGTACCTCTATAAACTGAGGCAGTATGATGTTCTTACCCGGCTTTAGCTCCCTGAGTTCGCCATTAGCAGACTTAAGGTCTTCTACAGATATACCATTGGCAGAAGCTATAGACAGCCATGTATCCTGCTTCCTGACCTTATATTTTTTAGGTTCCGCCTGCCTGCGTGCCGTTAACTCGCGTGCGGCAACATGTTTCAGCTCTGACCCTGGCAGAAGCTTAACTAAGGTCCCTGGCATTACTCCTGTATATGTAAGCCTTGGATTCAATGCGAAAATATCTGCCACAGTGGTATGATATTCTCTAGCCAGAGACAACAGTGTGTCTCCGTCTTTTACAATATAGACAGACGGTTCTTCGCCCATCTCTATAGTTCGGGCAGGCAACGGCATTATTAATTCATTTGCATCACAAACAGGTGCGGCTACCGCAAGATCACGATCTGGCTGTGACACGGCAGTGGCAGTCTCAGCTGAAACGACCGTGTCTGCTACGGCTACGGCCTCATTCTCGCAAGGATAATAAAGCACCTGCCCTTTCTTCAATTCGGTCACACCAGGATTATACTGCCTAAAAATATTTTCATCCCATCCGTAACGAGACAGGATACCGAACACACTTTCACCTCGTTCCGGGGAATAATAATAAAAACACTTGCCTCCCCTATCCACTGTGGGAAGAGAAGGATTGGCAGCATTCAGGCCGATGGATGCCATGACGGCTCCACCGGCTAAACAAAGGGATAAGATATTTTTTCTCATATTTACGAGAATAAACCAGCATGACATGTTATGTCATGCTTATATATAATGTCAATTTTTGGCCATTGCAGGCATCGAGGCGATATTTTCATACGCCAAAACGCCGCGATTGCTCAACTCTACAGTAGAGTAGTCACCATCGGGTGTTATCATTTTCACATGGTCGTCATCAACGAATGTCATGAATACATGCTCTTCGCCATCAACATTAACAGCCCATGAATTTTCTTCTTCGAGGAAATCAAGACGCACAGTCTCACCTGATGTCTCATTGACAACGTCATAACCCTTGCCGTCACATTTAACCAGATAGCGGCCGTTGTCAGTATCAATCACCTTGGTACCACACGCAACAGGATTTGAACCGCTCCAGAATTCTATACTATTCAGCACCAGCAGGTCCGCTATGGCTGTCACCTCATAAACAGGAAGTATCCAGAATGCGAGAAACACTAACTCATTAACAAACTTATTGCCTACGGTATCATTCCACGCCAGCACCTTATTGGTAAGTCCGAAACTGCCGATACATGAAGTGAATGTAAGACTACTGCACACTGCGACTACCAACGCCACTGTTAAAACTCTTTTTCTCATAATCTGATATATTAAATTAATAATTATATGGTTATCACGACACCAATCTCTGATTTATAAGAGGGAGTGTGTCAAGTTTCTTTCTTAACTTACCAGCCATCCAGTACATGTCCAACATGAAATGACTTAGACTGCACACAGGGGCCACTGCATCAGCATTGCTCCATATATGACGAACAATAACACGCCACATTCGATTAGCACTATATTGCATACAAATGCCGGAGACGCTTCAGACGCTACGCAATATTTTGTACTTGTACGGACAACGAACGGCCAAGTGTCTTTATAACGCTCACAGCAGCCATGTCGTTCAGTTTCAGACAGGCACTGAAAGGTTATGCACAGGCACTATACTGAAATTGATACGCAGTCATAAGCCTTTCTACCATATCCCAATTGTCAGCCTTCGTATTCAAACGTGCCTTTGTCAGAGGTAATCCTCAGTGTCTTTTTACCTGCGACACCATTTTCGACACGTCCTACCACCCTTGCCGGTATGCCGAAAGATTCGGAAATCTCTATCACACGACCAGCAAACTCTTCGGACAGATATATTTCAAAACGGTGTCCCATATTGAACACCTTGTACATTTCTTTCCAGTCAGTACCGCTTTCAGCCTGTATCATTGCAAATAACGGCGGAACCGGAAACAAATTGTCTTTCTCTACATGCAGGCCCTCGCCAATGAAATGCAATATTTTGGTCTGGGCACCGCCAGAGCAATGAACCATTCCGTGTATATCATGGCGCATAACATCAAGCAAAGCTTTAATAACAGGCGCATAAGTTCGTGTAGGAGAAAGCACTAATTTTCCTGCATCAATATCAACACCATCAACCGGATCGGTAAGGCGGCGAGATCCTGAATAAATCAGCTCGGCCGGGACTGCCGGATCGCATGTCTGCGGATATTTCTGATACACCTCTTTACAGAACACGTCATGACGCGCCGACGTAAGGCCGTTGCTGCCCATACCTCCGTTATATTCATGCTCATAACACGACTGCCCGAAAGATGCCAGACCTACTATGACATCACCGCTGCTAATATTAGCATTGTCCACCACATCACTGCGCTTCATACGGCATGCCACAGTCGAGTCCACAATGATCGTACGCACCAGATCTCCGACATCGGCCGTCTCGCCTCCCGTGCTGGTTATATTGACACCATGACCACGCAACTCGGCCAACAATTCTTCCGTGCCGTTGATAATGGCCGCTATCACCTCGCCGGGTATAAGCATCTTATTACGCCCGATTGTAGAAGACAACAAGATATTATCCACAGCGCCCACACACAGCAAGTCATCTATATTCATAATCAGGGCATCCTGCGCAATCCCTTTCCACACGCCCAGATCGCCTGTCTCACGCCAGTAAGCATAAGCCAGCGATGACTTGGTTCCGGCGCCGTCGGCATGCATAATATTGCAATATTCAGGGTCGCCTCCCATAACATCAGGTATAATCTTACAGAAAGCACCGGGGAACAGCCCCTTGTCCACATTTTTGATGGCAGCATGCACATCCTCTTTGGTGGCAGAAACGCCGCGCATGTCATATCGGTTGTCGGTCATATATCAGACTATAATTGTTAAAAGTTGTCTAAACTAAACATATCCGCAAAGTTACTAAAATTTTCCCACATAACGCGTTTCCCGCCCCAAAGATAACAGTGCTGCACACTATGACACAATATGTGCATGCATATCTGCACATACACGGAAGATGTGCGCAAAAATGGTTGCACAACATAGGCCGCAAACGTGCAGAAAACACATTTTTGCACACTTGTCCACATCGCGTGCAAATTCATAAAATGAGTTAAATAGTTGGCTATAAAGCCTCAAGCATTTGTCTACAAGACACATTTTTGCTAACTTTGCAAACGAATCTAATCAGGCACACGGCTGTACAAACACCTAGAAGGTGCACTAACAGCAAGAGCAAATTAAAAATTGTGCCCAGTATAACCCTCGTGAATAATGAAATTTAATCTGAAAACGATACTTTTCTCTCTGGCTGTTGCCGCAATGGCCCCTATAACCACAGCCCAAAACCCGTCGGCCCACGTACAGGCCCACAAACAATATAAGCACCATATCGCAAAAGCAACCACGGCCACAGACCGTGCCCGTCTTGCCGGTGCGATTGAAGAAGATATTAAAGCCCACGAGAATCTGCACGGACTTTCAAATGAGTCAAGCGCAATGATTGACGACCTGCTGAAAGAGGCGCACACCCACATTGGGAAAAGATATGTGCATGGCTCCAAAGGCCCTAACACATTTGACTGCTCAGGCTTCTCAAGCTACGTTTACAAACAGTTCGGATATAAAATCTCACCTGCCTCGCGCATGCAGTACACAGAAGGGGTCCCGGTCGGACTTAACGAACTGCGTAAAGGTGACCTGGTGTTTTTCACCAGCCGCAGCAGCGGACGTAATGTGGGCCATGTAGGCATAGTTGTTTCCGCTGACAATGAAAGTGGCAAATTCAAATTCATACATGCCAGTGTAAAAGGTGTGCGCATCAATGAGAATGAAGGATACTACAAGTCACGGTATGTGGGCGCTCGCCGCATAATCACAAAATAAACACAAGCAGCAAGCACTATTTTTCATATAATAAGATTTTTCATGGTTAGTAATCGGATACAGGCCCAGGTCTTGTATCCGGTTCTTTTTTGTTTTCACAAATTTTAAGGATTATTCATGAGATATTCTGAAATATCTTATGTACCTTTGTGCTGAATATGCCCTTACTTGCCGTAGTGGCACAACTGTTACCGCCAGGGCAAGACAAAATTATTGAATGTATGGCTACTGAATACGATTTCAGCGATATTTGTCCGTATGACGACGCTGTCTTCCATGAGAAGATGGCGCGGCTTGTGCGCGAACCCGGATTTGTGCACGCACTATCATTCTGCGTTCCTCCGGAAGCCGTCGACTCTATGATACAAGAGTTGTTAAGCATCAACAACAAGCATGACTTCCAGACACTTGTTATGTTTCCGTTCCTACAGATGCTGGCCAAGACCACGACAGCCGGAATTTCAATAGGCGGAATGAGGAACTATAACTCGTCTGTAAACTATACGTTCATAACCAACCACAGGGATATAGTGCTTGACGCATCATTCATGAATCTCGCGTTTCTTAGACACAACATGCCCACCACAGAAGTGGCTATAGGAAACAACCTGCTGATTTATGACTGGATAACCGATCTCGTCCGCTTAAACAAAAGCTTTATAGTCAAGCGAGATACCGGTATGAGAGAGGCACTTATGGCGGCAAAAAAATTGTCGGCATACATCCACCACGCCATCCTCCACAAGAGAGAAAGCGTATGGATAGCTCAACGAGAGGGACGCGCAAAGGACAGCTCTGACCACACACAGGAAGCATTGGTTAAAATGCTCGCCTTGGGTGGCGAAGGCACTTTCATGGACCGTATAAAGGAAATAAACCTTATGCCTGTGGCCATATCATACGAATATGACCCAAACGACTATCTGAAAGCCAGAGAATTCCTGCTTAAACGCCGTGACCCCTCTTATAAGAAAACCCAGCGCGATGATCTGTTCTCAATGGAGACCGGACTTCTACAGTATAAAGGCAAAGTGCATTTCCAGCTCACTCCGCGCATTAACGCGCGTATAGACGAGATAGGCGAGTTTAGAGACAACAATATCGCGGCAAGATATGTGGGACGCATCATAGACAATGCCATACATCGCAGCTACGAAATATTCCCGATCAACTATGTGGCATTCGACATGCTGCACGGAGGCACACGGTTTGCGGCAAAGTACACCGATGAGGAAAAATCCAGCTTTGCGGACTATGTGGAAAAACAAATAACCAAGATAGGTCTCACCGACCTTACAGTCGAAGAGGCTGACTATCTGCGCCACTTGCTTATGACAATGTATGCCAATCCTCTTATAAACAAGCTTAAAGCTCTTTTAGGAGGGATGGAATAACACAGATATTATACATAGTGCATGTGATTTTAATAACAGGGAGTCAATACCGCGTGACTACCCTGTTTGTCTTTAAAGCAGACTAAACTTTTACCGGACTATCCCGTGTTAACCTCTAACCAGATTTGATAACCCAAATACAGAAAAACCTCTTATGAGACTTCCATTAGTCATGAGCATCATAGCCCTACTGCTCGGCATCTTAATTGACATATACATATATCGCAGTATCCCCAAAACAAAAAGAGCTTTGCCGCGCCGCATATACTGCATAAGCGCCATACTCACATTAGGACTTTTAATAGTAGTATTCATGTTGCCCAAACGAGATACCGATACCGAACTCCGACCCGTAATGTGGCTGCTATACACATGGACCTCGATATATATCAGCAAATACATATACGGATTATTCCTTGCAATCAGTTCCATACCCAGATTATACGGACACAAAAGATGGCCTGTGTACAAATATGTGGGGCTGCCTGCCGCAATAATATGTTTCGGAACAATGTGGTGGGGAGTGTTGTACGGACGGTATGATATTGCTGTCAGCGAAATCACAGTCAATTCCAAACGTCTGCCGGCCAGTTTCGACGGAATCAAAATAGCGCAATTCTCAGACGCTCATGTTGGAACATGGGGGCAAGATACCACGTTCGTAACAAACCTGGTAAACAAAATAAATGCCCTTAATCCTGATATTATAGTGTTTACGGGCGACATAGTAAACCGCAAGACTGACGAAATCCTTCCATTTGTAAATATACTGAAACGCCTCAAAGCACCTTTAGGCGTATACTCTGTAATGGGAAACCACGACTACGGCGATTACACCGACTGGCCTGACGAACAGGCACATGCTGCCGACACACGGCAACTGCGCGCTATACAGACCGGAATGGGGTGGAATCTCCTGTGCAACACCCACAAATTTATTTATTCCGCACAAGGTGACAATATAGCCATGATAGGCGTAGAAAACTGGGGTGAACCTCCGTTTAAACAGTATGGCGATCTCAAAAAGGCATATCCTAATGCCAATAAAATAGGAGACAATAATTTCAAAATACTGTTATCTCACAATCCTATGCACTGGCACAACGAAGTCCGTGAGTATACAGATATCGACCTTACCCTGTCAGGGCATACTCACGCCATGCAGGTCTTAATAGGCGGCATAGGCACAGGATTCACCCCCTCGTCATGGCGCTATCCAGAATGGGGCGGCCTGTACACACATAAGGGCGCAGACGGCGCTATACGCAATCTGTATGTCAATATAGGATGCGGCGAAGTGGCCATACCGGCGCGTATTGGGGCCTCTCCAGAAATCACCCTTATAACACTGCATTCAAAATAACACCAGCTTCTTTCCCTGTTAAAAAGCTGACATAGAAAAAACTGGGTGGCTTAAATTAAGCCACCCAGTTTTTTTCTATTCATTTCACTTATTTACCAAATGATGATGCGTTCGTTTTCAGGACGGAACATAGGATCTCCCTCTGTGATGCTGAAAGCTTCGAAGAAGGGAGCTATATTACGGAGACTTACATTGACACGGTTACGACCGAGAGAATGCACATCGCCCGTAGTCAGCGATTTGATTTCAGCCTCGCGAATATTCTGGGCCCAGAGATTCGCATAGTTCATATAGAATACCTGCAAAGGATCAAAACCATCTATCTTGGCCTCCTCAGATTTAATATCCACACCTTTCTTCTTCTGAGAATCAATGAAAGCGGTGTAAGCCACACGCAGACCACCCTGGTCGGCAATATTCTCGCCCAGAGTATACTGGCCATTGGCATGCAAGCCTGGAAGCACCTCGATTTCGTCAAACTGGGCTATAAGGCCCTTGGTCATATTTCTGAAAGCCTCGGAGTCTGCCGGAGTCCACCAGTTAAACATGTTGCCGTCAGCATCAAAGTTACAGCCCTGGTCGTCAAATCCGTGAGTCATCTCATGTCCGATAACCACACCGATACCACCGTAATTCTCCGCATCTGAAGCATTAATGTCGAAGAACGGAGCCTGCAGGATGCCGGCAGGGAATACAATCTCGTTGGCCATGGGGTTGTAATACGCATTGATTGTCTGAGGAGTCATGCCCCACTCAGTCTTGTCAACCGGCTTGCCCCATTTTGACAGCATCTCGTCCTGGTGCCACATCTGTGCGGCATGCATATTGTCATAGTAAGAAGCCTCGGGATCAATGTTAAGCGTGCTGTAATCTTTCCACTTGTCAGGATATCCCACCTTTACAGTGAACGCATTAAGTTTTTTGATTGCATTGAGTTTGGTCTCGTCACTCATCCAGGGCAGATTGATAATATGTTTGCCCAGAGCTGTACGCAGATTCTCAATAAGGCCAATCATATACTCCTTAGATTCGGGAGAGAAATAACGCTCCACGTACAGTTCGCCGATGGCTTCGCCCAGAACACCCTCGGTGGCGCTAAGCGAACGTTTCCAACGGGGACGCTGCTGAGAGACACCGCTCATAACCTTGTTGAACTCGAAGTTGGCATCGCTGAAATTATCGCTCAGATAGGGCGCGGCGCTACGTACTGCCTGCCACAGATAGAGGTCTTTCTTTTCGCGGTCTGTGAGAGTTCTATAAAGGTCATTGCCCTGCTTAACCGTATTCAACTCAGTAACAATCACTTTGTCCGGAGTAGGAATATTCATAGTCTCGATAAAGAAACGGTCCCACGGGAAATCGGGATACATGTTCTTAAGCTGGGTCATGGTGCGCGGATTGTTCATGGCAGGCAGGTTGCGGCTCTCCTCACGGGTCCATGTAGAATCTGCAAGCAATGTTTCAATCTTGATCACATTTTTGCAAACGCGGTTGGCATCTTTCTTGGAAAGTCCTGCATTACGCATCTGGTCTACTATCAGCTTCTTGTAAGCATTAAGTATCTCTGTATTACGCTTGTCTTTCTTCAGATAGTAATCACGGTCACCCAGTCCGAGACCGGCACCGCCCACATACATGGCATACGCTTTTGAATTAGACATGTCCTCCATGGGGCCGACACCCATAAACGGGCTGGAGTAATGCTTATGCATCATGAGGAACAAATCTTCCATCTTCTCTTTCGGAGCAGTCTCTATCTTTTTCAGCAGTCCCTGAATCGGCTGTGCGCCAAGCTTATTGCGACGCACAGAGTCCATAGCCTGCTCATAAATAGTAGAAACTTTCTGCGCCACAGTACCCATGGCAGGATTCTGGGCTGCCAGACCAAGCACAATGTTTTTTACTCGTATCTCGCTTGAATCGTTCAGGATATTAAACTGGCCGTAACGTGCATGTTCCGGAGTAAGGGGATGCGCATTCTGCCATCCTTTTGTCACATGGTCATAAAAATCGACCTTGGCCGGCACATTTTTGTCTATAAATCCGGCATTGAGACTCTTGAGATGCTCCTTGGCTCCGGCGCTCACCATGACGCAAGTCAGGGCGGCTGCGGACAGAAGTAGTCTTGTGTTAAGTTTCATGATAAATACTGTGTTATATAAGTTAATATTATTAATTAGTATTCCTGATAAGAAACGGCGCAAGCGTTGAAGCCTTGGCACAAAGTTCCGCCCACTCTTCTTGCGGCACAGAAGCGGCAGTTATCCCGCCACCTACATAAATATAGGCATGCCTGGTGGTAATAACAAGTTTGGCACACCTTAGCATGACATAGAAATCAAAACATCCTCCAGGCTTTATCAAGCCGCAATAACCACCATAATATTCACGGTCATAATGTTCATGAGACTGTATAAATGCCAAAGAAGCCGCTTTGTCGCTTCCGGCCACAGCCGGTGTGGGCGCAAGCTCCAACAATAGTGATTCCAAATCATACCCAGCCCCATACCTGGCGGAAATATCGGTACAAATGTGTTCCACCGGACCTGCAGCGAGAGTATGCGTACTACCAGCGTGAGCACTAAGTCCGCAGTGAGCAAAGGTATCGAGTATATACTCCGTGACCATGCTCTGCTCTTCTATATTTTTGTCATCCCAGGGTGTGTCTATACCATCCGTGACACACCTGGTTCCGGCAAGAGCCATAGTCTCCAGTTTAGCATCACGGCTCCGCAGAAGCAGCTCAGGAGTAGCTCCGATCCATATATCGTCTTTACCGGCTTTATGCCAGCAATATACATACGCATTAGGATATTTACGGCATAAGCCGGCAAATATTTCAAACGGCTCTCTGACCTCAGCGACTTCAAAACGGTGTGAAAAAACCGTCTTGCCACCTTTCTGACGCAGAATTTCTACCAATTCGCTTACAGATGCAAGATATTCCGTTGGTGCTTCAAGGCCCGATACATACTTTCCCGTGTCAACGGAAGTCATTATGGAAGCCCCCGGGCCCGGGCTTATATTTCTTGTATATTGATCTGGGAAAAAAAGGAAATGGTCATTTGCAAACGGAGCACACAGAAAACCTTCACGCCTGGTCGGCATATGACCTTCATAACACTCTTCTGATACCAATAAAGTGGCTGACGGCTGCATAGGTTCACGCAGCAACGCGAAATTCAGGCCCTGCTCTAAAGCGTAAGCCGCAACTTCGCCGTCAGTCAACGAATTCAGCTGTGAGGTCAAAGGCATCTGCATCGGTTATAACCACATCTTTATATTGTCCTATTAATGAATCATCACATTCGCCGGCCATTATACGTACCTCGTTATCCACTTCGGGACTGTCCCACTGTGTGCGTCCTACAGCCTCTCCGTCCTCGATACGGTCTATCAGAACAGTCACCCTCTGCCCTACCAGCGAATTATTCAAAGCGAGTGATATTTCTTCCTGTAGTTCGAGCACCTGTCGTTTCCGCTCCTCCTTTACGGAAACAGGCACACTGTCTTCAAAATGTTTCTGGGCATATGTATCGTCCTCTTCGCAATAGGCAAAAGCGCCGAGGCGTTCAAAACGCATATCGCGAACAAAATCCAATAACTCAGAAAATTCCAAATCACCCTCTCCGGGAAACCCGGTCATAAGTGTTGTACGCAGCCTGATGCCCGGCACCTCGCTACGGATACGGTCTATAAGGCGCAACGTGTCGTCACGGTCTATATGACGACGCATGTTTTCAAGCACCGGAGTAGAAATATGCTGCAACGCGATATCAAGATAATTGCACACATTGTCACGCTCACGCATCACAGTCAGCACGTCATACGGGAAATCTACAGGATAGGCATAATGAAGCCTTATCCAACGCACGCCGGGCACATCTGAAATCTGCTCCACCAATGTGGCCAGGCCGCTCTTAGTGCCTGGCGCCGGCTGGTTGGAATATCCTAAATCGAGACCGTAGGCCGACAAATCCTGGGCTATTACATTGAATTCCGTAACACCGCTTGCGACAAGGCTGCGCACCTCGTCAACTATTTCCGCTACCGGGCGCGATTTATGCCGTCCCGTTATAATCGGTATGGCACAGTAAGCGCAAAAACGATTACAACCTTCCGATATTTTTAAATATGCCGAATATGACGGGCCTGTAAGAGTCCGTTCCCATGGTTTCAGCGGCATTTCGGCACTGTTGAGGCAAGGCAAGGTAGCCACTATCGCCTCCCAGTCATATTTGCCATACCAGGCATCCACCTCAGGTATAAGTTCTTTCAGCTCGTCAATATATCTTTCTGACAGACATCCCATAACAGCCAAACGGCCTATACGGCCCTCGGCCTTGGCACGTCCGAGCTCCAGAATCATATTCACCGACTCCTCCTTGGCATCGCCTATAAAGCCGCAGGTGTTGACCACCACATATTCGCCGCACACATCATGGCTGTCATGGCACATCTCATAGCCGCGTTCGGCCAGACGGCGCATAAGACGTTCCGAATCAACAAGATTTTTGGAACATCCCATAGTGATAATATCAACTCTGCCCTGCTTCATGATAGGAGTATGAACTGTGATTATTTCAAATCTTCAGGAGAAAAGAGCGATTTGACAAACTCCTCACGGTCGAACAACTGCAAATCGTTAATTCCCTCGCCTATGCCTATATATTTGACTGGTATCTTAAACTGGTCTGAAATACCTATCACGACACCACCTTTGGCCGTACCGTCCAGCTTCGTTATAGCCAGCTGGTTGACTTCAGTAGCCGCTACAAACTGGCGTGCCTGTTCAAAGGCATTCTGGCCCGTCGATCCGTCAAGTACAAGAAGAACTTCCTGAGGGGCATCAGGCACCACCCTCTGCATCACATTCTTGATTTTAGTCAGCTCGTTCATCAAGCCTACCTTATTATGCAGTCGTCCGGCAGTGTCGATTATCACAATATCGGCACCTACCGACTTGGCATGTGTCAGCGTGTCAAATGCCACAGCGGCAGGGTCCGATCCCATTTTCTGTTTCACAATGGGCACCCCCACTCTGTCGGCCCAGATATCTAGCTGTTCGACAGCTGCGGCACGGAATGTGTCGGCAGCTCCCAGCACGACCTTGGCACCAGCCTGCTTGAACTGGTTGGCAAGTTTGCCTATTGTAGTGGTCTTACCCACGCCGTTGACACCAACTACCATGATAACATACGGATCACCAGGATTGGCCACAGGGGGTACCGAAAAGTCAGAAACTCCGGCATCGCCTATGCTGTTTTCGGCAAGCATAGCCGCTATCTCTTCGCATAGCAAGCGATTCAGTTCCGCAGAATTAACATATTTGTCACGGGCCACCCGGTCCTCTATACGCTTTATGATTTTTATAGTGGTATCTACCCCTACATCGCTTGTGACAAAAGCCTCTTCGAGATTGTCAAGCACATCATCGTCTATACGGCTCTTACCGGCTACGGCACGTGTGATTTTACCCCACATGCCCTCCTTAGTCTTCTGCAGACCACTGTCAAGTTGCTGTTTCTTCTCACGAGAGAAAAGCTTGCCAAAAAATCCCATATATCGTATTTTTCAACTGAACGCAATTTTGCGGAACAGTTCTTATGCTCCGCAAAATTAAGAAAAAATCCGTGAATATACAAATATTAATAAGAGCTTGTTATACCGGCTTAACGGTTACCGCGTCCTCCTGGCTGAGAAGAGCCTCCTCCGCTCTGCACATCGTCATTCATAATCGACTTAGATGTCTTTTTAACCTGCGAACTGAGCGAACCCAGACGGTATGACACCGACATTCCAATGCTCCACGTCTTCACAGAAACTTGGTTTTCCACTATAACCCCGGGCAATGTCGATGTATTAATATATTTAGAAGACGGCGTGACAAATCCAGATGCCGACAATACCACCTCAAGACGCTTCTCTTTAAGGAATTTTTTTGAAAATGCCAGCCCGTCATAATGCCAGCCAGAACCTGTGCCCTGCAACATGATACCGGAGCGGCCTCCTCCGCCATACAGGCTTATCTGCATGTCATACGGAAGTTCGTAGTCAATATTGCCCGACACATTCCATCCCCAACCGTCATTGTCAACATTCATCTTATCCGCCATATAATGGTCATAGTTTGCACCACCGTTGACACTAAGACTTAACCCCCGTATAGGACGCCAGCTCAAATATGCGTACATGTTGAATCCGTCTTTTGAACCTATATTACCATATGTCTGGTTAATCACATTATCCTGGTCCAAAAAAGAATAATTCACAATCATATCCGAGATGTGGCTATACCCAGCGCTAATATTCATGCCCACAGGCAGCATGAAATTAGAATATGTAAGAGTGACACTGTTACTACGCTGCGAGGTCAGATCTGGGTTACCATAAGAAACTACAAGGGGCGTCGTGTTATCCCTGTACGGGTTTAACTGGCTTACAGCCGGACGATTTATACGCATCTGGTACGAGGCAGTCACAGACGATCCGTGATCCAGATTGTATGACAAGTGGGCATTAGGAACTAAATTATTCAGATCCTGCGAGTAGTTATCATAACCCGGTGTTTTGAAATCAGCACCCATATGCGTGTATTCATAACGCAAACCTCCCTTGGCCGTCAGTTTGCCGTATTTACCTGTATACACACCATATACAGCTCCGACATCCTGAAACTGCTTCATATTAATCGAAGCATCAGGATCTTCAACCCATGTCCCCGAAGCATCCTGCACCAGGTATTGCGTATCTCCATAGTTACGGCGCACGATGTATTTCGCACCAGTCTCTATCACATGTTTTTCGCCCAAAGGCAGAGTGTAGTCTAACTGTAATGTATGCTCATGCGAAGGATAATGCATATCATTACGATGGTTGGCCATAGGCTCGCCGTCATAATTTTCAAAATCTTTAAATGTGGAAGTATTGTCACTGTCATTGATACCATAGCTATACTGGTAAGAAGCGACTATATTGTGTTCCGGTTTCGAAAAATTATGCTGATAACTGCTGTTCAAGCTCAGACCCATATATTTCTGGGTCCGGTCCTGAAGTCCGTTATAATGCCAGCGTTGCTGCCCCTTGTCATCAAGCATGTAATAATTCATATTAAGAGGCATACTGTTACGCAAATTAAACAGATTGCCTGACAACGTAAATAAATTGAGTGTGTCCGGCTCCCATGACAATTGTAAATCGCCAAAATCAATATTACTTTTCATAGTACTATTCGCTTTGAGTATGTAATAATGATCACGCGGATTATCCAAATATATAGATGTATTAGTCAGATCTACTTTATATCCATAATTATAATTATGCCCGTAATTCACACTAGCGCTCACATTGCCCACCTTAGTCATCGCGCTGACACCTCCGCCTACATCACGTGTGGAGGCATTAGCCCGCAGAGTGGCCGTATAGCCATAAAGCCTTGTAGCGTTATTCGTAATTATATTTATGATACCGCCTGTGCCCTCGGCATCATACTTGGCCCCCGGCTCTGTTATGACCTCTATTTTCTTAATCGTAGAAGCAGGCATGCCGCGCAAGACCTCTTTATAATTGGCAGACAGAGAGGGGTCCGGCTTGCCGTTAAGGAATATGCGGAAATTGCCCTCGCCTTTCATCTTGACATTGCCGTCGGCATCCACACTTAGCATCGGCACCTTGCGCAAGGCATCGAGAGTAGTAGCGGTAGCAGCTGTAGGATCCTCCTCCATATTGTATATCACCTTGGTAGCCTCTGTCTGAATAAGGGGTTTCTTGCCAGTGACCGTAACTTCGTCAAGCAAGTCATAGTCAGCCAGCGAATCCGGCACAACGGTCTGAGTAGGAACAGAGTCTGATTTGTCACCTACGGATAAATTAGGTGCCGACCCAGTGCCCGACATGGAATATGACACTGTAGCTGTGGCTAAAGTAATAACACCTAAAAATAATAGTCTGGAATGGGTTATCATAATAATTGGGAATTTTTCACTCTGCAAAGTTATGTCTTTTGAGAATACAATGCATTACAAAGTAGTTATTTTAACATAATTTTAACACAACCGTCTCCCGTCACCATACCCTGACCAGGGTATAATGAGCGGCAAAGATGAATAAAAAGCCTCAGCAGTGGGAATATTAAAAAAGGTTTTGTTAATTTTGCATTAGAACTTACAGGACCCTTATTTGTTTTCTGTCTGAGACAAGCAAAGTTATTCTATCTGGCAACACAGAACTGTACCTCCAGAACAGATTTCGACATAAAACATATAAACGGGCCGACATAAAAAGCCCTGTTCATTTCACTACTTCCCAATTTCATCACGACTATATAGCAGCATGTTATTATCTGAATTAAAAAATGGAGAAAGCGCCATAATCACCAAGATATTAGGCCACGGAGCATTTCGCAAACGCGTTATGGAGATGGGGTTTGTACGTGGGCGCGAGGTAAAAGCGCTATTGACAGCACCCCTGCAAGACCCTATAAAGTATACATTAATGGGATACGAGGTGAGCCTGCGTCGTGCCGAGGCCTCCATGATAGAATGCGTGTCTGTGCCAGACTGGCAGCACCATCTGGAGAGTGACAAGCGACCGAAGGCCGCCGACACCCCCACTCAGGTCGAAGAGGAGCACAAGCCTGACCATGTACGGCATGACAAAGTAATAAATATCGCACTCATAGGCAACCCCAACTGCGGAAAGACATCGCTATTTAACTCGGCTGCCGGAGCACGCGAACATGTGGGCAACTACGCCGGGGTTACGGTAGACGCAAAAGAGGGATTTCTAAATTACAAAGGTTACCGCATAAATATCGTCGACCTGCCTGGGACATACTCCCTGTCGGCATATTCTCCCGAAGAACAATATGTGATGCGCTACCTCATGAAAGAGGCACCGGATGTAATTGTAAACGTCACGGTAGCATCAAATCTGGAGCGCAATCTGTATCTCACCACAGAACTGATAGACATGAACCGTTCGATGGTGATAGCCCTTAACATGTATGACGAATTGGAAAATTCCCATGCCAAACTAGATTACGGATTATTATCAAAATTACTGGGCGTACCCATAGTACCCACCACGGCGTCTACAGGTTACGGTGTCAGCAAACTGCTGGACACGGTTATAGATGTCTATGAAATGCGTAATCCCTGCGTAAGGCATATACATGTTCCTCTAGGCAACGAACTGGAGAAAAGCGTGACAATACTGAAAGAGGATATCAAAAAAGCGCACGATATTTCGCAAGAATTCTCCCCCCGGTACATAGCCATAAAACTGTTGGAACACGATCCTGAGATGCTGGACATGGTCAGACAGTCCAAATCTTTCGCAACAATAAAACACCATCTTGAAACAGAGAGTGCACGTCTGGAGCAAGAACTTCCGGAAGATCCTCATGCGTCTATAGCCGCCGAAAAATACGGTTTCATCTCCGGAGCCCTGCGCGAAACCCTGACACAGGATATAAAGCGCGAACAACGTACCACATCCATCATAGACGCCTTTGTAACCAACAAACTGTTCGGCTTCCCGATATTCCTGATTGTGATGTGGTTCATGTTCTGGGCCACATTCAATATAGGCCAATACCCCATGGAGTGGATTGATGCAGGGGTAGCACTTTTAGGTAAAAAAATAGGGGCATGGCTATCCCCCGGACCGCTTCGTTCGCTGCTTCTAGACGGCGTGATAGGAGGTGTGGGCGGAGTAATCGTCTTTTTGCCCAACATACTTATACTCTATGCGTTAATATCTTTCATGGAAGATTCCGGATATATGGCACGCGTAGCGTTTATCATGGACAAACTTATGCACCGTATAGGCCTACACGGCAAATCATTTATTCCTCTCGTCATGGGTTTCGGGTGCAATGTGCCGGCCATAATAAGCACACGCATTATAGAAAGCCGTTCGTCACGTCTGCTCACAATACTCATAATACCGTTCATGAGCTGCTCCGCCCGTATACCGATATATGTACTGCTCTGCGGATGCTTCTTCCCGGAACACGCTGGTACGGCGTTCTTCGTACTATATGTTCTGGGAATCCTGATAGCTATCGCTACAGCAAAGCTGTTACGCCGGTTCTGGCTTAAATCAGACGACACCCCCTTTGTCATGGAACTTCCACCCTACCGTATGCCTACCGTGAAAGCAACACTGCGTGGCATGTGGGATAAAGCGACACAGTATATAAAAAAGATGGGTGGACTGATCCTAGTCGCTTCGATAGCAATATGGGCCCTTTCATACTTTCCTCATTATACTGAGCAGGATATGACGGCAAGCAACAAATACAAAACAATGATACAGGCAGAACAGGGACAGACAGACACGGCGGCAATGCTCTCGCAGTACCAGCAGTCTGAATCATTTCTGGGCCATATAGGACATTTCGTGGAACCAGCCATGCGGCCACTCGGATTCGACTGGAAGCCATGTGTGGCGCTCATAGCCGGTTCTGCGGCTAAAGAAGTGGTGGTCAGCACTCTCGGAGTGCTGTATGCCGGAGATGACTATGATGATGGCAAACTATCTGAAAGACTGACAATGCCCTCTCCGATAACGCACGAACCTCCGTTCACACCCTTGAAAGCTGCCAGTTTCCTGGTATTCGTCCTAGTATACTTCCCTTGCATAGCCACCATCGCCGCAATAGCACGTGAAAGCGGTTCCTGGAAATATGCCTGGTTCTCAATCATATACAACACAGCACTGGCTTATCTGCTGTCTCTAATAGTATACCAGGCCGGCTCGTTGATTCTTTAATCAAGACTAATGATATTGCTGCCTCCATAACCCGGCCGGGTTATGGAGGTCTTCATTTTACGAGTTTTACACATGGATGCGAGAATGCACGGTGGGAAACAAAGAAATACGCAACCATCATGATGCATCCCGTAAAAAACCATGTTATAGGATAGATGGCCATCAACATATTGAAATCCAATATAAAACCAGACAGACGCACCCACCACACACGCATCACGCATGTGCCCAGCAACGTAATCATCATGGGGGTAAGCGAATGCCCCAGAGCGCGCATAGCGGCTCCGCTGATCTCATAGCTGCAGGCCACAAACTGCCACAGCAGAACATTGCTTATCCTGAGCATACCGTAATGTATGGCTTCACTGCTTGATGTAAGAACAGCCACTGCGGTATAATTATTAAGCACAACCAGTGAATTCAGCACAAAACTGCCACCTAATGCCAAAACCATACACCGCCACATGATACGGCGGCAGTTATCATACTGTCCCGCACCATAATTAATACTGACAAAGGCCAACGCAGCCTGCACAAAAGCGCTTATAACAAAATAACCGTAAAGCTCATAAGTCAGCGCGGCGGCACTGCCGGCCATAGCCGAAGCGCCCAGACGGTTTAACGCGGACTGAATGATCACATTGCTGAAAGCAAACAGGGTCCCCTGAATCCCTGCCGGAAGACCGATGCGCACCATCGCCCAAAATTCTGACGCATAAATACGCATCTGCCCGGGTACGAACCTTGTAGGACCGTCAGTACGCATCAACTTAAGCGTCACACCGGCAGCACTCACTACATTTGATACAGAAGTGGCTATGGCAACTCCTTCAACACCCATGCCGAATACGTATACCAGCATCAGATTCAGCGCCAGATTGACCACGCCGCCTATAACGAGCCAAAGAAACGGGCGCATGGTGTCTCCCATACTCCGCAATACCGCACTCATAAAGTTATAGACAAGCATAGCCGGAAATCCGAGAGCATATATACGCAGATAACGCGTAGCTGACGGCAGTATGTCATCCGGTGTATCAAGAGAAGCCAGCAGCGGCGCAGACAAACCGATGCCGACTATAAGCAGGAACACGCCGGCCACCACCGCCACCATGGCCTGGGTGGCAACAGTGCGGCGGACCACCTCGTCATTTCTGGCACCCAGAGCGCGCGATATGACCACGTTACTACCCAAGGCAAGCCCCATGAACAACGTGATGATAAGGCTTATCACAGGACCGTTGGCCCCGACTGCCGCAAGTGCGGAAGAACTTACCATGCGCCCTACCACAGCCAGATCTATAGAATTAAATGACTGCTGCACTATGCCGCAACCTATCACAGGTAGCGAAAACCTAACGATAGAACGCCACAGACCGTGCCTGTCAAGCATTCGCTGTTCTCCAGCCTGACGTTCGCGCACATCATGGCGGTTATGATTTTTAAACATGTGGTCCGGCTGTGTTTTCAAGATAGAAATAACGCCATAACGGAGCAAGCATCAGCGACTGCTTTATGCCTCCCGACATCATAAGCTCCATCAACTGTCCGCGTTTCAGAGTAAAACAGCTTAGTTCTTCAGTGTCATCCAGATGCTGCGACGTAGTCTTGCAAACACCGGTGGCCAGAAAGCAATATGTCAGATTATTGGTAGTAGAAGGATTGGCGCTTATAACACACTGCAGCGACCAGCTGCCACCCGTGTAGCCCGTCTCCTCTTCCAATTCCCTCTGGGCCGCATGCAGCGGCTCCTCGCCCGGCTCTATAACACCAGCGCATAGTTCGGTAGCAGTCTGGCCCAGACCATGGCGATACTGTCTGACCATGACAAAGTCTCCTTCATTGGTTATGGCTATAACATTAACCCAGTCGGGATATTCCAAAACATAATATTCAGGATTAACCTTGCCGCCGGCATACCGCAGACTGTCTCTGCGCGCCGTAAGCCACGGACGCCGTATAATATATTCACTACTGAGTATCTCTGGGAATGCCGCATCTTTATCAATCTCTGCCATATCTTTCACAACTCTTATCGTACTGCAAAATTACAAATATTTTCTTACAGCCAAAGTGTCAGGCTCTGGCTTTGAAACAGTGCGCGGACACCTATTAAATAATTAAGCTTTAAATTACCCGTATTTGCGTATTTTTTTGTAACTTCGCGTGTCAATAATTCAATCCTTAAATTTAATATGAACAAATTAACCACAGCTGTGTCTGCAATAGCCCTGTCCACATTGGTGACAGGCTGCCAGAACGGCCTTAACTCGGAGGGCAAAATTATAGAAAAGCCTGACGTACAGGTGGTCAATGGCGAGATGACACCTGAGATACTTGAAGCTTTCGGCCGAATAAACGAGGCCGTAGCCAGCCCCGACGGCTCCAAAATAGCTTTCACTCTGGCTTATGACGATATCGCCACCGACAAGTCCAACGCAGAAATCTATCTAGTAAACACCGACGGCACCGGCATGCGCCGCCTAACCCGTTCGGCCGGAAGTGAAGCAAACATCCGCTGGATAGACGGAGGCAAACGTATAGCGTTCATAAGCGACTGCGCAGAGACTAAAAACAGACAGCTGTACACAATGACTCCCGAGGGACGCAACATAAAAAAAGTGTCTAATGTGGAAAACGGCGTGCAGTGTTTTGAATTTGCCCCCGACGGAAAGCACGTGGTATACGGCTCCAACATAAAGCCGTACAACAAAAACGAAGAAATCCTCAAAGACCTGCCTCTGACCAGCGGCCGTGTAGTCGATGATCTCATGTACAAGCACTGGGACGAATGGGTGACTGAAATTCCCCATCCCTTTGTTGCCGAATTTGACGGCAATTATATAGCGAACGCCGTGGACATTATGAAAGACGAACCTTACGAATGTCCCATGAAACCTTTCGGAGGAGCCGAAACATTCGCATGGAGCGCGGACGGTACCAAACTTGTATACACCTCGCGAAAGAAAACCGGCAAGGAATATGCGTTCTCAACAGACTCCAATCTCTATCTCTATGACTTGTCGAGCAAAAAGACAGAATGCCTGACAGCGTCAACAGGAGGCGGCTATGACACCCATCCCGTATTCTCGCCCGACGGCACAAAACTCGCCTGGATGAGCATGCAGACCCCGAAATATGAAAGCGACCAGAACCGTCTGCTAGTTATGGACATGGCAACACGCCAAATACGCAATATCACGGCCGAGGCTGGCTGGGATTACAGCGTTGAAGGTTTGTGCTGGGACCCTGACGGCAAAAGCATCGTTCTCAACGCCTATTACCAGGGCACCATGCCTATCTTCCGTGTAAATCTGGAACATCCAGATTTCAAACAGATAGCATCGGGGGTATGGGATTATGTAAATGTACAGGCCCTCGCAGACAACAAAGTGGTAGCCCTCCGCCACAGCATGAGCCGTCCCAACGAGATATGTGTGGCACACAACGGCGAGGTGGCTGACATAACGTCCGTAAACAAAGAACTGCTCTCCCAGCTCAAACTGGGCAAAGTTGAAAAGAAAATGGTTCCCACCACCGATGGTAAAGAGATGACAACATGGGTAGTCTATCCGTCTGACTTCGACCCGTCGAAAAAATATCCTGCCATACTCTACTGTCAGGGCGGTCCCCAGCAGGCTGTAAGCCAGATGTGGTCATACCGCTGGAATTTCCAGATTATGGCTAACCATGGCTACATCGTCATCTGTCCCAACCGTCGCGGCCTGCCCGGCTTCGGCACAGAATGGAACCACCAGATTTCCGGCGACTACGGCGGCCAGAACATGAAGGATTATCTGTCTGCTGTAGACTACATGAAACAGGAACCATATGTGGATAGCGACCGCATAGGTGCCATCGGCGCAAGTTACGGCGGATTCTCGGTATACTGGCTGGCCGGCCATCACGAAGGCCGCTTTGCCGCGCTTGTCGCACATGCCGGAATATTCAACATTGAGGCACAGTATCTTGAAACTGAAGAAATGTGGTTTGCGGACTACGATATCGGCGGTCCTTACTGGGACAAAGAGAATGCCGTGGCACAACGCACCTATGAAAATTCGCCCCACCGCTACGTAAATAACTGGACAGCGCCGATGCTCATAACTGTAGGCGAACTTGACTACCGCATACTCGCATCACAGGGAATGATGGCATTCAATGCTGCAAAGATGCATGGTCTCGAAGCGGAAATGCTGGTCTTCCCCGATGAAAACCACTGGGTGGTCAAGCCGCAGAACGCCATATTATGGCAACGCGTATTCTTCCGTTTTCTGGACAAATATCTCAAGCCAGACAACAACGCTTCCGCCACACTGGCAGGAAAGTGAACATACAGGCACGCAGGCAGGGTGATTCCCCTGCGTGCCACAATTTCATAATTAAAAACTAATTAACATGGCACTTACACTACCTCCCGTACTGCCCGCATATCCTACATTCGTAGAGGGCATACGCCGCGCGCCAGACCGCGGATACACTCTTTCGCCCGAGAAGACAGCAGTAGCTCTTCGCAACGCATTACGCTATATACACCCCTCTCTCCATGAAAAACTCGCACCTGAATTTCTTGAAGAACTGCGCACGCGCGGCCGAATATACGGCTACCGCTTCCGTCCCCAGGGCGACCTCAAGGCCAAACCGATAGACGAATACAAGGGTAAATGTCTTGAAGGAAAAGCTTTCCAGGTGATGATAGACAACAATCTCTGTTTTGACATAGCCCTGTATCCATATGAACTCGTAACTTACGGAGAAACCGGCCAGGTATGCCAAAACTGGATGCAGTACCAGCTCATCAAAATGTATCTGGAAGAACTTACTGAAAACCAGACACTGGTAGTGGAAAGCGGTCATCCCCTCGGCCTCTTCCCCTCGCGCCCCGACGCACCGCGCGTGATTATCACAAATGCCATGATGGTTGGTATGTTTGACAATATACATGACTGGCACGAAGCCATGCAGATGGGTGTGGCAAACTACGGACAGATGACTGCCGGCGGCTGGATGTATATCGGTCCGCAAGGAATCGTCCACGGTACTTTTAACACATTGCTCAATGCCGGCCGTATGAAACTCGGCATACCCGACGAGGGAGACCTGGCCGGACATATGTTTATTTCGTCCGGCCTTGGCGGCATGAGCGGCGCACAGCCCAAAGCTGCCGAAATAGCAGGAGCTGCCGCCATAATAGCAGAGGTCGACGCGTCCCGTATAAAAACACGCCATGACCAGGGATGGGTGCAGGAAGTGACCGGCGACATACCCACTGCTTTCCGCCTGGCACATGAGGCAATGGCGCAGAAAAAGCCCGTATCTATAGCCTACCACGGCAATGTGGTAGACCTGTTGGAATATGCGGTAGAACATAATGAAAAAATAGAGTTGCTCTCTGACCAGACCTCGTGTCATGCCGTATATGAGGGTGGCTACTGCCCGGCCGGCATCTCTTTTGAAGAACGCACAAAACTCCTACACGACAATCCTGCCGAATTCCGCAATCTGGTGGACAAGTCACTGCACCGCCATTTCAACGCCATAAAGGTTCTCGTGGAACGCGGCACTTATTTCTTCGATTACGGCAACTCGTTCATGAAAGCCATTTATGACGCCGGCGTAAAAGAAATTTCTCGTAACGGTGTTGATGAAAAGGACGGTTTCATATGGCCTTCATATGTAGAAGACATAATGGGTCCTATGCTGTTTGATTTCGGTTACGGTCCTTTCCGCTGGGTATGCCTTTCCGGCAAACATGAGGACCTGATAAAGACCGACCATGCCGCAATGGAATGTATCGATGTCAACCGCCGCGGCCAGGACCGTGACAATTATAACTGGATACGCGATGCCGAAAAGAACGCGCTCGTTGTGGGAACCCAGGCACGAATTCTGTACCAGGATGCAGCCGGACGTCTAGCCATAGCCCTTAAATTCAACGACATGGTTCGCAAAGGCGAAGTGGGACCGATCATGCTCGGACGCGACCACCACGATGTCAGCGGCACCGACTCTCCGTTCCGCGAGACTTCTAACATCAAAGACGGTTCTAACGTAATGGCCGATATGGCCGTACAATGCTTTGCCGGTAATTGCGCGCGCGGCATGAGCCTCGTGGCATTGCACAACGGCGGAGGCGTGGGCATAGGAAAATCTATCAACGGCGGCTTCGGAATGGTATGCGATGGTTCTGAACGCGTAGACAATATTCTGAAACAAGCCATGCTCTGGGACGTCATGGGCGGTGTGGCACGCCGTTCGTGGGCGCGTAATGAAAACGCCATGTCTACTGTTAAAGACTGGAACGAAAGCCACGAATGTGACGGATTCTTCATCACAGAGCCGTATCTGGCTGATGACGAACTCATCAAAAATCTGATTAAATAACCCTTAACCTTATATCTGAGACGTGAAACAAATTATAGAATGTGTCCCCAACTTCTCCGAGGGACGAGACAAAGCTGTCATAGACGCTATAACCGCCGAAATAGAAAAAGGCGGCGAAGTTAAATTGCTTGATGTCGATCCGGGCGAGGCCACAAACCGTACGGTGGTGACTTTCGTAGGCGAACCCCGCCAGGTAATGGATGCCGCGGTGCGTGCCATTAAGAAAGCTGCCGAACTGATCGACATGCGCCAGCACCACGGCGCACATCCGCGCATGGGCGCTACCGATGTATGCCCCCTCATTCCCGTCAGCGGAATAACACTTGAGGAATGCGCGCAATTAGCCCGTCAGCTGGCCGAGCGTGTGTCTGCAGAGCTGGGCATACCCACCTACTGCTACGAAGCCGCGGCTTTCACGCCCGAACGCAGGAATCTGGCCGTATGCCGCGAAGGTGAATACGAGGCTCTGCCCGAAAAGATGAACCATGAAGGCAAAGCCCCCGATTTCGGCGACCGTCCCTATGACGAGGCTGCAGCGCGCACCGGTGCCACAGCAATAGGCGCACGCGACTTCTTGATCGCTGTCAACTTCAACCTCAACACTACTTCCACACGCCGTGCCAACGCAATAGCGTTCGACGTGCGTGAAAAGGGTCGTCCCATGCGCGAAGGAGGCAAGGTGAACGGCAAACCGATGAAAGATGAAAACGGCAATGTCATAATGATACCCGGCACACTGAAAGGCACAAAGGCCATAGGCTGGTTTATCGACGAATACGGCATAGCGCAGGTGTCTATGAATATCACCAATATGACAGACACCCCGTTGCATGTGGCTTTTGACGAAGTAAACCGCGCGGCCGCCGCACGAGGTATACGCGTCACCGGTACAGAAATCGTAGGCCTTATACCTAAGCGCGCCCTGATAGAGGCAGGCAAACACTATCTGCGCCTCCAGCAGCGTTCACTCGGTATTCCCGAAAGCGAAATTATCAAGATAGCTGTCAAATCCATGGGCCTGGACGAGCTAAAAGAATTCAATCCCTCGGAAAAGATTATAGAATATATGCTTGAAGAGGGCAAGGGCGGACGTAAACTTGTCGATATGACATGTCGCGGATTTGCCGATGAAACCGCGTCAGAATCGCCTGCCCCCGGCGGCGGTTCCATAGCAGCATACATGGGAGCACTTGCAGCCGCTCTGGGCAGCATGGTAGCCAACCTGTCTGCTCACAAAGCCGGATGGGACGAACGCTGGGAAGAATTCTCTGATATTGCAGAACGCGGACGAGACATCCAAGACCGCCTGATACATCTGGTAGACGAAGACACCGAAGCGTTCAACCGCATCATGGATGTGTTCGCCATGCCCAAAAAGACCGATGAGGAAAAGGCTGCACGCGCCACGGCTCTCGAAGCTGCCACCCTGTATGCCACACAGGTTCCTCTGCGTACAATGCGTGCCGCATACGAAACATTCGACGTACTTGAGGCCATGGCTCAGAAAGGCAACCCCGCCTCTGTAAGCGATGCCGGTGTAGGCGCTCTTGCCGCACGTGCCGCCGTACTTGGCGCGCAGCTCAACGTACGCATCAATGCCGCCGGCCTTAAAGACCGCGCCAAGGCAGACGAACTGCTGTCTGAAGCCGCAGAAATAGCAGAAAAAGCCTGCAAGCGTGAAACAGAAATCATCAACCACGTTAACGCAGTTATCGACAAGTGATGAATTCCCTTATCATAAAGAACGCGACTATCTCCACCCCCACGGGCAATTCTGCCCGAAAGGGGGCAGAGATGGCCGCGCTCAAGACTATTCCGAACGGTGCCATAGTTGTAGACAACGGCATTATAACCTATGTGGGGCCTCAAGACAGCATGCCCCAGATCTCCGATTCCGAACGTTACAATGTGATTGACGCCGGCGGACGTGCCGTACTGCCGGGGTTTGTCGATTCGCACACCCATCTCATTTTCGGAGGTTATCGTCCCGATGAATTTGAATGGAGGCTCAAGGGAGACTCCTATATGAGCATCATGGAACGTGGCGGCGGCATACAGTCAACTGTCAACGCCACGCGTACAGAAGATGTCAATTCCTTGGTAGACAAAGCCCAATGGTTTATAAACCGTATGTCGGCCATGGGTATAACCACTGTCGAAGCCAAAAGCGGTTACGGTCTTGACACGGCAACGGAACTTAAAATGCTTGAGGCGATAGACCGGCTGGCCACGACACCGGGACAGAAACTACGTATAATATCCACATTCCTCGGCGCGCATGCCGTACCCAAAGAATATAAAGGCCGTACCGGCGAATATGTGGATATGATGATAAAGGAAATGTTACCGGCGGTTAAAGGAAAAGCTAAATTCTGCGACATATTCACTGAAAAGAATGTGTTTGAAATAGAAGATTCTCGCCGTTTCCTAAAAGCTGCACGTGAAGCAGGATTCCAGCTGAAACTGCATGCAGACGAAATTGTAACCCTCGGAGGCGCAGAACTGGCGGCAGAACTCGGCGCTGTATCTGCCGACCACCTGCTGCATGTCAGCGACAAAGGGGTTGCCGACATGGCAAAAGCAGGAGTAGTAGCCACATTACTGCCTCTGACAGCTTTCACTCTCAAAGAGCCATATGCCCCGGCACGCAAGTTCATTGATAACGGAGCTGCCGTGGCACTGGCCACCGACCTCAATCCGGGTTCTTGTTTCTCCGGATCAATACCTCTGACTATTGCCCTGGCATGCATCTATATGGGAATGTCAATCGAAGAGACGATTACTGCCCTAACACTTAACGGTGCGGCAGCTCTCGACATTGCACAGAGCACCGGGTCGCTCGAACCGGGCAAGGAAGCTGACATCATCATCCTTAACTACGAAAATTACAGAATGCTGCCATACTACGTCGGTATGAATTGTGTAAGCACAGTCATAAGCCGAGGCACAGTAGTGGCACAAAACGATTAATCTGATTACGAACAATATTATGGCTAAATTAGAAAAATATGCTATCGGCTCATCTGAGCTGACCTATGACCTCATAGAACGTCTGCTAAACGACAAAACAAAACTTGTATTGTCAGACGAGGCTGTCGAAAAAATTAACCACTGCCGCAATTATCTGGATGTAAAGGCCGTAGAAAGCGAGAAACCTATCTATGGCGTTACAACCGGCTTCGGCTCACTGTGCAACCGCTCTATCTCGCCTGAAGAGCTCGGCGTCCTCCAGGAAAATCTGGTCAAGAGCCACTCATGCTCCATAGGCACCCCCGTAGACGGCACCATAGTAAAGCTTATGCTGCTACTCAAGGCCCACGCCCTCTCTTTCGGCTTCAGCGGCGTACAGGTGGAAACTGTGCAGCGTATCATCGATTTCTACAACAACGATATTCTGCCTGTGGTATATGACCGCGGCTCACTCGGCGCATCGGGCGACCTTGCCCCCCTGGCCAATCTCTTCCTGCCCCTGATCGGCGAGGGCGAAGTAATGCATGATGGCAAGCGCTTCAAAGGCAGCGAGATACTCAATATATTCGGCTGGCGTCCCATAAGCCTGAAAAGCAAGGAAGGCCTGGCACTGCTCAACGGCACACAGTTCATGAGTGCCAACGGTATAAAAGCCCTTATCGACGGCTGGCACATGGTACACACTTTTGACGCATTAGGCGCGATGAGTCTCGAGGCTTTCGACGGCCGTATCGAACCGTTCTTCGCATGCATACACGAAGTACGCCCCCACAGAGGCCAGCTGGAGACTGCCGAGGCGTTCCGTGCCATGCTCAAAGACAGCGAAATCATCGCTCGTGAAAAACAGCATGTACAGGATCCCTATTCTTTCCGCTGCATACCGCAGGTACACGGCGCGGTAAAAGATGCCATGCACCATGTCACAAATGTGCTCCATACCGAAATTAACTCTGTGACTGACAATCCGACCGTATTCCCCGATTTGGACATGGTCGTGTCAGGAGGTAATTTCCACGGCGAACCCCTAGCACTTATATTTGACTACATGGGCATCGCGCTGCATGAACTTGGCAATATTTCAGAACGCCGTGTGGCACAACTCATACTCGGTCTGCGCGGCCTCCCTGAATTCCTTGTGGCCAAGCCAGGCCTGAATTCAGGCTTTATGATTCCGCAGTACGCCGCAGCCGCCGTGGTCAGCCAGAACAAGATGTACACATTCCCTGCCTCATGCGACTCTATCGTAAGCTCCAACGGACAGGAAGACTTAGTTTCAATGGGTGCCAATGCCGCAACAAAACTGCATAAAATTATCGATAACCTGAAATATGTGGCCGCAGTAGAACTCATGAATGCCGCTCAAGGTCTCGACTTCCGCGCACCGCTCAAGTCATCTCCTTTCCTGCAGGGCATAAAAGACGCATACCGCAACCATGTGCCGTTTGTGGAAGATGATGTCGTGATGAAAGATTACATTGCCGACACAATGGAATTCCTTGACGGATATAATATCGAAATGCCTGCATAATACAACATTATGTAACTAACACAGCTGCCGGATTAACATCCGGCAGCTGCTGACTTTGTATATATCTTATCTATATGACCATCGACGACCTGCGCCTGCGCCACTCTGTAAGAATCTACACTGACCGTGAAATTCCCGGTAACATAGAGTCATCGCTCAGAGCCGCCATAACTGATATAAATACCCACGAGGCCGGTATGCACTTCCAACTGTTCACAAACGATTCTGCCCCGTTTGCAGGATTCAAACGCAGCTACGGAATGTTTAAAAACGTGCGCAACTATATAGCGTGCGTGGCAGACACTTCTTATGCCGACTATATGGAAAGAGCCGGATATTTCGGCATGCAGCTTGTGATGAAAGCTTTCTGTGCAGGTCTGGACACATGTTTTGTCGGCGGCACATTCTCTGTGGAAAACGTCGCAGCCAGAGTACGCGTAGGCCAAAAACTCCTTTTTCTGATAACCCTGGGATACGGAGCAGAGAAAAAACAGACGAACATAGCCGGCTTCCTTACCAAGATAATGCACCACAATGACCTCTCCCCTATGGATTTTCTAGACACAGAACTGCCGTGGGAAGACATATGTTTAAAATACCCGGGACTACTGAAAGGGCTGGAAGCTGTATCTTATGCACCGTCATCGCTCAACAAGCAACCAGTCGGAATACTGATCAAGAAAGCAGAATCGACATACAACCCGGTTGCCTCAGCATCAAAAAAAGCAAGAAAGGAAGCCGAACGTAAAAATGAACTTAATGACCGATACAACGGACTGATACAGAGTACACCGGAATCTGCTACCGAAACACCTGACTTTAATAAAGAGACTGCCGGCTCTCTTGTATTGCAGGCGTATGTTCCTGCTAAAAATCCCAAACAACTTATTGACCTGGGAATTGCCATGTTTTGCTTCCAGGCTGCCTATCCAGGATATTGGACTTGGGGCAATCCGGCAACATTCCATCCCGACTGATCAAAACAACATGACAGCGGCCTCAGCCTCTGAGGCTTTTTTCAATCGTCTCTATTGAATCACAAAATACAGGCTCGGTGCCAATACGGTTCTCGACATTCTTAATGCCGTGCAATACCGTTACATGTGTACGCGACAGCTTGTATCCGATCGAAGTGCTTGACAGATCTGTGTGTTTGCTTGCCAGATACATTATAACCTGCCTGGCATCAGATATATCCCTTACGCGTGAACGGGAAAAAATAACATCGGCATCCAGATTATAATATGAAGCTGTTGCCTCCACTATCATATCAAAATTAATCTTCCGTTTCTGGATTTTTACAGCACTTTGCATAACGAGTTTGGCCAGCTCGGGAGTAACAGGCTGGTTCAACAACGTGGCGCGCGTAATAAGCGACAAGACCACTCCCTCAAGTTCTCGAACTGATTCGGTGACATGGCCGGCAATCACGTCTATGACCGGTTCTGGCAAAGCCAGACCGTTTTTATCAGATTTCTGGCGCAGTATGGCTTTCCGCAATTCCAGATCTGGAGACGGAAGGACCTCGGTAACACCCCATTTAAAGCGGCTTAGCAAGCGTTCCATAAAGCCATCCAGGTCGACCGGAGGCCTATCACTGGTCATAACAAGCAATTTACCTTTCTGGTGCAGGTAGTTGAATATTGGGAAAAAGGCATTCTGAGTACCTGTCTTGCCCGACAGTTCCTGAATATCGTCAATAAGGAGCACGTCTATGCTCTGGTAAAAATTGACAAAGTCGTTAATGCGTTTTTCCCTGACCGCCGTACCATACTGGTTCTCAAATATCCTTGATGTTATATACAGGACACGTGCCGAGGGTATCCTCTCCTTGACACGCACGCCTATAGCCTGGATAAGATGGGTTTTACCCACCCCGGTATTACCATACAGAAAGAACGGATTGAAATCGGTCTTATTGGGATTATTACCTATAAACTCAGCTATGGTAAAAGGCAGCTTATTGCTGTTGCCTATACAATAATTTTCAAAATTATATACGGGGTTAAGCTGAGATTCGATTTCTTCATATACAACTCCGTCACCCATCGGATTGGCCGGCTGGGCGATCTGGCGGCTGATGGGATTCTTCAGCGACACACTGGGAGACGAGCTTGCAAGAGTAACGGCCGAGGTAGGATCGTTTCCCACTACATTATATGTATACTCTATTTTGACGCCGGCTCCGTATACTTTGCGCAACGCGCTACGCAATACATTATAGAGACGGTTCTCGTACTGGCTTACGAAATACTCCGACGGGACACTTATGGTCACTTTGCCATCGTTGAAACCCAACGATTCCGCATCGCGAAACCATACGTCAAACAATTCCGGCGACATATTGTCCCGGATGACTGACAGGCATTCCTGCCATAGTGATTTATGATCTTTTCCCATCATGCCGATATAAATGCTCGTTATGCCCGTTTTGCGGGCTAGTCATTGATCTGAGCCCGAACCAAAAGGACTACAAATTTCGCAAAAAAATTATATAAAAACAAGCATGAAATTATTTGCATTTTTCATAAAATGCCTATTTTTCTATATATCAATAATTTGGCCTCGGCAAGCAAGCTTATATCATACTTAAATCCAAATAATTGATTTACAATACCTTCCAATAAAACCACCACAATTCTACAAGATTACCTCCCTATTATTCAGCGAATTAAAAATATGTCAAAAAAAGTCTGCCACGCCTAACAGGCAGCGTGGCAGACAATCTATAAATTGTGGCGTCCTGAAAAATATTGACGGGTCAGAGGGTTTGAGATTATGAATGAATGTTAAACAGTCCGAAGACTGTGGAGACATGCAGGTATGAGCCTGAGATCCCCGAGGTTGGGGTAAAATCCTCCGGGGCTCGATGCCCCGGGGATTTTTGAGACTTGCAGTGCAATCACCGTCAGTCCCGTCGGTTGGGGTATGCAAAAGTACTGAAAAATCTTGACTCATGCAGATTTCAGGTAATATTTTTTCCAGAGCTTACGTCCGGGTACCGCTCCGCGATGCACTTCATCGGGAGTCAGCATGCCGAGACTGAGGTGCGGTCGGCGGGTATGGTAAGTGTTGATTACATCCTCCAGCACC
>CAJTQU010000007.1 GCA_910578665.1 uncultured Muribaculaceae bacterium
AATTCGTAACCTATTACTATCATGAGCAATTAACCTACGCTCATTTCCAATAAATTACACTCTTTTCGTAACTTCGCATCACAAAGTCTAAAATCGTATGCAAATCAGTAATCGTGTAAAACGCAATATATCATTTACATTATTAGTTGTCGGGCTTATTTGTATCGCCGCCCGTATTTGGGATGTGGCACTTGCCCCATCTTCCGGTCGAGCATGGTTTGACCTTTTCAGCATTACAGTTCTTACGTATCTATGTTTTGATAATTATTTAATTTATCGCCGCAGAGTTAAAAAGGGTATTAAGTTCGGCTCTAATTAAGTATTGTCTTTCCCCATAGAGTGCTTTACCGTACTTTCGCAGTACGTTAAAGCACTTTTTCTATGCAGACAATCTCCATTAACTTTATCGTGCCGCAAGGCTGGCACGAGCTTTCCGATAAACAGCTCCGCTATGTTTATCAGCTTCTCGCTAACGAGTTCGCGACAGACGAGGTAAAGACCCTTTGCTTGCTCCAATGGAGCGGCACAAAGGTTATTGGCCGTCAGGAAAGCGGCTCATACCTTCTCAAAAAAGGTAAATTCCTTTTTGAGGTTACGCCGCTGACCCTCGCCGAGTTGCTGCCGCACCTCGATTGGCTCGGATCTATCCCGACCGTGCCTGTGCGCATCTCCAAAATCAACCGCCAACACGCGCTTCCGGCTGACTTCTCCGAAGTACCGTTTGAGACTTTCATCATCTGCGATAACCTCTATCAAGGTTATCTGCAAACGCAGAATGATGAATTGTCGTGCCAACGAGGGCAGAGCGGAGCTTGCTCCGGCTATGCCGAGTGCAGCCGACAATGCGATGCAGTCGAACTGCTCGACCAACTCGGCGCAACGCTCTATGGCAAAAGCATGACTTTCAAGCCATACGAGCGCATCAACATCTTCTACTGGTTCGCCGCGCTCAAAGATACCTTCTCGCGCAAGTTCCCGGATTTCTTTCAGCCGATTGAAGCCGCCACCGACGGCAACCTGCTCGGCTCGTCTGCTGCATCGGTCGAGGACGCGATGAACGCGCAAATCCGTGCGCTCACCAAAGGCGATGTCACAAAAGAGGCCGAAGTCCTCGCCCTCGATACCCACCGTGCGCTAACTGAGCTTAACGCCCAGGCCCGCGAATACAAGGAGTTGAACGCCCAAACAGCCTCCAAATGACAGCGCAGCTAAATGGACGTTGGGACGCATCGGCTTTCTTTGAAAACCTTTGCGCCACCAACCGCCTCGCCCGGCATGAAGGTTTTACCTTCTGCCGTGTGTCGGGGCTTGACGGCTTCGAGGAAGCGGTCAATACCATGCAGCCCACCTCGGCATTTATCTGTGTGTCAGACATTGCCGACGGATATACCGAATTAAATAACACACCTCGCACCCGTCGCGTCAAAACCGTGTTTTTCGCTATGCGCCACGCCGCCGAAGATATGGAGGCTCGCTCCGAGTGCATGGAAATAATGCGCGAATTGTTCCGGCAATTCATGTCGCGGCTTCTCCCTGAAAAGGTCAGATTGGAGCAGAACTGCATCTACCTTGACCCCCGAATATCGTTCAATGAGATAGACCGATATTTTTTCAGCGGTGCCGCCGGGGCATATTTCCAAATCGCCGTCGATGTGTTCACCGATTTAAGATACAACCCCGATGAGTGGAGCGAATGACAAGGAGCAGCTTGAAGCCCGGCGTAAATACGTCCGCGCTTTCAATGCCACGATGGTAAAAATATGGCGCGAGCAAATCTCGCTTCTCGGAGTGGTTGACACAGGTGCGTTGTACCGCTCAACCGTCGGTGTGTCGCTTACTGCCGACGGCAAGTTCATCGACATAACACTTTCACAAGCGTTCAACACCTACGGTCTGTTCGTTGATTATGGCACAGGGCGTAATACTCCGCGAGGAAACCCCGGCGATATTGGCAAAGCCAATGGCCGCAAACGCAAGCGTTGGTTCTCTCGCAAGTATTTCGCCTCGGTAATGAATATTCAGGAGTTCTATGCAGACTCTCTCGGCCAGGAGTTTTGCCGTGCCATATCCAACGCCCTCAATCCCGACATTATGCGCCAGGCTGTAACTCGCTAATTCACTGAATCTTTTGTTGATTTACTTTTGCAGACTTTGATAATTTTTTCTATACCCCAATATAAAGCCACCAATATAAATTGCAAAACCGAAAGGATGGATAGATAAATAAACCAGTTCGCACCGTCTAAAAATCCACCTCCTGAATTAAATCGTTCACAGCAACAACAAATAGCATATATACTTGCAATAGCTATATTTATAACCGCTCCTAATCGATGCCTTTTAAGGAAGAAAGGCAAAAGAACCATAATTGGCTGACAAACGACGAAAACAAATAAAGCATCATCATTATACTTATTCTTTATAACATCACAGACGCATGAAGCTACTATTGCAACTTGCGCCACAGCCCACAATACCCAAAATATCTGCTGCCACTTCTTCATTTCAATGCTTCGATTTTGGCAATGGTAGAATCCGGCAGTATGTCTATGCCATAGAATAGATGGCTGCTCTGATAGCCCAGGAAGTCTATGTATTTGAGGATAAGCGCATATTTGCCTTGTGTTCTCGCCATGTCAATGTTGCCGTTCTCATCAAAGCAAATAGCCTCGTGGTGAGCTATGCGGTTGCGGAAAGTCTTTATTTCTTGAAGCTCGTTGAACACCGCCCGTTGACCCAATCCGGCTGTACGGTTCGGAAATATGCGCAAAAGATTCTGACCACCCAATCGGTAAGGTTGGCGTGTGAACAGATGCGTCCAAAAACCGAAAGACACCGACGAAACGACGCGGTCATTTGTATATCGCCCTTTCTGCCGAAGCGTGGCTATTATCCGAAGCACCTCGTTTTTCTGCGGCGCGTTCTCTATCATGCCGCCGTACCGCATCTGATTCTCTACCCACTCCGAATCATTGAAGATGTTCTGATAGTGGGCGTTGATAGCGTTGCGAAGTACAACCTCGAATATATTCAATATACCATAAAACTTTTGACACAACTTTACGTTATGCCTATACAGCGTCAGTGCTTTGGCTGTATTGCCACCGCACGCGACTAAATATTTGTTGAGGCGAGCTGGAGAAAACGCCTTTTCATACTCGGAATATTTCACTTCGTAATTTTTAACTTATTGCGATTTGCAAATTTACGAAAATATTCCTAACTTTGCAACGGAATCCCCCGAGTGTCCCTGTCTTCGGACAAACCTCGGGGTTTAGTCTTTTATAGCCGTTCCCAATCCGGGGCGGCTTTTTGAGTGTCTTTTCGTGCGCTTATTGATAGCCATAACTTTGCCGAAAACGAAAAGCACAATACGACAAAAGTTAATTCGTGTTAATAAATTGAAAGATAATAGTATTTACGGATTATTTAACTTACATTTGCAAAATCATCTACACTATCACCTAATTCGAGTACTACCTAAACATATTTAATTTAATAATTACATTTATGAAGTATTTTCCAAAAATTATCACATTAGTACTGGCACACTGCCTGGCACTAATTTCGATGAAGGGAGAAGAACGACCCACACCTTTGGTCGGGTTTATGTTTTCATCTGACGAATGGCGAGACGGCCAAAACGTTGTCCCCAAATACGGTTTTTACCAACTCTTTCCAGGCGGCACAAACGGCATATCGCCAGTTTCACCCATAAGCGAAAACCACACATGGGCAAAATGCGGCGGCACCTACGTGGACAACAAGTATTATTGTTACAATGTAGAGGGCACCTGGACACAATACACACTGACATATACCGTGCTGGACGCCACCAGCTGGACGGTGTTAAAGACTCAGAGCTGGACATATAAATATTCGCAAAGCGACAGTGAAGAGTCCCAAAAAGCCAGGTATGTACCTAGCGCAGTCGGATATGACCCCGCAAGCGACAAACTATATGCCTTCACCCATCGTTTTGCAAATTCGGATGACGGACAGATGGCTGTCATCGACCGTGAAACAGGCGAACTCAGCAAAGTAGCCGACACCCGGTTTGTGTCTGCCACGGCATGCGGTGCCGACGGACAGATTTTCGCAATAGGACTTGACGGCAATCTTTACAAAGTGAGCGCATCGGGCGAATTCACCCTTGTGGGACACACCGGCTACTATCCCACTCGCGATGCCGAGACCAACTGCGGCGCGGCTATCGATTTCCGTACAGGCCAGATGTACTGGACTTTCTTCGGATTTAACGATTCCACCGACCGCGACTACAACCGCAACGGTTTCACCGGACTGCTGACAGTGGATACTGCCACGGGAGCCGCCTCACTATCATGGACATATCCGCGACTGGAATATTTCAGCGCGCTGGCCGTGCAGAACGCGCATCCCTCCGCACCCGACAATATATACGACCTGGCTTTCACACCTTTGAGCAAAGGTTCTGCCGACGGACAGATCTCTTTTACAATCCCCTCGGTGACATATGCCCAGCATCCCCTGACAGGCGATATTACAGTGGAATGCTTCGTGGATGATGTCAATCTCGGCCGCGAAACGGGAACTCCGGGCCAGAAATACACTAAAACCATAGAAGGCCTGTCTACAGGCAACCACACCGCGTCGGTGGTTCTTTACGCCAACGACCAGCAAAGCACTACGTCTTACTCCACGCACTTCTTCGGCACCGACACTCCTCAGGCAGTGGAAAACTTCACCCTGACATTTGACGAGAACGAAGGCCGCGCGACACTGACCTGGAACATGCCCGAGACCGGACGCCAGGGCGGCGCGATCGATTTCGACGACCTGCGCTACCAGATAGTGCGTATGCCGGGCGGTGTCTCTGTGGCACGCTCTGCCAAAGGCACGTCATTCTCCGAACAGACAGACTATCCGTTCGGATCATATTACTACCGCATACAGCCCTACTACAACTCCGACCCGCAAATCAAAGGCGGCATCACGTCATCAAACCGTCTGCAGATGGGCAACCCGGTAAAAATGCCATACCGCGAGACATTCGACACCGAAAGCTCCATGAACGCGTTCACCATCATCGACGCAAACAATGACGGCGGAAGCGAATGGGAAGACCCGACATGGAAATACGATCCCCAATACGCATGTGCCTTTTACTACGGCAAACGCGACATGCCGGCCGACGACTGGCTGATCACACCCGCTCTCGAACTGAATCCCGACATTCTCTACAAGCTAACATACAAATATTACGCCTATTACGGCCTCGGCAGCCACATACAGGTAGCTGTCGGCAACGAACCTACGGTAGAGGGCATGGGAAAAGTAATCCTCGACAAAGAGTTCGTATCTAGTTTCAACGACCACCCCGGAGTGACCGAGACCGTATTGTTCGCGCCGCGCAAAGGGGACAAATTCATAGGCTTCCACCATCTGTCACAGACAATGGAGCATCTCAGCATCGACGACATACAGATAGAGGAGTATATGAGCGCGACAGTACCTGACCGCGTCACTGACATAACAAGTACGGCCACGGTAGACCGCAAAGCCAAATTGAGCTTCAAACTGCCCACTCTGACCGTGGCAGGCAAACCTCTCTCGGCTCCTCTTACCGTGAAAATATGGCGAGGCGACGTACTGAAATACGATGCAATACTAAAGGACAAGCAACCGGGCGAGACAATAGAATGGATCGATGAGACCTCGGTGCAGGCTATGAACTTATACACTGTGGCTGTCTCCAATGACACAGGCGATGGCATACCTGCCGAAGTACAGGTAGACCTCTCGCGCGGATGCCCGGTGTCTGTAGACGGAGTCAAGGCCAGGGCCATCAATAACCAGCAGGTGGAAATAACATGGAACCCGTCGGTTGCAGAAAAAGATGAAAACGGCAATCCTGTCGATCTCGAATCAATGCGCTACCTGGTATACAAACCAGTCCCGGGAGAATTAGTAACCGAATACAAACTGATCGGCCGCGACCTGTCCGAATGCCGTTTTATAGACGACAATCCGGCGGCAGGCTATGGCCCGGGCCAAAACACAGTGTTCTATTATGTAGCCCCCGTAAATGGTGATGACGAAGGATACGCTGCCGCATCAAACGCGGTATTTATCGGCCAAAGTTACAATATGCCCTTTGCCGAGACCTGGTACGAACAGACAGCAAAAACCAGCCCGTGGTTACGCGTCCTCCCCAACGGAGCGACATGGTACGTACGCTACCAGGGCTACGAACCGTTCACTGACGAATACAAAGGGGTGGTCACCTGCGAGTCCGACCGTGACAAGCCTTACGGAATGGGCGGCATAGAATCTCCGCGCATCGACCTTTCGTCCATGGCAGACCCGGTGCTCAAATTCAGAATGTATATGGCTCCTGAATATGCCGACGGCACCAACCTTCTGGTATGGCTCGACACCGGTGAAAAAACAATCTCTCTGCCAGGAGCTAATTTCCCCGCAAAGAGCGACGAGGCAGGATGGCAGGACATAACCATCCCGTTATCCGAATACAGCGATTTAAGCAGCGCGTCAGTCGTATTTGTGGGCTATGTAAGTCCTGACAACTCCATCCATATAGACGAAGTGTCTGTCTCAGGCTCGGCTTACCAGAAAGAGATAAAGATCACTGAGTTCAAAGTTCCGGCTTCCGGCCGCGAAAACGAACCGGTGAAAATGTCTGCCGTGGTCTCCAACATAGGCAATGACGATGTAGAGAACGTCACTGTCAACTTTACAGTAGACAACCAGCCGGCAGGTTCCGTCAAGCTTCCATCAGTGGCAGCAGGCGAAACAACAGTCGCAAACATCGACTGGACTCCGGATGAGGCCATGACAGGCTACCACACTGTTAACTGCTCGATAGACGCTACTGATGACAACGATGCCAACAACTCCATGGAAGCGCGTATCGAAATTAGCAAGAGCAACTATCCCTACCTTTCGGAGCTACAGGGCAAATCGCTTGAAAACGGAGTGCTCGTGGAATGGGGTCTGCCCTCCGAAGCCGACGGCCACGAAAGCTTTGTAGACGATGTGGAAGCTTATGACTCATTTGCCATCGACAACGTGGGATCATGGACAATGATAGACCTCGACCAGGCTTACAACTACAGCTTCAGTAACGGCCAGGGCGGATTCATACAATGGCCCAACAACAACGAGCTGCAGGCTTTCATCGTATTTGACACATCATACCCCGGCATACCGGCACTGCCGTTCAGCACCATGTCCGGCCAAAAGGTCTTTGCCAGCTGGCCGGCCGCAGGAGAAGCCAACAACGACTTCCTGGTATCCCCCGAACTTCCCGGCAACAGCCAGCTGATTTCGTTCTACGCACGCACTGCCGGCGCCGAAGGTTCTGAACCGTTCAACGTAATGGTATCATATTCTGGCACCGATGAAACCGATTTCATAAAAGTAAACGGCGACCGGCCAGTGACGGCAAACAACGAATGGTTCCTGTACCACTTTGCACTTCCCGAGGGAACAAAATACTTTGCCATCAACTACGTAGGCAGCAACGACAACGGACTTCTGATTGACGACATAATGTACTATGGCAAGCCTCTCGGCCTCGTGCCTGACGGTTACAATATTTACCGTGACGGCATAAAGCTTAACACCTCGCTGCTGAGCGAAAGAACCTATCTTGACAGCGAAGCTGTGACCCCTGGCACATACAAATATACTGTCGCACCTGTATTCAACTCCATAGAATCAAAACTGTCCAAGGAACTTGTCATGGAAGTCTCCGGCGTATACGCCCCCGGTACATCCGCGGCATCGGCAACAGGCACGCGCGGCATGATAATCGTACGCAATGCTGACAACGCACGTGTGGAGGTTTACGCAGCAGGCGGACAAAAATACGCGTCACTCGACGGCAGCGACTATCTGGCCATCCCGGCAGCAGCCGGCATCTACATTGTTCGAATCAATGACAATGCGGTCAAAGTCATAGTGAAATAAGGTCATCTCAACCAATAAATTTAGTAATCAAATGAAAAAATACAAGATATTTTCGGCACTCGCCCTCACGCTGACTCTTGCCAGCGTGTCGGCACTGGCCGCGTTCTCAGACATCGAGCGCAAGAGCCAGGCCAAGCCAGGCGTCATCGAACGCCGCCAAAACATGGCATACCGCATACATACTCCGCAAGTCAACTATGCCGGCATACAGAATCCTGACAAAGCCGCCAAAGCAGAATCTGAACCCAAGGTCATACTGGAAAACGTACCGTCCGGTCTTTTTGACTACAAATGGGTATGCTCTGCCTCTTCCAGCAAATGGAGGGGTAGCTCGGTAAGTAATTATAACGATAATTACAATTATTTAGATGTAATAATTAACGACCAGGGGTACGGGTCTGCAGGCATTCAGGACGACTGGATATGGATACCGGCCACGATTACCATAGAAAATGCAAAACTAAGATTCACAGGCAAAGCATCAAGCACTTATGATGTCAACCAGAATTTCGAGGTCTTATTATGCAGTGACCAGACCAAAGAATCTGTGGTTGCCAAATTGTGTGAGTACAGAGACTTCATGAGCAAGCCGAACGGTGTAACAAATAATTTCGAAAAATACTTCATGGATATAGAAGGAAGCTGCGACGGTCCCGCCGCAGCAGGAGACTATTTCCTGGCCATACATGTACTTCCTTCAGATCCCGATGACGAATACTCATATTCCAGGCTTCATTTCGGCGCAATTACGCTGACTGAAGAAAAGAACGAACCGGAGTTGGGTCCTAACGGAGAAATATTTGAAATACACCCCTCTGAGCAAGAATTCAACGAATCGACCGTGATCGATGCCAATAACGACGGAACAACCATTGAATACAGTGTCAGAACATCCGAATTAGACGGAACATTCTTTGACTGGCCCATATTCTATGAGAATGTAAAAGCCACCGGCGATGCCGACGAATGGTTTATCACAAAGGCTGTGAACATCACCCGTCCGGACCTCAAACATACTGTGTCTGTCGAGGCTATGGCTCTGGCTACGGTATCAACCGAGGCGTTCGAAATAGCGATAGGCACATCTCCCACAGTGGAAGGCATGGCCAAAATCATAATGGACCAGCCGGCAGTCGGCAATAACGGCGGAAAATTCAACCAATATACCGCCAACTTCGCGGTAGCCGAAAAAGGCACTTATTATTTCGGCATACACATAAAGTCGCGTAAAGACACCGGCTGGAGGATCGCTATGAGAAACTTCACTGTATGCCAGACAGAAGAAGTATCGAAACTACCCGATATATGCACTGGTATAAGCATACAGGCCGATCCCAAAGGGGAGACCAGGGCTACTGTAGAGTTTACTATGCCTACGATATACATGAACGAAAGCACTATACCGGATAACGAATTACTCACCATCGATATTGTCTCGCCGGTAGAGACCAAGACCGTCACAGGATATCCCGGTCAGCCACAAAGTGTGCAGATAGCCACAAACGAAGGGGGTAACATGATAGAATTAGTTTCTAAAAACTCCATAGGCCAGGGTAACACTGCCAGACAGTATGTCGTATGCGGGCTTGACATACCGGACAATCCGGTCGTGACATCAGAAATAAGCGAAGACAATATGAGCGCCTTGCTCAAATGGACACTGCCCACGGTGGGCGAAAATGGCGGTATAGTAGACCCCCAAAATGTTACATACGCGCTTTACACCCTCGCACAATCTGAGTCGGGCTACTATTGGGCTCTTATGACAGACAACATCACAGACACATTCGCAGAGGTGCAGGCACCGAGTGCCACTCAGAACATTTATGACATTATGGTTTCCGCCAAGAATGAAAAAGGCGAAAGCAGCGGTGATATCGTATCAAGTGTAAATATGGTACTCGGAAAGCCTTACGGGCTGCCTATAAAAGATAAATTTGAAGGCAAGACCACCATGAGCGGTCTGAATTTCGCATATCCGACAGACGAATATACTGCCATGTGGGCTCTTGACAACCCCGGACTGCTTGGCGATGATGCCGTCGATGACAATGCCACATCGCTAATATGCATATCGCAACAGGAAGGCAAGGCCAAAGGACAACTGATGCTGCCCAAATTCAGCACAGTCGGATCTAACCGCACCCGTGTGAAACTGACTGTATTCTGCTATTCCGGCATGGCTGAATCTGAGGTCTACGTATACAGCAGAGAGGGAGAGCCTTATAAGCTGGGCTGCATAAACTCTGATGCAGGAAAAGGCTGGACAGACTTCGTATGGGACCTGCCGGAAAGCTTCAACAACAAGTCGTGGCTCTACCTTGTGTGCGATATAACCATAAACCACCCTCTACAATACTTCATATTAGACGAGTATGAGGCATACACGCGCCTTGAAAATGACTTCTATGTCAAAAACACCAGAATCACATCAGGAGAACTTCCGAAGCTGGGCGAACCCATTTCTTTTGAAACGGTTATCGAAAACCGGGGATATGTCTCACAGCCATTCCCAAATGTAATGGCCACAGTGCTCGACGGTGCCGACGTGATCGAAGAGATAGAGCTATCAAAACCCGAAGTGGAAACCGTGGGAGACTCAGAATCAGTAATCCTGACAGGAAGGCTTACACTCAACAAGGCTGACTATGCCAATAAGAATCTGAATCTGAAAATCGAAATAACGACTGCCGACGGCGATGTATCCAACAACGATATGACTACCGGTTTCTCAGTGGGCATGCCCGAAGGACCGATCGTTACAGATCTTACAGCATCGTTCAATTCTGTTTACAACCATGTATCCCTCAGCTGGAACGATCCCTACAAAGACGGATTTGTGGAGACATTCGAATCCATCAGCCACGGTATGTACGGCACATATATCGGCGAATGGAAGAATATCGATTTCGACGGACGCACGCCCTACGCTCTCGGGAACTATCCGGTGCCTGACGGCGACAGACCCAAAGCATTCCAGGTGCTGGATGCCAACGAGCTGGGCATAAACGGTCTCGAAGCACCCTCGGGAGCTAGGTTCTTATGTGCCATGAGCGCGGAGCAGGGACAAAGCGACGACTGGTTTATATCACCAGAGCTGGAGAGCGGCACCGATGTATCATTCTACATATCGGGCATAAGCGCCGGATATGACGAGGTTTTAGAGATAATGTATTCTACCACCGACCAGGATGCCGACTCTTTTAAATTACTCAAAACGCTGTATGTCGGCGACGCGGGATGGCAGAAAGCCTCGTTCACTGTGCCAGAAAATGCAAAATACATAGCCCTGCATTACGCTAGCAACGACCAGTTCGGCATATTCATAGACGACCTGGCTTACACACCGGCCACACCCTCTATCGTAATAACAGGATACAACTTATACCGCGACGATGTGTTGATTCTGGATAACATCAAAGTTCCCGGATGCCTTGATAGCGATGCCGAACTGGGCAATACGTACCATTACAACGTATCGGCTATCGGCATTGCCGGCGGAGTTGAAAAAGAATATCCGTTGTCCAACACTGCTGCCATATCAGTCTCCGGCCTGAATTCGATAAACACGGAATGCTCTGTCACAGGTACCACAGGCGCTATCAATGTGACTGGATTTGCAGGGCAGACTATCAGCGTTATCAATACAGACGGCACCAAGATTGCCGAAATAAGAAATGCGTCCTACAACGAAACAATCGCATCTGACGCCGGCGTATACATCGTGACGGCCAACGGTAAATCCTACAAGGTAATCGTAAAATAACGATACCAGTTCTTATAATAACAAATGGCTGGCCTATGAATGGCCAGCCATTTGTTATTAGTATGCCACACTATACATTCTGACTATCAAACAAAAGCAAATACAACATAAATACTACTATTGTTGTCTTTAACAACAATACAACCTATCCAAACACAAAGATAAAAGAAAATTTCATATATCAATATTTAAAACATCAATAAAAACGCATTGCGATTAATTCGCAAAAGATATGTTAATATATGTTATTTACATCAGCATGCACATTATTAACAATATTTTTATTTATATTTGCACTACAAACCAATAATCTATCCACCATGGAAGCTACCTATCACTGTTCTGCAACGCAAAGTGATAAGAATTACTAACTAGCATTCTCAAGACTGCCATGGTAGATTTAAATATTATTCACCATGAGAAAGGTATTTACATCATTTCTGTTTTTAGCTTTGGCCCATCTCGCACCGGCTGTAGAGCAAAGCCCCCATTATGCCTCCAGGCTGGGGACCGACCAGACACATCAACAGCCTCTACAGGCAAGAAACTCATTAGAACACCGCAACGCTTTTCCCAATGCCAGGCCGATGCCATCAGGCAGTACTGTATTCCGCAGCCCTGGCACAAACATTTACCCCGAAAGCATATTCATGTCAGGTGGCGGCCAGGCCCTCATTCCTGATCTGCACGGATGCGTCATATCACGCAACGACTGGACACAGTCTTCAAAAGCCGTAGGCCTCTACACATTACCTGTATCTACGGGGGAAGATTTCATACTCGATATACCAGGAGTCAACGCGACCCAGGGAGGTGTGCCGGTAAACGGCATATATTATGCTACCAACAGCTATGACTTCGGCACGATGATTTTTGTCACCATATCGGGCTATGACCTAGACAGCGGTAATATGGTCACGACATTAAACTGCCAGAATCCCGAAGCCATATGTTTTGACGCTACCGTGGATCCGACTTCAGACCGTGTATACGCACTTACTTATAACTCCTCCCGGACTGCGTTCCAGCTTTCGGAGATAACTTATAAGAACCCCGTGGAAGTACGGGGCATAGCCGTGCTTGACGGCTATTGGAACGCGATTGCGGCAGATAATACCGGCACACTCTACGGTATACGCAAAATAATGGCAGAATCTGGCGAGACACAGGTCTGTACCGGTTCTGAATTGGTGGTATTCAACAAAGACAACGGTTCTTACTCGGTAATCGGAGAGACAGGCCATGCACCAGAATATGTCAGCTCGGCCACAATAGATCCCGACACTAACCGCATGTACTGGACTGTAAACAACAAGGAGGCCGAAGGCTACATATGCGAGGTCAGCCTCTCTACGGGGACTGCCACCCGTATCATGGACCTGCCGGCTCAGGCAGAAGTGACAGGTCTTTTCGTAAAGCCCAAAGGGGCTTCTCCCGCAGCACCTGCAGCACCGGTCAATATGGTCGTATCATTCCCCGAAGGAGGCTTGCAGGGTACTGTGAATTTCGATATTCCGGCAACCCTCGTAGACGGCTCTCCGGCGCAAGGAAATGTAAAATACCGCGTCACTGCCAACGATGCGACCATTGCCGAGGGCGAGGCTTCATATGGTGACACTGTATCAGAATCTGTTTCTGCCACTGTCACCGGCAACACCGAATTCGCAGTGATTCTGTCAAACCAGGAGGGAGACAGTCCGCGTGCCACAATAACATACTTTGTAGGCAAAGGGGTGCCCGAGACGCCCTCAGGCGTACATGCCACATACAGCGACGGATGCATGAACATTGCATGGTCTGCCGTGACAACTTCCGCCGACGGAGGATATATCAACCCGCAAGAGGTGACATATACCGTGACATGTTCCAAGGATAACGAGACCGTGGCAGCCAACACTGGCGAAACCAGCGCGGAACACCGCATCGCCGAACCTGAAGAGCTAACACGATATTATTATACCGTGACAGCGACTTACGACGGCCGCACATCAGCCGGGGGAATATCCAACACCATCACACTCGGCTCTGCCGTGCCGCCCTATACAGCTTCTATATTAACCGCCGATGACATGGGATCTTTCACAATCATCGACGGCAACCAGGACGGCAACACATGGAGCTATAACAAAGAATCCGCATACGTAATATCAAACAACAGACTCGAAGCAGATGACTGGCTGATATCTCTGCCTGTAATCCTGGAAAGAGGATATGTGTATTATATCAGCACCGATGTATACGGCACTCCATTCACCAACGAACGCTTTGAGTTAAAGATCGGCAGGCAGCCCGATGCCGAATCCATGACAGAGACACTTGTCGGGCCTACAGACATAATAAAGACCGGCCAGAGTAAAACTTACGGCAGCAACTTCACTCCGGATGTCTCCGGAAAATACTACATAGGCCTGCACGCTATATCACCGCCTCTGCAATTCGCACTATATACAACCAATATAAGCATATCCAAAGGCGAGGCGGCAGACAAACCGGGAGCCGGCATATTGACAGCCACGCCAGACCCTGACGGAGCTTACCGAATAACACTGAATATGACCGCGCCAGACACTGACCTGTCAGGCAATAACGTCAGCACCATAATCAAATCCGAACTTTACAGAGACGATGTTCTAATAAAGACCTTTGAAGCGCCTGAAGCAGGCAGTTCGTGGGAGTATGTAGACCAGATAGGCAAAAACGGTGTATTCAACTACACATTCGTATCGTATACTACGGGAGGCAAGGGCACGCCGGCCAGCACAACAGGCTATTCAGGCACCGACAAGCCGGCCAAAGTCTCCGGCGCCAATATACGCGAGACACAGCCGGGACACGTGGAAATCAGCTGGAATGCTGTGAATACAGACCACAACGGCCACAACATCAACCCGGCAAACGTAACGTATTCAATATATACCCTTACTGAAGACGGAGAAGTTGCCGAGGCAGTCATTGAGAATATATCAGCGACAAAGCATACATTCCGTGTCTGCGAGCCAGACGCAGAGCAACGCTTCGTCCAGTACGCGCTGGCCGCTTATACAGAAGGAGGAGCATCTGCCATAACAACAGAAATGATACCTCTGGGCAAAACATACCAGGGAATGGAAGAGAGTTTCACCAACACCACTGCGTCATATCTGTTCGGCACAAACTCATTCGGCACGACCGCCATATGGTCTCTGGCAGACGACATGACATTCCTGAATGTGAGATCATATGACCATGACAACGGATACATATACCTCTCGGCAGGATATACTAACGAACAAGCTGAGTTTTTTACAGGCAAAATCAGCTTGGAGGGAATGAAGAATCCCACCCTGAAATTCTATATCTACCCAGGGGGCGAGAACGATACCAACATCCTGTCTGTAAAAGTCCGCGAACCGGGACATGAATATACCACTCTGCTATCCGAGGAGATTTGCAATCTCAGAACCGGCGAAGGATGGTCGCAGGTAATTGTCCCCCTCTCAGATTTCGAGGGTAAAACCATTCAATTAGCCATCCACGCCGTGGCTGTCTCGATACCATATGTCATAATCGACAAGATAGCGGTAGAATCCATGACAGACCATGACCTCAAGCTGTCCGGCATCTCGGCACCCACATCGGTAAAATCAGGATACGGATTTGATATCAACGTCACAGTCACAAACAAAGGCCTCCTGACATGCGGCCCCTACTCGTTAGAGCTATATGCCAACGGTATGCTGGCCGCAAAAGCATCGGGAGAAAGCATAATACCCGAGGGCAAGGTCACGCACTGCCTCAAACATGTCATGGAACGATTCGCCACAGAAGATATAGTGTATGCGGCCAAAGTAATATACGACCTTGACGAGGTGCCTGGCAACAACACAAGCAGCGAGATCCGCATATCACCATGCGAACCGGCCTTCCCTGGCGTATCCGGCCTGTATGGCTCAGTATCTTCTTCCGGTAACAAACTGTGGTGGACAGAACCGGACCTTTATTCACCAGACCGGACTATCACCGAAACATTCGAGGATGCCACCGCATGGTCCGGCGCGTTAGACGAATGGATATTTATCGACGCCGATAAAGCTCCGGCCGGCGGCGTGTCGGGCACGCCTATACCCGGCGTGATTCCAGGACAGACGCCTACATCGTTCTTTGTATTCGACTACACTGAAGGAGATTGGGGACCGACTTTCAAACCGGTAAGCGGCAATAAATTCATCGCCACGCTATTCAGAGATGACAACGGTGTCATAGACGACTGGGCCGTATCGCCCGAACTGACCGGCGAAGCCCAAACGATTACTTTCTGGGCCAAAAGCTACCGGGACTCATATCCTGAAAAGATCGAAATTTATTATAGCACCGGCGGTACCGCTATATCAGATTTCAAACTCATAGAGGGAAGCATTGTTGAGAAAGTACCGGCTGAATGGACGCAATACAGCGTTAACCTGCCTGCCGGCGCCGTAAGATTCGCAATACGCAGCTGCGCCCAGGCCTCGTTCATACTCATGATGGATGACTTTGAGTTTGTCGCCGCAGGAATATACAAAGGTCTTGAAATAAGCGGCTACGATATATATCGCGACCATATCAAGGCCAACGATGCATTATGCACTATGTGCTCATGGACTGACACGCACAGCGAACCTGGACAAAAACATAAATATACAGTTATACCCGTTTATAATAAAGGCGAAGGAAAATCGTCACATGTAACTGTAGATCCGTCTTCAACGACAAGTATAGAAGATGATGTAAAAATCAAAGTCCGCGGACGGGACATAATCATTTCGGGCGCTGCCGGCAAACACATATCGGTATCCGACACCGCCGGAAATATCATATTCACCTCGACCGGCAACGACAACACCGTTATCCCTGTCGCCCCTGGAATTTATCTCGTCAGGGCAGACGCCGAAGTGACCAAACTAATTGTCATGTGACAATATCCTGAAAATATAACTCAACAATCTGATTCTAATAAAGACTGCCAAACCTCGTGTGACAGCGACACAGGTTTGGCAGTCTTTATTACAGTATTCCGTATATCTGAGAATTATACTACCTCCATCGTGATGATGTAGGTAATGATGCTTCCGACTTCGGGCTATCAGTTTCTGGAAAATCATTAATAGCCAATCAAGAATTTAATAACACACTGCAGATGTACTATTTTTTGATAACCATGCGCGCCAGTTCGCCCACCCAGAGCACTATGGAAGTTGCGGCCATTATTATCAGCCAGTCCATGGCTTTAAGTGGTTCCACGCTAAAGAACCGGCCCCCGAACTGCACTATGGCTATCTGTCCTGCCAGAATAACAAAAGCTATAACCATAAAGCCGCTGCATCCTTTGAAATGCAATGCGGAACGCCCTGTCCCGAATGCCCGGGCATTAAACATGTTCCAGAACTGCAGGAAAACAAATATTGTGAAAAACAGCGACAGTTCGTAGCCGCTCAGGCCGTTGTCCGCACCCAGTGGCAGACGCCCTGTCTCTGTAAGGCTGTGCAGGTCGGTATGGTCAAAATAATATAGAAGTCCGAACAAGAACACAAATAAAAGACCGCCCACTCCGGCAATAAACCACGACATTGCGCGGCTTATGATAAAGGACTGGCGCCGACGCGGCTTTTCCCTCATCACGGCTGCTGACGGCGGCAGCGATGCAAGGGCCATTGCGGCAAAAGTATCCATTATAAGATTCACCCACAACATCTGGGTGACAGTAAGGGGTGATTCAGTCCCCATAAAAGCTCCGCAGAGCACTATGAGGCTTGCGACCACATTGACTGTCAACTGAAACAATATGAAGCGCTGTATATTGCGGTACAGCGACCTGCCCCACATGACCGCGCGCCCTATCGAAGAAAACGAATTGTCTATTATAGTTATGTCTGACGCCTCTTTGGCCACAGAGGTGCCGTCACCCATCGACAAACCCACATGAGCAGCTTTCAAAGCAGGAGCGTCATTCGTACCGTCTCCTGTCACAGCCACCACCTCGCCGTTATGCTGCAATGCCTCGACAAGGCGTTTCTTATCCATCGGCCTGGCTCGCGCTATAATCTTAAGTCCGCCTACCCTACGGCACAATTCTTCATCAGACAGGGCGCCAAATTCGACACCCGTTATAATGCCGTCAGAACCGTCCGCGCTATCATCCCACAGACCTATCTGCCGGCCTATCTCTTTAGCCGTACCGGGAGTGTCGCCGGTCACTATCTTTACGTTCACGCCGGCGTCCATAACTTCCCTGACAGCTTCCGGCACATCGGCACGCACTGGATCGGAAATAGCAGCTATACCCATAAAGACAAGACCGCCTGCATCCATCCCTCCGCCAGCTATCGGATTGGCTTCCGGTGAAAGCTCCATATATGCGAACCCCAGTGTGCGCATAGCCTGGTCCTGGTAGGCCTGCAACAACCTGTCTATCTCCTGCCTGTCTACGCCGGAGGTAACGCTACACATACCGAAAACTATCTCCGGAGCGCCTTTCACATACAGCATCCTGCGTCCGGTGAAAGAGTCTGCAACCGTAGCCATATATTTACGTTCGGTAGAGAACGGAAGCTCGGCCACCACGGCCGCACCGTCACGCAGACGCGCATAGTCGGCACCGCGTCCGCGAAGCCACAGCAGCAGCGCTCCCTCGGTAGGATTGCCGAGCACCGCCGGATGTCCGTCTGAAAAATCCAACTGCGCAGTAGAGTTGACCGCGATACCCTCATACAGGACCTCTTCACGAATATCTCCGAAAAAATTTGTCTTATAGACCTGCATCTGGTTCTGCGTGAGCGTACCAGTCTTATCCGTGCATATCACAGTTGCGGCACCCATTGTCTCGCAGGCATGCATCTTGCGCACCAGATTGCTGGTCTTCAGCATACGCCTCATAGAATAAGCCAGCGACAACGTAACTGCCATCGGCAGTCCTTCGGGCACAGTTACCACGATAAGCGCCACGGCTATCATAAGCGTCTGTAACGTATATGACAGCAATACCGATATATCTTCCGAACCCGGATGCAGCGTATAAAAGAACATAACGGCCATAGCGATGAACGCGCCCAGACATGACACCATCGAAAGCACCCGTGCCCATGTCTTCATACGTGAGAAACGGAACATGACAATCCATAACAACAATGCCACCGGCACAGCCAAAGTCAGAGCCACAGGCGCCCAGTCAAGAAAGACCAACAATTTCCCCACTATGATTATCCCACCGAGTATGTAGCTAGCATTAGAAATCATAAGTCCCAGTCTGTCAAGCTGCTCGGTAAGCGGGGTTCTGACACTGTCATCTATCTGCGCCGCTTCAAACACCTTGCCGTTCTCCGTACTGTCGCCCACGGCCGTCACCCTCATAATGCCGTGGCCCTCCATCACCTTGGTACCTCTCAGCACATGATTTGACGGAAACGTGGCCTCATCGTCAAACTCTCCGGGATCGGTTGTCTTGCGGCACATCGGCTCGCCTGTAAGAGTAGACTCATCCACACTAAGCGTGACGGCTCTCAACAGTTCGCCGTCGGCAGGCACCTCGCAACCGGTGCCGAGTATCACTATATCCCCAACTACAATATCGCGTTTTGGAACCTGCCGGGGATGCCCGTTGCGGATAACGTCCACAGGCTCATCGTCATTCACCTGGTTGAGCACCTCAAACTCACGGTCTGCCTTAAGTTCAAAAATAAAACCGAGACCGGTAGCAAGCAATATGGCCATAATTATGCCGACCGGCTCGAAAAAGGCCGTCGCTCCGGCTCCCAGCCCGAAATACTCATAGAAAGATATACATATAGATAAGAATCCGGCTATCAGCAATATCACGATAAGCGGATCCTTGAATTTTTCAAGAAAAAGCTTCCACAACGGTGCTTTTTGGGGCGGAGTCAGTATATTCCCACCATACCGGGCACGGCTCGCCGCCACCTGGGCGTCGCTCAGCCCCGTCAGATTCTCATGTTCCGTCATTGTAACCAGGTTAATTTAAGAAGCGCAAAATTACTAAAAATTTCGTGAGAGAAAATCAAAACATCGCAATAATCATATTAAATACACGTTAGCCAAATAAGAAGTACGCGTGCGCGTGCAGAGATGCCCGGCTATAACGCAGTGACACAACAGGGCATCGGCATGATTCTTTATTCTAAACCAATTTTTATGAAATTCAGAAACATCGTTATGTCCGCAGCGACCACGGCCATGCTGCTGGGCGGCACTGCTGCCACGGCCTATGGCCAAAACACATTTGACATGCAATTTGCCGGCTATCCGGCATACAACGGCACCGATCTGGGACTAGCCGTAGATTCAAAAGGGACCAGCTTCAAACTGTGGAGTCCGCAAGCAGAACGCGTGCGTGTCAACCTGTACGATGACGGCCGCACCGGAAAACCGTTCAAGACAATAGATATGTCTCTGGACAATTCCACAGGCGTATGGTCCTGCTCAGTACCGGGCCAGCTCTACGGCAAATTCTATACCTTCCAGATCTTCCAACACGGCAAATGGCATGACGAAACTCCCGGCATATGGGCAAAAGCTGTAGGCGTCAACGGCCGGCGTGCCGCGATAATAGATTTTAAAAAGACTACTCCAGAGAACTGGGAGAACGACAAGGGACCGGAGGTGCGCCACTTCACAGACGTGGTATTGTATGAGATGCACCATCGCGACATGAGCCTGCATCCCTCTTCGGGTATTGCCAACAAAGGCAAATTTCTGGCACTCACGGAGCCTGGCACCACTTCGCCCCAGGGAGAAAAGACAGGTATAGACCATCTGAAAGAACTCGGGGTGACGCATGTGCATATCCTGCCATCATATGACTATAATTCCGTAGACGAGGCAAACCTGCCGGCTAACCAGTATAACTGGGGATATGACCCTCAGAACTATAACGTTCCCGAAGGTTCATATTCCACTAATCCGTCTGATCCTTACGCCCGTGTGCGAGAAATGAAGCAGATGGTAAAAGCTCTGCATGACGCAGGCATCGGAGTGGTAATGGACGTGGTATACAACCATACGGCGGAAAACGACGGCTCTAACTTGGAACTTACCGCGCCCGGTTATTATTACCGCCATCGCGAGGACGGAAGCTGGAGCGATGCTTCTGGCTGCGGCAACGAGACGGCCTCAGACCGGGAACAAATGGCAAATTTCATAGTAAACTCAGTGAAATACTGGGCCGAAGAATACCATATCGATGGTTTCCGTTTCGACCTTATGGCCATACATGACACAGAGACCATGGACCGTGTGGCCAGAGAATTGAAACAGCTGCGCCCGGGCATATTCATATACGGCGAAGGATGGACTGCTGGCGATTCTCCTCTGGAGCCGGAACGCCGCGCCCTGAAAGAGAATGTGGCTAAGATGAACGGTATAGCCGTGTTCTCCGATGATATACGCGATGCTGTCAAAGGACATTATTCCGATGCTGCCGACCGCGGATTCGCATCAGGCAAGCCAGGCAGCGAGGAAACAGTCAAGATAGGAATAGTAGGCGCGACAGCACATCCGCAGGTAAATTACAAGAAAGGCAACAATTCCAAATTCCCCTATGCCCAATCGCCGGAAATGATTGTGAACTATGTAAGCTGCCATGACGACCTCACACTGACCGACAAGCTGCTTAAGTCCATGCCGGAAGCTACCGAGGCAGAACGTCTGGCTGTGGCAAAACTCGCACAGACAATAGTCTTCACCTCGCAGGGCACACCATTTATGTTTGCCGGCGAAGAGGTGTTCCGTGACAAAAAGGGAGTGCACAACTCTTACAAAAGTCCTGACTCAGTCAATGCCATAGACTGGAACCAGAAAGCACGGTACCGCGACCAGTTTGATTATTATAAGAACCTTATAGCGCTGCGCAAGGCACATCCGGCGTTCCGCATGACCAGTGCCGAGCAGATAGCAAAACATCTGAAATTCGATAAAATCAATTCAGACAGGCAACCCAACCTTATCAGCTATTCGCTCACAGACCATGCCAACGGTGATGAGTGGAAAGAAATCAAGGTTGTATTTAACGGTGCGGACCACGCGCAGACAGTCAGTATAAAGAAAGGGGACTGGGCCGTGATAGCCCGTGACGGCAAAATAGATCCTGCCGGAATAGGCCAGTCCGACGGCGGAAACATAGAGGTGGCACCACGTTCGGCTTTGATAATGGCACGCCGCTAATCCACACGCACAGACAGGAAGATGGACAGCAAAAGGTATACCGACACTCTCGGCAGGTCGCAGATTCGCGGACTGCTGATCTTGCTAGCCCTTGCCCTGTCTGTGCTCGCCATAACACTATACAGACGGCCCGTTCCGCAACCTGGCGAAAAGATAGACCCTGCCGTCATGGCAGAATTTGAGCGTATCACCGCATTCTCCGACACATCCAGACATACTGGCAAACAATATGTAAAAAAGGACCGGCCTGCAAAACAAAAAAACAAACACAAAAAAAAGAAAGGCCACACCGACCCGGCGGATGTCAGCCCGGCACGCGACATAACCACAGAACAGGTATCCGGACATTACTGACACAGATAGCAAATACCCCGGACAGGGTATGGCACAGCCGTGACAAATTATGTAATTTTGCAGCCATGGAACAATATCTGCCATCGCACCGCATGCGCGACATAATAACTGACAACACATTGCTGCTGCCGGCTCTGAGCAGGTTCGGCATACCTCTTGGTTTCGGAGACAGCCCGGTGGCCGACGTATGCCATACCCATAATGTAGACTGCCAGACATTTCTGGCCGTGGCAAACTTCATAAGTGGCAAACCGAGCGAGGCATTCACGATATCGACAGCATCGCTGACAAATTATCTCAGACAGGCTCACGAATACTTCCTCAACTATGCGCTGCCGGGCATCAGGCGCAAACTCATCGAGGCTATAAGCACAGGAGTGCCGGGAGACATGAGCTTTCTGCTATTAAAATTCTATGACGAATATGCTGACGAAGTACGCCGCCACATGGAGTATGAAAACACCCACGTGTTTTCATATGTCGACGCCCTGCTGCAGGGACAGCGCGACCCGGCTTTCAATATAGAACAGTTCAGGAGCAACCACCACCCTATAGCCGAAAAGCTGAAAGAGATGAAAGAAATTTTCATCTGCCATTTCCATGCCGACGGCGCACGTGTCGACTTACTTAATTCAGTGCTTTTCGACATCATAACCTGCGAACGCGACATAACCATGCACTGTAATGTGGAAGACAGCCTCTTCATACCATCGGTAGAAAGTCTTGAACAGGCTCTGGAGGAAAAGGGCCGTCCGCTACCGGATTCTCCAAAGCTTGACAACAACGGCGACATAGAGCTGACAGCACGCGAGAAAGACATTGTGACAGCTATAGCCAGGGGCCTTTCCAACAAAGAAATTGCCGACTCTCTGTTTATATCCATACACACAGTGGCCACACACCGCCGCAACATATGCGCCAAACTCAACATCCACAGCGCCTCAGGCATGACCATATTCGCCATACTGCACGGCCTCATAAGCATGGAGGAGGCAGACCGGCTGTTGCAAAACAAAAATTAAAACAATAGAAACCACTTTATTTTGCTGTTTGCTAAAAAATTAGTAATTTTGCACCGCTTTCCTGACAAGAATTCGGATGAAGCATCCTGCCACCGGCTTAGAGATCGCAAAATCTCGTGACAGACACCGCTTCCGCAAGATTCTTTCCGGCAAGTAATGTTAAATTTATAAAATCTGAAAAATCATGCACTTAAGCACTGAAGAAAAGCAAGCCATTTTTGAAAAGTACGGCCAGGGAAAGAACGACACAGGCAGCCCCGAAAGCCAGATCGCACTGTTCTCCATACGTATCAAGCACCTCACAGAGCACCTTAAGCAGAACCACAAGGACTACACCACAGCTCGTGCTCTGAAGTCACTCGTAGGCCAGCGCAGAAGCCTGCTCGACTACCTGATCCGCAAGGACATCAACCGTTACCGTGCCATCATTGCTAAGAAAGAACTCGGTATACGTAAGTAACATACGGCCCTGTGCCACAGTTACAACAAACGAAAAGATAACAAATCCCGATGCAGTTGTGCTGTGTCGGGATTTATTATGCACGTCTTCCACCCATGTTAAAGATTAAATTTTGTTAAATACTACAACATCCATATATAAACACTTGTATTATAAAGAAAAACAGATTATCTTTGCATAGTTTTTCATGGTATTAGATTTTAAGGTTAATATTGATTGGTTGTCGCGATGACAATCAATTTTTTTATGTCCATACAGCATATTATTTACCAGTTACAAAAACTCAATAGTTCGGTAAAATTTGCATATTCAATTGAATATCAATAAGATACAACAACAATTCAATATCAATGCAAACTATTGTGTATCAGTGCGATACAGCTATGCCTGCTCAAAAATTACCGAACTGTTGAAAACTATAAAGCCGCAAAATTCAAATACAAGAAATGCAGGCTGAAAATTACTGCTTAATGAAAAAATAACGGAAAAGATAGAGCACATTCCAGAAATTTTATGTAAATTGCATGCTGTTTCGGAAACGTGCACAATGTTCACTTGGAACAGTTACATAGCGCCATGGGTATACACTCTGTTTTTCTTAGTTTATGCAGCCACTATAATCAGCTGCATAGTGGTTGTACTGTCTGAAAAACGAAATCCCATACGATCGCTCGCATGGGTCATAGCGCTTGTGTTTCTGCCCTATGTAGGCTGGATCTTCTATATATTTTTCGGGCGCAGCTTCAAGAGCAAACGTATGATTTCGCGCCATAACAAGCGCAAATTGCTGTCCCGACAGCCTCAGACACCGCGCGAGCCATACCCCGACGGACTTACTCCCGAATCAATGCAGCTGATCAAACTTGCATCAAGCATGTCGGGATCACAGCCTATGACTGTCAGCGCGTTGCGTATTTATACCAATGGTGTTAGAAAATTTGAGGATCTAAAACGCGACCTGAGTGACGCAAAGCATTCCATCAATCTTCAATATTATATATTTTCTGATGATGCCCTGGGCCAGGAGATAGCGGCCATATTAATGGATAAAGCGCGCAAAGGTGTCAAAGTAAGGGTTATGTATGACCATGTGGGTTCTTTCTCTGCACGCCGGCGGTTCTTCGGTAAGATGCGGCGCGCCGGAGTAGAGGCTCATCCGTTCTTCCGTGTGACATTCCCCCAGCTGGCTAACCGCATCAACTGGCGCAACCACCGCAAAATAGTGGTAATCGACGACCATATCGGCTATATCGGAGGCATGAATATAGCCAGCCGCTATGTGGAGGGCTCTTCAAAACACAAGGTGTGGAGAGACACACATCTGCGAGTGGAAGGTCCGATAGTAGCTTCAATGCTGTACTCATTCTCCGTAGACTGGAATTTCCTAAAACACCACTGCGACATCACCCCGATCAGGCCTATTCCAGAACCTACAGAGCCGGAAACTTGTTTTCCAGCACAACTGCTAACCTCCGGACCTACAGATAGATGGGCGTCTATCGCTCTGCTATTTCAACGGGCAATCCTCTCGGCTCGCAAGTGTGTATACATACAAACACCTTATTTCCTGCCTACCGAAGTGTTGCTTAATGCGTTGCAGACTGCCGCCCTGTCCAAAGTAGATGTCAGGGTCATGATACCAGAACGTTCCGACTCCAACCTTCTGCGCCTGGCTTCTTATTCCTATGTCACGGAGTGCCTGCAGGCAGGAATAAAAGTGTACCTTTACAAGCCCGGCATGCTGCATGCAAAAACTCTTATAATCGATGACGAATTTTCAAGCGTAGGTTCAACTAATTTCGACTTCAGAAGCTTTGAGCAGAATTTCGAGGGAAACCTGCTGCTATATGACAAGCAGACCAACCACGATTTAAAACAACAATTTTTCGATGATATAAGGGAAAGTGTCAAACTTACCTATAGCATCTGGACACAGCGTCCCCGGACTATACGTTTCTGGGAATCGATAGTGCGCCTGCTCAGTCCGATACTCTGACAAGCAAACTGCTGGCAGGAATCATTATAACGAAAATAGAGAAGTAATTTCACAATCACTTCTCTAATTCTTAGCTTAACTAAATAAATTCTTACATGCTAGGTCCATAGCAAGATTACTATGACTCTTTATTCTGTATGCAAAATTAACATTTTGCTTCGAAATAGCAAAACTACGAATGTTAAATTAAGTTAACACATCTAATACAACAAAACTAACGCCCTCTATATTACCACTATTAGAAATAACGCGGCCAGTAAGAAGATGGTGTTCCTTTGTCTGTAGACGGCGGATATACGCGGTTAAGCCCATGCTCGAGGCGCGTACCGGCGTTGTCTGTGCGCAGATACACCAAACGGCCCAGCCCTGGAATCAGAGACAACGGCCTGAATGTAACGTTAAGCCGTTTACGCCTGACAGAAACAATACCTTTAGACATATCTGCCTTAGCGGAATAGCTATGCTTCCTGGCATTACCGTGGGAATCAAAATCAGAATAAACAGTGATCTTGTAATCTGTATCGGCAGAGGTCGGCACAAGCATACCGAGCTGCTGTCCCGGCGCCGTATATATCTGTTCCGACTCGATATTGATTATTTCGTACATCCCGGCATGCAATCCTGACGACGCAGGCCGCAACAGAACCACGGCCTGTTCGTCGGGCCACACATAAATTCCGCTGAGTCCCCTCACCGCGGTCGTGTCACACCACAAACGCGCCTCCGCCAGTGTGACCGGCGCATAAAGCGGCGGCGAGGCGCCATACGCCGCCAACGAAATCAACACTGATATGGCGATGAACGCCAGTCGCAAATAACCGTGTAGTGCCAATAATGCTTTCATAACTCAATACATAAAAATTATTAGAACGGATAGCCTATGGCCAGATGGAAAGCAAAGGCTTCTTTAAACGGGACGTTGAAATAATGCGACGTGCCATTAGTATAAGGTGTATGCAGTCCGTACCCAAGATCACCCCTTATCACTATCATACCGATGTCGGCACGTAATCCCACGCCGGTGCCAAGCGCTATATCTCTCAGAAATGTTGATGCCTTAAGTTTGCCGCCTGGACGCTGGGGATCATTTTTCAGCAACCACACGTTACCGGCATCAACAAACACGGCACCATGAAGGAAACCGAATATTGGGAAGCGGTATTCTGTATTAAGCTCTAACTTGAATGTACCGGTCTGATCAAAATATCCGTTTACTTTGTCGGCAGGCACACGATATGATCCAGGCCCTATCGAACGCACCGTGAACGCCCTGATGGAATTGGCTCCGCCGATATAGAACTGCTCGCTATATGGCACCTGGGTAGAATTGCCATAAGCATGGGCGGCACCGATGAGCACTCGCGACACCAGCCACTGGTCTTTGCCACGGAAAAGACGTCGGGAGTATACAAGCTGCGCCTGTCCTTTCACAAACTGTGAAAATGGGGTACCAAACAATTTTTTCTCACCATGCACGCCGCACAACGCATAAATGCCGGAGAAAATATTGCCCGCCTCGACAAGTGATGCGGTAAAGTTGATACCATTGATCCGGTCTCGTTCCAGAAATTTATCCAGTGTGTAGGTATAACTCAACTGCGGTATATACTGGCTTCTGAAACTTTCAGCTATTGCAGGATTGGCATTCATGATCGAATCAAAGTCGGCCGTAGTATGCATCAGCTTTGTGTAGGTGATCTTAAGAGGGGTAAACTGATGAAGCGTATGCCGCGTGGCACGCCATTCATAAGATATGCCGGCACCGAACTGCGCCATCTTGAAATAATGCGGCCTGTTCAATATCGACGCATTAAGATTGATGCGTGTCCAGTTCAGCTCCCTCTGCGTGCGCGGCACAAACCGCGGCGCCAACAGCCTTGGGAAAGCCAGAGAGGCGTTAAGGCCGAATTCATAACTATTGAATATTGATGACGATCCGTGGCCTGTCTGCCACTCATAAGAGGCATTGAACTGTAATGACAGCTGCTCGGCACCTCCGAATAAATTACGGTGTGTAAGGCCGAAAATAAGGCCGGGGCCAAGATAGCTATTGGATTTTGACGTCGCATTCACCTCGACAGAAGCCTCCATAGGCACATCAAACCGACAGCTGATATCCACGTTCAACAGGTCGGAAGCCCCGGTCGTGTCAGCCGGCGACACCTGCATGTCGATAGCAGAAAAAATGCCTAGACGTGCCAGCCGTGTCTGGGTCCTATCCATGTTTCTCACAGAGAACGTACGGCCTTTCCTGAATGTGATACACGACGGCACCAAGTGCTCGCGCAGACGTGCCGGCTTCATTATCACAACCTCGGCCTTCGGGTCATGAATCGTGTCAGGCACACCGGGATTACGCTTGCTACTCCGCAGCACATGCACAGTTACATCTCCTGTACGCCACTTCCTAAGAGCCTGCTTCGGTGTATTGTCTGCCAGCGAAAGTTTAAGCGCTATGGAGCCGGGATGTATTGTACTGTCTGCCAGAAACTCTATGTACTCCGGGCGAAAATAATAATAGCCACGGTTACGCATACGGTTAGTGATACGCGTGCGTGCCACCGACAGCGAATCAGTACTGAAACGTTCCCCTACTCTAAGATACGGGTCTAAACGGGCCAGCGAATCTATAAAATCATATATCCCTCGGTCAGCACGGCCGAAATACACCAGAGAGTCTATCATATAAGGCCGTCCTACCGACACAGAATAGTTTATACGGGCTTTCTTCGGATTTCTCTTATCAGGCAATACCTCATAAGAAGCCGTAGAGCCGAAATAACCGTTATTGTCAAGTATGCGCTCCATCATCTGTGTGCGCAACTCAGGTTTTACATCGCTCACCAGCACCGGCTGGCTCACCAGCTTACGGTAGAGCCAGCCCTCCAGCCCTTTGGCCGAATCATTCCAATTATTATACACCCATAATCCTACCGGAAATGGTGTGCGCACATAAGGACTGAGAAACGGCATCGGGTTATTGGGCTTGACATTGCCGGCAGACTTTATATTTCCCACCATGCCGGAGGGCAGTTTCTCGCCATCCGTGCCGTGTACCTCAAATTTCTTCAGTCCGGTATACAGTACCTCGCCATCGGCCAGGCGCTTAGTGGTAGAACACGCGCAGCACAGCAACACAGCCGCCAGCATAACTCCGATTATATGCAATGTATGTTTCTTCATATATGTCTGTTATCGTATTATTGTGTCAGTTGTAAGCGGCACTAGCGAGTCCGAACTCTCCACGGCAACGGACTCTGTTTTCTTTTTACGGCGGCCCATGCGGAATAATGATTTGAGCGAACTGATTTTACGTTTCATAACAAAGCCCGCGCCGGTTTCGGTCACCTCGCCTTCAAGTATGCTCTCATAGCCCGTATGACGGAACAATTTAAGATACATGTTCATCGTCTGGGTTTGTTTCAGATTATACTCAAACGCGATATCTGATATCAGATTCTGCGCAAAATTCTCATCGGCATCGGCATCAGTAGAATAATTACCTCCAACCACAATCTTAAACCGGTTGTCAAACAGACTTTTGCTCACCTGGTATGAATAACTTGTAGTTGTGCTCTGTCCCTGCCCCTCGACCGTCTGTTTATAGTTGTCTATGCCGAACGAGAGATCTATGCCACGTATATTCTTGGCTGCCCAGGAGTTTAACTGCCCCTCGATAAATGAATAAAGAGGATTGGACAGATTTGCCGATGCTTTTACACCAGGCCCCGTATAAGTGTTATAGAGCAACAGGTTGATAGCCGCAGCCGACCGCTGTTCGGGAGTCATCGACAATAACTCGTTCTGCACGGTCACATCGTCCTGCGTAGACATATCAAAAGTAACTTTAGGCACTGACAAGGTGCCAGACACGGCAAGCGCCACGTCAAAGTATATGATACGCGAACTGGCACCCTCCTGCTGCACATTGGCACGGACACGGTCTGTCGCATTTATGCGCAACGTGGGATTCATTATATCACCACTCCAGTTCACATAAGAACCTGTATCGAAATTAAACGTCTTCTCCCCTATTACCGGCACGCTGTAACGAGCGAAGCCGGTGCCGAGATACAGTGTGCCGTTAAGGCGCATATCTCCCATATAGGTTTGGGTGTAAGTAAGTGTTCCATAAGGATTAAGCTGAACTTTGTCGGTACCGTTGCCAGAAAGCATCACTGTCACCTCGGCTCCGTTCACTATATTAAGCGTGGCATTAACACGCATAGACATGGTGCGTGCTTTCAGCGAATCGGCAGCAGCTACCACGGCCGTGTCGGCAAACTGCACAAATTTCACTACATCTGTTGTAGAAGAACCATTGTCCAAAGCTGATACAGCAGTGGGACGCACATAGGTTATATCTGTGGAGGGAAGCACCGAAAGATCGGCATCTATATCGAGCCGGTCAAGCGGACCGCGCGCCGATGCGTCAAGGTTGACAAACAGTTTGCCGTATACATCCCCCTTGCCCTTTCGCGAGGAATTAACTAACGCCACATCAGAACCCTTAAGTGAAATATCAAGCAGTACGTTAGAGAATGACCGGGCATCTACCGTGCCGTCAAGCGCTATCGTGTTATCGTTAGCGGCATGTATATCGAATCTGTTGAACCTAAGCACATTATCCTTAACAACGATTTTGCTGGCAGAGTCCAGGTCCAGCCTTGCTGACGCCATAGGGACATACACGCTGGCTGAATCACACATAATGCTGCCGTTGAGCAACGGTGCCGACAGTGTGCCGGCCATATTCACAGTGCCGTTAAGATACCCTGAGAGTTGCGCCATATCGGCTCCGATAAACGGATTCGCTATGCGCAGAGGAAAACGCGTAAGTGTCAGATCCAATTCGCTTGACTGTCCGGCACGCTGGCGCAATGCGGCTGAATCAGCCAGCATATAACCACGCGCCATAAGCACTTTCTGGCGGTCCAGATACAGATTCATCGATCCGCCTGTATTACCGTTAAGACCCAGGCCGGCCTTAAAATCGGCCTCAATGTCACCAACGCGCATTTTGTCATAAGTCAGACCGGCCACGCCCAGAGTGCCGTTGCCCGTAAACGCTGTGCCGCGATACACTATGTCCATATCGGCATTGAGTGTGCCGGCCACAGGTGGCGCTGTAAGGCTCATCTGGAGGAAGTCCTCTATGTGCACATCGGTAATACTTACTGCCAGCGACGTATAGCCCTCACGCGTCTCGCTCGTCTTAAGGCTGACCTTTGAGCCTGAACTTTCAGCCAGCAGGTCGGCCCTGACTTTACGTCCTGGTCCCAGCTCTATATAGTTGTCTTCAGAAATTTTCCACGGCTTATAAGCTATGGTCGCAGCCAGCGGTGTGAGATGCACTGACACGGTCGAATCCATCAATGCGGCCGTAAGGCCCAGACGATAACCCATTTTGCCCTTGGCATTGCGCTGGCGCAGAAAGACTGATCCGCGATTGCCGCCCACATAACCGTTAATATCTACCGAGGCAAATTCGGGCATGTTGCCGGCCCGGTTGCCCACATGCATGCCGTAGTCTATCATCTTGCCTCGTTGTGTGAAGTCAAACAGGGCCGTATCTATGCTTATTGAAGTCGTACCTGCCGACAAGATTCTGGCATTGCCGGTGACAATGCTGTCGGCATTACACACGCTGACAGCCAAAGAAGCGCAATGATAGCCCATGCGTCCCAGGGCATCCCCCATAAGACCGTCCTCTGTGGCGTCAAGAGATATGCTGAACGGCGGCAGTAAAGCCTGTATCTCTTCCATATCAAGCGCTTTATCCTTAAGCTGCCTGTTTACCACAGCCATCAGTTTATCCATATTAGCGGTTACAGACTTAAGAGGCTCGTCTGAAGCAAACTTGGCATTCAGCCCGTCACCGTTCAGTTCGGCCGCCACATCGGTACTGGTAGCCAGCAAAGTACCGTCCAGCGCATGAGGCAGTTGAATGTGCTCGCTGCCATACACCCAGTCGATATCATCGATTCCGAATGCCAGATCGAAAAGCATAGCCGAAGGATTAGCCGTACCACAGAGATTTATATGGCCCGAACCGTTGCATGTGTCTGCCATAAGGCCAAGTGCGCGCAAATCCACATGGCGCATGTCTGCCTGAATATCCATCTTATAATCATTGCCTTTTATTGTGCCGTCGGCCAGCAGACTTAAGTCCAGATTAGGATTGCGTCCCTCAAGGCTGATATTGTACACTCCGTGTGAAAGCGCGGCGTCTGCTTTGAGCGGCGCCATATTGTGTCCGCCATAAACCAGTGTGGCCATATCGGCCGAAATCTCTGTATGGGCGCGAGGCACGGTGGGATTGAATCCGGCACCCTCGGCCGTGACATGTCCGCTGACAACGCCTACGCCCAGCGAGGGCATTATGGCGGCTATATTTAGACCTTTAGCCGTGACAGACGCATCATATGTCTCGGCATTAAGACTGACTGTACCGTCCGCACTTGCATCACCGGCATCCGAACGCATGGCAAGGCGCGCCATATAAGTCTGATTGCGCACACCGATATGGCCTTTGATTGAGAATCGCGGAACGTGTATGCCCGTACCTTTGAGTACCGAGGCAAGCAGGGCGTTGCCGACACGGGCGTCAAGTAGAGAACCGTCCACATCAAGGCTCGCATTCATTTTTTTGATGTCTGTAGGATTGTCTACCGATCCGCTGGCCGTAAGTTTGAAAAAATTTCGTATCCCTATTTTAAGGAGCTTTACCGAAAGACTTGATACAGATCCAGAAGCATCAACATCAAGTGATACAGGACTGCGCTGCGGAAGCAACCTGAGCATATCTCTTAGCGAGGGCATAAAGGAGTACAGATCCTGCCATCCCAGATGCCCGTCAAGTTTCATGTCTACAGGCGCATCCGGATTCATAGCCATCATAGCATACGACAGATATGCCTGTGCCGACAGATTGGAGAACGGGGTAGCAAGCTTGAAATCATCTATCTTAATACCCAGCGAGTCTATGCCGAGCGTGCCGGAAGCGTTATTAACCTCAAGTCCGCAACGCTCCTTGGCACGAAGGCTTCGGATGGGCAGACGCAGCTCAGAAGCCCTGTTAAAGAAATCTGACACTTCCAGATCAATATCTCCAGCTTCTATGTACGATGGATCAAAACCTGGCTTAGGCACTGCTCCTGACGTCGCATACAGTGCACGCCCGAGCCTAAGATGGCATTTCTTGATACTCACGGTCATAGGGGGTGAGGATGACGGCACGCTGTCTGCCGGAACCGGATGTCCGGCCACATATTCGGCCGTAGGGACCAGATAAGAGGCAGTGCCGCTGCCGCAGTCAAAATTGCCTATCGATATATTGCTATTCTTAAGGTCTATGAGCGTATTGTCCACCCTACCGGTGCCGATGCTGACTCCCAGTGTATCAATAGTGGGAAGCATCGTCATGCCGAAATCTACATTTTTCAGCATGAGGCGGTCGGCGCCTATCACCCATTCGGCAGGTGAAGAGGCGGTATCTTTTTTCTGCTTCCATACATTCATGGCTATAGACACTTTCGCATCCTCAAGTCGCGAACCGCGCAGTCTGATATCAGATTTCTTAAGATTAACCCGGCTTCCGCCCTCGAACTGCAACATACCGGCCCTGATACCCATATTAAGCGAGGAATCTGACGAAACCATGTTATATTGTCCGTCAAGCAGGCGCACGCGGTTTATCTGCACATCCATTTTCAACAGGGGCAGCATCTTCACATCGGCCAGAAGTGAACGCGCCGATACCATGGTGTCTCCATGAGCCTCAATAACTCTCAGATTTTCCAATTCGACATCAAGTGGGAAATGCAGCCTGAAACGGTCTACTTCAATCTGCATGCCGGTAGATTTCGATGCGGCCTTACAGGCAACCTCGATCAGAAAGTCCTGTACAAATGGGATGTAGACGGCGGCCGGCAATAATAATATAAACACTAGCAGACAGGCCAATGTCTTGAGTGTGCGGCGCAACCATGTGCACTTTATCAAGTGTGTGCGGCGCTTTCCAGGGTGTTTTCCATCTGTTACGTCTGTGTCATTTTCCTTTTGAACATGCACAGACGAATCATCCGCAGAAACCGTATTGACATCGGTATCCGTAGATGGCGGTATAGGCACAGCAGGCCGTTCATTACTCTTATTATCGATATAGTCAGACATAGCTTTGAGACAGAAATTAACAATTGTGGCAAATTAATGTTAACTCTGTGTATTAAACGCAATCCCGTTATATTTGGTTTATCCAGGCTCCGCATAACTATGCCGGCCAACAGGCACGGACGCCCGAAATATCAGCGTGAACGGAGCAGACGCCAACTACAATAGAAGGCACACATGGCGTATGCTCCTATAAAATCCGCATAAATATCATTTAGCTCAAAACTGCGCGACTGCGTCAGATAACGCTGCATAAATTCTACAGCCACACCGGTAATGCCTGATGCCGACGCACATAATAAGGCGCCTAACGCAGATATATACGGATACAAGCCTTTCCTACATCTGTATTTACCAGCATCCCATATCAGGGTGAGGGCAAACCAACCGAACATCACGGCGTGAACCACCTTGTCTGCTCCTTCAAACAACGGAACATCTACATCTCCCACTGGTCGCGGAGCAAGAGTAAGCCACAATATCAGAACGAGAGTCAGAACAGATGCTACCCCGACCGGTATCTTACATAAAATCCTCAACATAAATACGGCTAGTTAAATATCCAATCATTAATACGCTTATATTTCGATATGGTTCGAGGCACAATTGGAGTATGCCCAGTCTTGTCCACAAATAAAGAGATAACGCTTATGACTTACTATAAAAATTTATGCCGCGACCCGTTGCAAAGTAGGTCGCGGCATAAAATATCTGTCGGCCGGCTTATTAAGCCTCAGTCTTCTCTTCAGCCTCGGCAACAGGAGCCTCGGCAGTCTTCTTAGAACGTGAACGACGTGTCTTGGCAGCCTTCTTCTCTGTCTTGGCAGCGAGCATGGCCTCGTTAAAGTCTACAAGCTCTATGAAGCACATTTCCGCGTTGTCACCCAGACGGTGGCCAGTCTTAAGAATACGGGTGTATCCGCCCGGACGGTCGGCAATCTTGTCGGCAACTACGCCGAAAAGCTCTTTGACAGCCTCTTTATTCTGCAGGTGAGAGAATACAAGACGGCGGTTAGCCATATCATCGCGCTTAGCGCGGTTGATGATAGGCTCGGCATAGATGCGCAGCGCCTTAGCCTTAGCCAGTGTTGTATTGATTCTCTTGTGCATGATCAGAGAGATGGTCATGTTTGAGAGCATCGCGTCGCGGTGAGCCTTCTTTCTGCCGAGATGGTTGAATTTTTTATTGTGTCTCATCGTTATTATCAGTCTTTATCTAATTTGTATTTTGAAATGTCCATACCGAAGCTGAGGTTAAGACTCGCAAGCAGCTCGTCAAGCTCTGTCAGACTCTTCTTGCCAAAATTACGGAACTTCAGCAGATCAGTCTTATTGAACACCACGAGCTCGCCCAGTGTCTCCACTTCGGCGCTCTTGAGGCAATTGAGGGCACGTACTGACAAGTCCATATCCGACAGCTTGTTCTTAAGAAGCTGTCGCATGTGCAATACTTCTTCGTCAAATTCCTCGCCGCCATCCTCTACCGGAGCTTCAAGCGTGATCTTCTCGTCAGAGAAGAGCATGAAGTGGTAGATTAAGATTTTGGCAGCCTCTTTCAAGGCGTCTTTCGGCGAAATAGAGCCATCTGTAGTGACTTCGAGAGTGAGCTTCTCATAGTCGGTCTTCTGCTCCACACGGAAATTCTCAACAGAATATTTCACATTGACAATCGGCGTATAGATAGAATCGACAGCTATAACATTCAGGTCGCCGGCGCCGAACATCTCGCGATTTTCGTCGGCCGGAACCCAGCCACGTCCCTTATTGATAGTAAACTCCATCGTAAATCCTTTCTCAGGATCCAGATGGCATATTTCAAGCTCGGGGTTGAGCACCTCGAAACCTGTCAACACTTTACCCAAGTCACCGGCTTTGAACACATCTTGTCCCGACACAGTAATCGTAGCCTTCTCGATCTCGGTCTCATCGACAATCTGCTTGAAACGCACCTTTTTCAGGTTAAGTATGATATTGGTAACATCCTCTTTAACACCGGGGATGGTGCCCAACTCATGCGCAACGCCGTCAATGCGTATGGAGCAGATGGCAAAACCACCGAGCGAAGAAAGCAATATTCTGCGCAGAGCGTTGCCTACTGTCTGACCGTATCCCGGCTCCAGAGGTTTGAATTCAAACTTACCGAAGGAGCCAGTGGCTTCCAACATGATTACTTTGTCGGGTTTCTGAAATGCTAAAATAGCCATGGGTCTCTATTTATTTATTATTTAGAATACAACTCAACGATTAATTGTTCCTTGATAGTTTCGGGTATATCCTCACGCTGGGGAAGGTGCAGATAAATACCTCCCTTGATGCTCTCGTTCCACTCTATCCAGGGATACTTGCTGTGGTTGAAGCCGCCAAGGCTGTCTGCTATCACTTCGAGTGATTTTGACTTTTCACGGACAGCAACAACTTCGCCGGGCTTAACCTGGTATGAGGGAATGTTCAATACCTTGCCGTTGACTGTGATATGCTTGTGGAGAACCAGCTGGCGGGCCGCAGGACGGCTGGGAGCTATACCCAGACGGTATACAACGTTATCCAGACGGCTTTCAAGGAACTGCAGAAGCACCTCGCCGGTAATGCCTTTAGTACGGGCGGCACGCTCGAAAAGGTTGCGGAACTGACGCTCCAAAACGCCATAAGTATATTTAGCCTTCTGCTTCTCACGCAGCTGCATGCCATATTCCGAAGTCTTGCGACGACGGTTCTGGCCGTGCTGGCCTGGGGGATAGTTCTTCTTTGCCAGAACTTTATCCTCGCCAAATATTGCCTCGCCAAATTTGCGGGCTATCTTTGATTTTGGGCCTGTGTATCTTGCCATTTTCTATTTCTTACTTTTTCAAGACATAACTTTCCAGAGCCGCCCCGACCTGTAAAGGCCGGCACTCAAAACCGAGGGGCAGACCCGGATAATTGTCTTGCGCAGCACCCGGACACATGTCGGCAGACACGTAGCCGGTAAGCCACATATTTGTTATTAAAGTCTGTCATGCCGCTCCTTAGCGCAGCCGCGACTGCCGAGAGAAAGGTTATGAGGCAGTCTATTCGCATTCAGAGCGCACTATAGTTTAATTGAGAATCTCGTTAAGATAGATAACGATGCATGTCTCGCGGTCCGGATAAAACCGGACAGGCACGCGTCGCATACCGTTACACTCTTCTTCTCTTGGGAGGACGGCAACCGTTGTGCGGAAGCGGAGTAACGTCAATGATCTCGACTACCTCGATACCGGCGCCATGGACGGTACGGATTGCTGATTCACGGCCGTTGCCGGGACCTTTGACATATGCTTTTACCTTGCGAAGACCCAGGTCATACGCGATTTTGGCGCAGTCCTGAGCCGCCATCTGGGCAGCATAAGGAGTATTCTTCTTAGAACCGCGGAAGCCCATCTTGCCTGCTGACGACCATGAGATAACCTGGCCCTCGCCATTTGTCAGGCACACGATGATGTTGTTGAAAGAGGAGTGAACATGCAGCTGACCCAATGCGTCAACTCTGACATTTCTCTTCTTTGCTGCGACTGTCTTTTTTGCCATACTTTAATTTTATTTAGTAGCTTTCTTTTTGTTAGCAACTGTTTTCTTGCGGCCCTTACGCGTACGCGCGTTGTTCTTTGTGCTCTGTCCGCGTACCGGAAGACCGATACGGTGACGGATACCGCGATAGCAGCCGATGTCCATCAGACGCTTGATGTTCAGCTGTACCTCACTACGGAGGTCACCCTCCACTTTGTAATTAGACTGGATCACCTCACGCACAGCGGCTGCCTGGTCATCAGTCCAGTCCTGCACTTTGATATCACGGTCTACTCCGGCCTTGTCCAAAATGGTCTTGGCCGCGCTACGGCCGATGCCGTAGATGTAAGTCAAGGCTATCTCGCCTCGTTTGTTTTGCGGCAAATCTACGCCGACAATTCTTACTGCCATATACTTAGCTTAAAATTTTTGCAAAGTTAATAATTTTTGAAGTTTTTCACGCCTAGTCATCCGCCGGCACAGCTGGTTTTCAACCGCGCCAGTATAAAAATTAAATAAATTTAACCATTTTTAAATATACTTAATGACAACTCGGTTGTATCGGCGTGGCGCACTGCGTGCATCAAAATCCTTCTTTTACATCCGAAGACCATATTCACCATCTAAGGCAGACTTAGCTCTATTTAAGGCGAATTTCTCCTTCGGGATGTGCGTCCCGGCGACAGTCTCGCCGCCAGTTTGCATTGACCACGAACCAGAGAGCGGCTAAGCTCTCCCGACTCTTAGCCCTGACGCTGCTTCATTTTAGGATTCTTCTTGTTGATTACATACAGACGTCCCTTACGGCGTACAATTTTGCTGTCGGGAGTGCGCTTCTTGATTGAGGCTCTTACTTTCATTGTTTTTAGTTAGTTTCTATTAGATGTTTCTCTTAATAAACTATTTCAACGGGGACCGCCTGAATGAAAATTTTCCGGCTGGCGCCGGCAACGGGTATAAGCACGGAAATGCCGACCCTCAGACAATCACCCTGTCCCTTTCTCTCCGAATCCCAATGCATAATCCGGAAACCGGTATATGCGGCGACACGCGGAAAAACCTCCCGTTATCCGCGCTACAGCCAGATTATTTATAACGGAATGATATGCGGCCTTTCGACAAATCGTAAGGAGACATCTCCACACGCACCTTGTCACCAGGAAGAATCTTGATATAGTGCATGCGCATCTTACCCGAAATGTGGGCCGTGATCTCATGACCATTTTCGAGTTCCACCTTAAACATCGCGTTTGACAATGCCTCGAGTATCACCCCGTCTATTTCAATTGCAGCTTGTTTTGCCATAAAATTATTTAGATATTTCTATTCGATATTTGTATCCTATATTCAAGACTATGCATCCGCCTCCGCATCGGAAACGCCAGATTCCGCCTCGCCGGCAGGAAGTGGTTGTTCCGGTCCGGCCGCTATCAAGGCTTCGCCATAACCATTCCTGCGCATCTCCTGTTCTATGTAATAAAACGTAGTAAGTATCTCCGGACGGTCATCTATCATAGCGATCGTATGCTCGAAATGCGCGCTCGGCTTGCGGTCGCGAGTTCTGCATTCCCAGCCATTGTCCGAAATGACTATGTTTTTGCTACCCAGGTTAATCATAGGCTCTATGGCTATGCACATTCCGTTGCGCAGAACCGCACCTATACCTCGACGCCCGTAATTCGGCACTTCGGGATCCTCGTGCATCTTTCTGCCTATACCGTGGCCGCACATCTCGCGAACCACGCTATAGCCCCTGCGCTCGCAATATGTCTGCACAGCATTGGCAATATCACCTATACGGCGTCCTGACTGAGCAGCCTCGATGCCTTTGTAAAGACTCTCCTTGGTAGCGCACAACAACGACATAACCGACTCAGAGACCTCCCCTACCGGGAACGTGTAGCAGCTGTCACCATGAAAACCGTTAAGCTCGACCACACAGTCGGTCCCGACAATGTCCCCCTCTCGCAAAGCGTAGGAAGACGGGAAGCCGTGGACAACTGTTTCGTTGACCTCTATACACAGGGTGCCGGGAAAACCGCCGTAACCTAGACAGGCCGGGGTGCCCCCGTTATCACATATATACTCCCTAGCTATCGTGTCAAGCTTCTTGGTCGTAACTCCGGGAGCTATCCATTTTGCAACCTCGCCTAACGTACGGCTGCACAATGAAGAGGCTGCCCTCATTAGCTCCATGTCTTCAGCTGTCTTGAGATATATCATCGAATCGGATTTATCATAAGTTTACCCACAGGACTAACTACCGGCTCTGACGCACAAGTGATGCAGCGCCGCATGCCAATGCTAATTCTGTGGATAATCTCATAAGTTTTAAGGTTCAATAAGTGCACTGTGTCAGAAAGCCCCCTGACCGGTTGTGCGCCCCTTTATACGGCCGTCTTTCATCAGGCCGTCATAGTGACGCATAAGCAGGTGGCCTTCCACTATACGCAGCGTGTCGAGTATCACACCCACGAGAATCAGCAGCGACGTACCGCCAAAGAATTGCGCAAAGCTGCGGTTAAGACCGCAGATATAGGCAATAGCGGGTAGAATAGCCACTATTCCAAGGAATATGGAACCCGGCATTGTGATACGGCTCATGATTGTGTCCAGATACTCCACGGTCGGCTTACCAGGCTTGACACCCGGGATAAAACCGTTATTGCGCTTCATGTCTTCGGCCATCTGTGCGGGCCGCACTGTGATAGCTGTATAGAAGTACGTGAAAGCTACAATCATTAAGAAGTATATCAGATTATACCAAAAGCCATACATATCGGTCAATGCCCCCCAGAAACCTGTGCCCTCGGTATTGAAACCGGCAAGTGTGACCGGAATAAACATGAGCGCCTGGGCAAAGATTATAGGCATGACACCGGCCGCGTTGACCTTTAAGGGAATGTACTGGCGAGCGCCGCCGTATTGCTTGTTGCCCACAATACGCTTGGCGTACTGCACAGGCACTTTGCGAGTGCCCTGTACCAGCAATATGGCACCGGCTATGACGGCCAGCAGTATCACGATCTCAACCAGGAACATAACCAGGCCGCCGCCGGCAGAATTCAGCAAACGCTGGCTGAACTCCTGTATGAAAGCCTCAGGCAGACGGGCTATGATACCTATAAGGATGATGAACGAGATACCGTTACCCACACCCTTCTGGTCTATTCTCTCGCCAAGCCACATGATGAACATTGAGCCGGCAGCCAATATGACAGTCATAAAGGCTATGTTTATACCGCCTATCTGTTCCGCCGCGCCTACCGCCCCGGCAGCACTGATCTGCGCGCGCAGGTTAAGCAGGTAGGCCGGGGCCTGCAGCACCAGTATGATCACTGTAAGCCAGCGTGTATACTGGTTGAGCTTCATACGGCCGCTCTCGCCCTCGCGCTGCATCTTCTGGAAAGAAGGAAGCACCATGCCTAACAACTGTATCACGATTGACGCTGTAATGTAGGGCATGATACCGAGCGCGAAGATAGAGGCTTGCGAGAAAGCACCGCCCGAGAACATATCAAGCAACTGCATCAAGCCCGAGGAGGAAAACTCCTTGAGCTTGGTGAGGTCGTCTGGATTGATACCCGGGAGTACCACGTAACACCCGAAGCGGTAGATTATGACAAGCAGCAACGTGATGCCGATGCGCTTGCGCAAATCCTCTACGCTCCAGATATTTTTTACTGTTTTTACAAATCCCATTGTTTATTACATTTTAATTACGGTTCCACCTGCGGCTGTGATAGCCTCTTCAGCTTTTTTAGAGAAGGCATTAGCCTCTACCTCTATGGCCTTGGTCAGAGAGCCATTGCCAAGAATCTTGACAAGGGCGTTCTTAGATACAAGACCGGCTGAACGCAGGTCGGCAACTGTAATTTTTGCCAGGCCCTTGGCCTGTGCGAGGTCCTCAAGCACGTTGAGATTGATGGCCTTGTATTCCACTCGGTTGATATTCTTGAAACCGAATTTGGGCACACGGCGCTGGAGCGGCATCTGACCGCCCTCGAATCCTACTTTGTGCTTGTAACCGGAGCGAGATTTCGCTCCCTTGTGACCACGTGTGGAAGTACCGCCGTAACCGCTGCCCGGTCCACGGCCAATTCTCTTCCTGTCCTTATTTGAGCCGACAGCCGGCTGCAAATTGCTTAAGTCCATTTTCATTGTCAGTTCGTTTTATGCTTTGGTCACTTCCACAAGGTGACGTACGCGGTTTACCATTCCCATGATACAGGGGTTGTCTTCATGCTCCACAGTGTGGTTCATCTTGCGAAGGCCCAGGGCGTCAAGTGTTCGCTTCTGCACCTGGGGGCAGTTGATGCGGCTCTTAATTTGTTTGATCTTGATAGTTGCCATTTCTTAAGATTATTTGCCGTTAAACACTTTGTCTACAGAGATACCACGGTTCTGTGCCACCTGTGCCGGGCTGCGCAGTTCAGCCAGCGCCGCGATAGTGGCCTTAACCAGGTTGTGGGGGTTAGAAGAGCCCTTGGACTTGGCAAGGACGTCGGTAATACCCACGCTCTCAAGCACGGCACGCATAGCGCCGCCGGCTTTCACACCGGTACCGGTAGAAGCAGGCTTGAGGAATACGCGGCTGCCGCCGAATTTGGCAAGCTGCTCGTGGGGTATGGTACCCTTGTGCACAGGCACGCGTATCAGATTCTTCTTAGCAGTCTCCACGCCCTTGGCGATAGCGGCTGTCACCTCGTTGGCCTTGCCCAGGCCCCAGCCGATCACACCGTCCTCGTTACCCACTACGACGATGGCGGCAAAGCTGAACGCACGGCCACCCTTGGTCACTTTAGTAACACGGTTGATGGCTACCAGGCGGTCTTTCAGCTCCAAATCATTTGTCGATTTTACTCTATTGTTCTTTGTTGCCATGTGTTATTAGAATTTAAGACCGGCCTTGCGAGCTGCATCGGCCAATGATTTTACTCTTCCGTGGAACAGATAACCGTTACGGTCAAACACCACCTCGGTGATGCCCATCTCCTGTGCTTTCTGGGCCACTTTCTCGCCAACCTTGGCAGATATCTCTACCTTAGTGCCCTCTGCAATGCCTTTTGAGTCGGCAGCGCAAAGTGTGCGGCCGTTCAAGTCATCGATAAGCTGCACGTAGATGGCCTTGTTAGAGCGGAACACGCTCATACGGGGACGCTGCGCAGTACCGCTGATGCGGCCGCGGATACGCGCCTTGATTTTATTTCTTCTTGCTATCTTTGATACCATTGTAGTCGATTTTTAATTATTTGGCGTTAGCCGATTTGCCTGACTTGCGACGGATAATCTCGCCGACAAACTTAATACCTTTACCCTTATAGGGTTCGGGCTTGCGCAGCGAGCGTATTTTGGCACATACCTGGCCAAGCAGCTGCTTGTCGGGGCTTTCGAGGATGATGAGCGGGTTTTTGTTACGCTCGCTCTTTGCCTCTATCTTAATCTCCTTGGGCATCTTGATATAGATAGCGTGAGAGAATCCCAGCGAAAGCTCAAGCACCTGGCCTGTGGCAGTCGCGCGGTAACCTACGCCCACGAGCTCCATCTCTTTCTTGTAGCCCTCGCTCACACCCACTACCATGTTGTGGATAAGTGCGCGGTACAAGCCGTGCAGAGCACGGTGCTCGCGGTTGTCGCTCGGACGTGACACCAGGATACGGCCGTCCTCTACCTCTACCTTGATATCGGGATTTATAGTCTGTGAGAGTTCGCCTTTGGGACCCTTCACTGTCACTGTGTTATCTTTAACCTGAATGCTTACGCCGGCAGGTACTTCGATGGGTGCTTTACCTATTCTTGACATTTCAATACCTCCTTCTGATTAGTAAACATAGCATAATACTTCGCCGCCGATTTTGAGTTCCTTGGCGTCTTTGTTAGTCATAACACCACGTGAAGTGGAGAGCACGGCGATACCCAGTCCGTTAAGCACACGGGGCATATCCTTATAGCCTGTGTACTGGCGGAGGCCGGGACGCGACACGCGCTTGAGGCCCTTGATGGCGTTAACCTTGTCAACGGGATCATACTTCAGCGCAATCTTGATCACGCCTGAGGGGGTATCACCCTCCATAAACTTGTAGTTGAGGATGTAACCCTGCTCGAAAAGGATCTTGGTAATCTCCCTTTTCAGGTTTGACCCGGGAATTTCTACCACACGGTGACCCGCCTTGATAGCGTTCCTGAGTCGTGTTAAATAATCTGCAATAGGATCAGTCATTTTTTTTGATGTTAAATTGATTCAGATTTTCTGAACAATATTTAATACTCTCTGATTTCAAATTTTATAACGGAACCACGCCTAATCCGCCCCGTGAGAGGAGGATGCCTCACAATATCGGGCATGGAGGTCGCTCCAATTTATTGATAACGGAGCGACTTCCATGTTTATTGTGCGGGCGGCCGAATTTATTTTACAGTGACATGCGCACTGCGAAACAGCAAAACTGCCGCGCGGATTCCGCAATGGGAGGTGTGTCTTACCAGCTTGCTTTCTTAACACCGGGGATAAGGCCGGCGCTGGCCATCTCGCGGAATTGTATACGAGAGATACCGAACTGGCGCATATAGCCTTTCGGACGGCCTGTGATGGAGCAGCGGTTGTGCAGGCGCACGCGAGAAGCGTTCTTGGGCAACTTCTGAAGTTTGGTCAGAGCCTCGTAGTCGATGTTGCCTTCGGCATCAGCCAGGGCGGCCTTCTTAAGGGCAGCCTTACGCTCGGCATATTTTGCCACCATGCGCTGACGCTTTACCTCGCGGGCTTTCATTGATTCTTTTGCCATCTGTTATTTCTCAGTTTTAAAGGGTAAACCAAACTGTTTGAGCAGGGCGAAGCCCTCTTCATCTGTCTTGGCAGAAGTCACAAAAGTGATATTCATACCGTTCAGCTTGGACACACTGTCAATGTTAATCTCAGGGAAGATAATCTGCTCTGTGATACCCAGCGTATAGTTGCCGCGTCCGTCAAGCTTGGCGTTAATGCCCTTGAAGTCGCGGATACGGGGCAGAGCCACGCGGATGAGACGCTCGAGAAACTCGTACATACGGTCGCGACGAAGTGTCACCATAACGCCGATGGGCATTTTCTTACGCAGCTTGAAGTTCGAGATGTCTTTACGCGAGAGTGTGGGCACAGCCTTCTGGCCTGTGATAGCTGTCAGCTCGTTGATAGAAGTCTCTATGAGTTTCTTGTCCTGAGTGGCATCGCCCAGACCCTGGTTGATAACTATCTTCTCGAGCTTGGGCACCTGCATCACAGTAGTATAGCCGAACTCTTTGACAAGAGCAGGCATAATTCTCTCCTTATAGTCTTTGCTAAGTGTTGTGCTCATTACTTGATCTCCTCTCCGGATTTTTTAGAATAACGTACTTTCTTTCCGTCCACAAACCTGTAGCCGATACGAGTGGCAGTGCCGCTCTTGGGATCTATCAGGCTGAGATTGGAAATGTTGATAGGGGCTTCCATCTCCACGATGCCGCCCTGGGGGTATTTGGCAGTGGGCTTGGTGCTCTTCTTGATGATGTTCACGCCTTCTACGATGGCGCGGCCTTTCTTCACGATAATTTCGAGCACGCGGCCTTTCTTGCCCTTGTCGTCACCGGCATTAACTATGACGTTGTCACCCTTTTTGATATGATATTTTGCCATTTTCTTTACTCTGTTTAAGTATTGTTAAAGCACTTCGGGAGCCAGTGATACAATCTTCATGTTAGTGGCGCGCAGCTCGCGTGCCACGGGGCCGAAGATACGGCTGCCGCGGAGCTCGCCGGCGTTGTTGAGCAGTACGCAGGCATTGTCGTCGAAACGGATGTAGGAACCGTCGGCACGACGTATCTCCTTCTTGGTACGCACGACCACTGCCTTGCTCACTGTGCCCTTCTTGACATCGGAAGACGGGATGACGCTCTTAACCGATACGACGATGATATCGCCGACCGAGGCGTAACGACGGCCTGTGCCGCCAAGTACATGGATACAGAGGGCCTCTTTGGCGCCGCTGTTATCTGCTACTGTCAATCGAGATTCAGTCTGTATCATAGTTACTTAACTTTTTCAATTATTTCCACAAGTCTCCATCTCTTAGTCTTGCTCAGAGGGCGAGTCTCCATCAGGCGCACTGTATCGCCGACAGAACACTCGTTCTTCTCATCGTGAGCGTGGTACTTCTTTGTCTTATTGACAAACTTACCATAAATAGGGTGCTTCTCTTTCCACTTGATTTCTACAGTGATGGTCTTATCACCTTTGTTGCTGGAAACAACCCCAATTCTTTCTTTTCTTAAATGTCTTTTTTCCATTTCTACTAAAATTAATGGGATTAGGCTTCAGCCGGTGTATTGGCCTGGGCCATTTCTTTCTGACGCAACACGGTCTTCAGACGCGCAATCTCGCGGCGGTCGAATGTGATCTTGGCGGGATTGTCGATGGGAGATATCGCGTGCGTTACTTTCAATTCACGATAAGCCTTCTCGGCGACCTCGATACGGTCGCGGAGTTCTTGGATGCTTAATTCCTTGATTTCTTCCTTTTTCATTACTTATAGATTACTTTGTGTGGAAATTACACGTTTTGAGTGGGATCATAGTCACGGCGTACCACAAACTTTGTGATAACCGGAAGCTTCTGGGCTGCAAGACGCAGAGCCTCCTTGGCCACGTCGTAGCTCACGCCCTCTACCTCTATCAGGATACGCCCTGGAGTTACAGGCGCCACGAATCCCTCGGGATTACCTTTACCTTTACCCATGCGGACCTCGGCAGGCTTCTTGGTGATGGGCTTGTCGGGGAAAATGCGTATCCATATCTGGCCCTGGCGCTGCATGTAGCGTGTCACGGCGATACGGGCGGCCTCTATCTGGCGGCCGGTGATCCATTTTGACTCGAGGGTCTTTATGCCGAACGAACCGAAAGCGAGCTGGTGGCCTCTCTGCGCCTCACCTTTCATGCGGCCTTTCTGCGAGCGGCGGAACTTTGTCTTTTTAGGCTGTAACATTGCTTGTTGATGTTGTTGTTACGTATTAACGATTGTTGTTTCTCTTGCGGAAGCCGCCACGACGGTTGTCACGACGGTCGAAACCGCCTTCGCGGCGTCCGCCCTTGTCAGCTGCAGAGAGCTGGGGGGTGAGCTCACGCTTGCCATAGACCTCGCCACGGCAGATCCAGACCTTGATACCGATGATGCCCACCTTGGTGAGAGCCTCGACCAGTGCATAGTCGATATCGGCACGCAGTGTGTGGAGCGGTGTACGACCCTCCTTGAACATCTCGGAACGCGCCATCTCGGCTCCGTTCAGACGGCCGCTCACCTGCACCTTGATGCCTTCGGCACCCATGCGCATAGTACCCTGCACTGCCATTTTGACTGCACGGCGGTAAGCTACCTTGTTCTCAATCTGGCGAGCGATGTTGGCAGCCACGAGTTCCGCGTCAAGCTCAGGACGCTTGATCTCGTGAACATTAACCTGTACATCCTTGCCTGTGAGCTTGACAAGCTCTTTCTTCAGATTGTCTACGTCCTGACCGCCGCGACCGATAATCATACCGGGACGCGAGGTGCAGATAGTGACGGTGACCATCTTCAGAGTGCGCTCGATGACAACACGCGATACGCTTGCCTTGGCAAGACGGGTGCGCAGGTATTTGCGGATTTTGGAGTCTTCAAGCAAGACATCGCCATATTTTTTGCCGCCATACCAGTTAGAGTCCCAGCCACGGATCACGCCGAGGCGGTTGCTAATAGGATTTACTTTCTGTCCCATCTTGTCTTTTAAGCTTTAGTATTATCAATTGTGTCAACAAACAATGTCACGTGGTTAGAGCGTTTGCGGATACGATAGCCGCGGCCCTGGGGCGCGGGACGCAGACGCTTGAGCATGGGAGCACAGTCCACGAAGATTGTGGAGATATAGAGCTCGCCCTGGTCGGCTTTACGCTCGTTCTTCTGCTCCCAGTTGGCGATAGCCGAACGGAGCAGTTTCTCTACTCGGCGAGCGGCTTCTTTATTAGAGAACTTCAGGATGCCGAGAGCCTTGAATACCTCTACGCCACGCACCATGTCGGCCACCAGGCGCATCTTGCGCGGAGAGGTGGGGACATTGCGCAGTTTGGCGAAGTACTGGTTCTTACGAGCCTCCTTGAGCAATTCTGCTGATTCTTTTTTTCTATTACCCATTGTATTTTGTTTCTTTCTTTATCGTGATTTGATATGCAGGGCCTTATTTTTTCTTATTGCCGGCATGGCCGCGGAAGTTGCGGGTGGGGGCAAACTCGCCAAGCTTGTGACCTACCATATTTTCGGTCACGTACACGGGGATGAATTTATTACCGTTGTGTACTGCGAAAGTGTGGCCGACAAAATCAGGAGAGATCATAGAAGCACGGCTCCAGGTCTTTATTACCGACTTTTTGCCGGACTCTTCCATGGCGGCTACTTTCTTTTCAAGCTTAACGCTGATAAAGGGTCCTTTTTTAAGTGAACGACTCATAGTGACTTAGTTAATCAAATTTACTTTTTCCTTCTTTCAATGATGTACTTCGAAGAATGCTTCTTGGGAGCACGTGTCTTCAGACCCTTGGCATAGAGGCCTGTGCGGCTACGGGGATGGCCACCGCTCTGACGGCCTTCACCACCACCCATGGGGTGGTCAACAGGGTTCATGACAACACCGCGGTTGTGGGGACGACGGCCCAGCCAGCGGCTGCGGCCGGCCTTGCCGCTACGCTCGAGAGCGTGGTCGGAGTTGCCAACTACACCTATGGTAGCCTTACAAGTGAGCAGGATCTTGCGTGTCTCACCAGAAGGCAATTTGATAATCGCATAGTCACCTTCGCGCGAAGTAAGCTGCGCGAACGTACCGGCAGAACGTGCCATAGAGGCACCCTGTCCGGGACGGAGCTCAATACAATGGATGAGGGTACCGACGGGGATCTTGGCCAGGGGCAGGGCGTTGCCTACCTCGGGAGCGGCATCGGGACCGCTTACCACGGTCTGCCCAACTTCCAGGCCGTTGGGCGCGATCATGTAAGCTTTCTCGCCATCAGTGTAATAGAGCAGCGCTATACGGGCAGAACGATTGGGATCGTACTCGATGCTCTTTACGACAGCGGGAACACCGTCTTTCATTCTCTTAAAGTCGATCAGACGGAGCTTGCGCTTGTGGCCGCCACCGCGATAGCGTGTGGTCAGATGGCCGGCAGCGTTGCGTCCGCCGGTGGAACGTTTGCCGACGGTAAGAGACTTCTCTGGTGTGGTAGCAGTGATTGTTCCTTTGAATACACCAATAATTTTGTGTCTTTGCCCCGGTGTTACGGGCTTAAATTTTCTTACTGCCATTTCTTAATTATAAGTTGCTGTAATAGTCAATTGTCTGTCCTTCGGCCACTGTGACGTAAGCCTTCTTGAATGCGGCAGTGCTGCCTTTGATCAGACCACCCTTGGTATAACGCTGTTTGCGCTTGCCTGCGTAGAGGGCGGTGTTGACCTTCACCACTTTAACACCATACATTTTTTCGATCAAATCTTTGATCTGATATTTGTTGGCGTCGGGAGACACTGCAAATGTGTAGCAATTGAGTTTCTCGCTTGCTGCCGTGGCCTTCTCGGTCACGATGGGTTTGATCTGTATATCCATTTTGTCTTATCTCCTTTTTTTAAAGTTGGTTAAGCATTTCTACCGATGCCTCTGTAAGAACCATTGTATCGTTGTTGAGCACATAATATGTGTTCAACTCGGCAGCCTGGCGCACGCATGAACCGGGCACGTTGCGTACAGACTTAAAGATATTGTTATCCTGTGCAGAAAGCACCAGAGTAACCTTCTTGCCTGCGAGATTAAGGCCCTTGGCCATCTCGATAAAGTTCTTAGTTCTGGGGGCATCCCAAGTGAAATTCTCAACTACTACGATCTTGCCTTCCTGAGCCTTGGAAGTAAGGGCCAGACGGCGAGCGAGAGCTTTCACTTTCTTATTCATTTTGAAGCGGTAGTCACGGGGACGGGGTCCGAATACACGGCCGCCGCCGACGAGCACGGGCGAGTTGATATCACCGCGACGAGCGCCGCCACCGCCTTTTTGACGGCCGAGCTTGCGTGTAGAACCGCTAACCTCGCTACGCTCCTTGCTCTTGTGAGTGCCCTGGCGCTGGTTTGCCAAATACTGTTTTACGTCGAGATAGATGACGTGTGCGGGATTGGAGTCGCTGGGAGTCTCTACCGCGAACACGGCGTCATTGAGCATTACTTTGCGTCCGGTGTCTTCACCTTTGATGTTATATACTGCTACTTCCATTATTTCTCAACTAAAACGATTGAACCTTTGCTTCCGGGTATAGAACCCTTGACCATTAACAAATTGTGCTCGGGCAGAACTTTAATTACCTGGAGGTTCTGCACCGTTACGCGTTCGTTGCCTGTCTGGCCCGCCATGCGCATGCCCTTGAATACCTTCGCGGGATACGAGCAGGCACCGATAGAACCGGGAGCGCGCAGACGGTTGTGCTGGCCGTGGGTGCTCTGGCCCACACCGCCGAAACCGTGGCGTTTCACTACGCCCTGGAAACCCTTACCTTTTGATGTACCTGCGACGTCGACGAATCCGCCTTCCTCGAACAGCTCCACAGTGAGGGTATCGCCCAGAGCGGGCTCTGTGGCAAACGATTTGAACTCAGCCAAGTGTCTCATGGGGGCCACACCAGCCTTTTTGAAATGTCCGGCTTCGGGGCGTGTGGTGTGCTTCTCTTTCTTCTCCTGGAAGCCCACCTGCACGGCTGCATAGCCGTCATTTTCTACGGTCTTGATTTGAGTGACCACGCAAGGACCTACTTCGATGACAGTGCACGGCACATTTTTGCCGTCGGCACTGAATACGGATGTCATTCCGATTTTCTTTCCTAATAATCCTGGCATTTCTTAACTAGATTAAAATACTTTAGTTTTGTCTATTTTTGTTTGTTTTGACGTGTCAGCCGTTTACACCTTGATGCTTACGTCCACACCGCTGGGAAGTTCGAGTTTCATCAGCGCGTCTACAGTTTTAGCCGTAGAGCTGTAGATGTCTATCAGTCTCTGATAAGAGCTGAGCTGGAACTGCTCGCGGCTTTTCTTATTGACGAAAGTAGAACGGTTGACTGTGAAGATACGCTTGTATGTGGGCAGGGGTATCGGACCGCTCACAACGGCATCTGTAGCCTTCACCGTCTTAACGATCTTCTCGGCGCTCTTGTCCACGAGATTGTGATCGTAAGATTTTAATTTGATTCTGATTTTTTGGCTCATATTGTTGTGTGAAATATATTTCTTATTTGAGTAGGTCTACACGTCCCTGGCACTCGGTCAGAACGTTCTTGGCTATAGAAGAGCTAACCTCTGAATAGTGAGAGAATGTCATGGTGCTTGTAGCACGGCCCGAAGTGATAGTACGCAGGGCTGTAACATAACCAAACATCTCTGCCAGAGGAGCGAGGGCCTTGACAATACGCGCGCCCGAACGGGATGTCTCCATACCTTCTACCTGGCCGCGACGCTTGTTGAGGTCACCGATCACATCACCCATGCTCTCCTCGGGAGTAACAACCTCTATCTTCATGATAGGCTCCATGAGTACGGGACCTGCCTTCTCAGAAGCTTTCTTAAATGCCTGGATAGCGCAAAGCTCGAACGAAAGCTGGTCGGAGTCGACAGGATGGAACGAACCATCGATCAGAGTTACTTTAAGGCGTTCTACGGGATAACCGGCCAGTACGCCGTTCTTCATAGCCGTCTGGAAACCTTTCTGTACAGAAGGTATGTATTCCTTAGGCACGTTACCGCCCTTAACCTCGTCTACGAACTGGAGGCTGCCCTCGAAATCGTCATCGGCAGGCTCAACACGTACGATGATATCGGCAAACTTACCGCGACCACCTGTCTGCTTCTTGAATACCTCGCGCAGCTCGACGGGTTTGGTGATAGCCTCTTTATATGTAACCTGAGGACGACCCTGGTTGCACTCAACCTTAAATTCGCGTCTCAGACGGTCGATAATAATATCCAGATGAAGCTCGCCCATACCTGAGATTACGGTCTGGCCTGTCTCCTCGTTGGTCTCTACGCGGAATGTGGGATCCTCTTCTGCCAGCTTCTGAAGACCGACACCGAGTTTGTCCAAATCTTTCTGGGTTTTGGGCTCTACGGCGATACCGATCACGGGATCGGGGAATTCCATAGCCTCGAGCACGATGGGAGCGTCTTCGGCACACAGAGTGTCACCGGTACGGATATCCTTGAAGCCCACACCTGCACCGATGTCGCCGCAACCGATCTTTTCCTTGGGGTTCTGCTTGTTAGAATGCATCTGGAACAGGCGAGAGATACGTTCTTTCTTGCCAGAGCGAGAGTTCAGACAGTAAGAACCAGCCTCGATCTCGCCAGAATATACGCGGAAGAAGCAGAGACGACCTACATAGGGGTCGGTAGCAATCTTGAAAGCGAGAGCGCACATCGGCTCCTCGGGCAGAGGCTTGCGGCTTACCACAGCGTCTGAATCATCGGGCAGACAACCTTCTACAGCGCCTGTGTCTTCGGGAGAGGGCAGATATGCGCACACAGCGTCAAGCAATGTCTGCACACCCTTATTCTTGAAAGAAGAACCGCAAATCATAGGATTGATCTGCATTCCGAGAGTGGCTTTGCGAATAGCGGCCTTGATCTCTTCTACAGTGATTGTTGAAGGATCATCGAAATATTTTTCCATGAAAACCTCGTCAAACTCAGCCAAAGTCTCAAGAAGCTTGTCACGCCACTCTTCTGCCTCGGCCTGCAGGTTTTCGGGTATTTCCTCAACAGTATATTCGGCACCCATGGTCTCGTCATGCCAGAAGATAGCTTTCATGGCCACGAGGTCTACCACGCCCTTGAATGTTTCTTCGGCACCGATAGGTATCTGGATAGGCAGCGGAGTTGCTCCGAGCACTTCCCTCACCTGGCGCACAACTTCAAAGAAGTTAGCACCCGAACGGTCCATCTTATTCACATAACCAATACGGGGGACGTTGTATTTCTCAGCCTGGCGCCATACGGTCTCAGACTGGGGTTCTACACCGCCTACCGCGCAGAACGCCGCAACAGCGCCGTCAAGCACGCGCAAAGAACGTTCCACCTCGACAGTAAAGTCAACGTGTCCCGGAGTGTCGATAAGATTGATTTTGTATTTTTTACCACCGTACTGCCAGAAAGTAGTGGTAGCGGCAGAAGTAATAGTGATACCGCGCTCCTGTTCCTGCTCCATCCAGTCCATGGTGGCGGCACCGTCATGCACCTCGCCAATCTTATGTGTCAGACCGGTATAGAAAAGTATACGTTCCGAAGTAGTGGTCTTGCCGGCATCGATGTGGGCCATGATGCCGATATTTCTGGTTAAAGTTAATTCGTCGTTTTTAGCCATTTTTCATTTAATGATAATAGTCCTGAAATCCATTAGAAGCGGAAGTGTGCAAATGCGCGGTTAGCCTCTGCCATACGGTGCATGTCCTCTTTACGTTTGAAAGCACCACCCTGGTCATTGTAAGCGTCCACGATTTCCGCAGCGAGTTTGTCCGCCATGGTCTTGCCGCCGCGTTTACGAGCAAAGATGATAAGGTTCTTCATCGAGATTGACTCTTTGCGGTCAGCACGGATTTCAGTAGGAACCTGGAAAGTGGCACCGCCGATACGGCGAGACTTAACCTCCACCTGGGGAGTGATGTTTTCAAGGGCTTTCTTCCAGATCTCAAGAGCTGACTTCTCTTCATTGGGCATTTTGGACTTCACAGTCTCGAGTGCCGAATAGAAGATAGTGAATGCGGTGTTCTTTTTACCGTCATACATAAGGTGATTCACAAATTTAGTGACGCGCACTTCGCCGAATACGGGATCGGGCAGAATCACTCTTTTTTTAGGCTTTGCTTTTCTCATTTCAAGAATAAATATGTTTTTGTTTTTGGCTGCTTCCTGCGGCAGGACTGTGTCCGTCCCCGTTTTCCGCATCTTCAACAACGCTCGCTTGCGTCATTTACTCAACCTTAGCCATCCAATAAATCAAAAACTAATTAGAAAATGTTGTGTGATTTACTTGTTTGCACGGCCTCCGTCACAGGAGAGCCGCACGATATCAGGAAGGATGTTTACTTCTTAGCTGCTTTGGGACGTTTGGCGCCATATTTACTGCGACGCTGCGTACGGCCGTTAACGCCGGCTGTGTCAAGCGTACCGCGCACGATATGATAGCGCACACCGGGAAGGTCCTTAACACGACCGCCGCGCACCATTACAATGCTGTGCTCCTGCAGATTGTGGCCTTCTCCAGGGATATACGAGTTAACCTCCTTGCCGTTGGTCAGGCGCACACGGGCCACCTTACGCATAGCCGAGTTAGGCTTCTTGGGAGTGGTGGTGTACACACGTACGCACACGCCACGACGCTGGGGGCATGAATCAAGAGCCGGGCTCTTGCTCTTGTCTTCCAAAGCAACACGTCCTTTTCTTACTAATTGTTGAATTGTAGGCATTCTTTTTTGTTTTGATTTATTTATTTAATTCTCAATTTCGTCTTATCCAAACCCAAAGCATACTGCGCTCCGACTTGCAACAACCTTAATCTATTGATAGACAATTTATTGCGTAAGCCGAATCGTCAGACTACACCTTAAGTGGTGCAAAATTACTAATTATTAACGTATTAGACAAACTTTTGCACAATTATTTTTTGCAAATTTTCATCTATGCAACACGACACAACAGTCTAATGCACAGACATGACCAGGGCCGCCATACATTCTGCCATAGGCAGGCTGCAGGCGGCCCTGTAAAATGCACCGGCACACTCCGGCGTGTCAGTCCTGGCTTTCGGCGGCATATTCGGCAGCTTCCTTAGCCGCGCCTTCCGGCTCCGCCTCCACAAAAGCGGTACAACCGGCATCGATCAGAATATTATACCAGGTAAAGAATTTCTTAATGTCGTTGTCATACACCCTTTCGCGATCAAAATCCGGCAGGATACGCGCAAACTCGTCGCGCAACCGCCCTTCTGCGACCAAAGCTTTTACATCGGCCCTGGCGCCGTCATACAGCTTACGCGCATTTTCCAACACCTGGGACAATGGCACTTCGTCTGCGTCTGTATACATGGCTATATCACCGAGACTTACTATTTTGTCGCGACTGTGAGCCGGGAAACGGCGTTTTGTGCAAAGGTCTTCTACCAGAAGCATATTTTTGCCGTTGGTTACGATTTTAAACAGGCCCGGACGTCCTGTAATCGAAAGTATGGTCTTAAGCATATCTATTTTAATAAATTAAATTTCACCATATTCAGGCAACGCGGCCAGCAGTGACACCGCGCCGTCATTGACTATACGACGCACCTTACGCCGCGGCAACCCGGAAAATTCATGCTCCTGGGCACTTATACGGGCTTCGACCTGGCCGCGCGAAAGACCAGAACGGCGCATCACACGTCCTACACGCAACTCACGTGGTGCTGTAACAAGCCATATTTCGTCTACCAACATGTCCAGACCGGAAGTATGCAGCACAGCGCTCTCAAGAAGAGCCGTATTAACACGCAAAGCAGATACCCAGGAAGCCAGATCATGACGGACGGCTTCATGCACTATAGCATTGACCGACATTCTCATATGTTCCGAACTGAATATAAGGCCGGCCAGCAGTGACCGGTCTACCCCTCCCTCGCATGTCAGGACATCCGTCCCCGACACACGGCACAGCTCAGCCTTAATTGCATCCGACTCGTCCATCAACTGTCTCGCACGCGAATCGCAGTCATAAACGGGCAGTCCGCGCAACGCGCAAATGCGGCATACCACGCTTTTGCCGCTACCTATACCACCCGTAACCCCTATCAGCCTCATTTGTTCTGGCGTATTATAGTGAACTCCACGCTGTCAATCTCGAGAGTGGCACTCTCGACATGCGCCGGAAGAGGCGTTGACAGACGCAATTTGATACGCTTGTCCGAGGGAGAGGCCAGATCCCTATAATCAGCCACAACACTGAAAGGTGTGCGAACATCGTCATTTAGGCTCATCGGCACAAGATATGACACTTCCACACTTGAGGGAAAAAGCACCATATTTTCACCCTTGGGCACATTGAGCGTTGTCACAGGAACGTATACTTTACGATTTTCAAGCGGTTCCACCGGAATACGCACGTCTATGGCAGACGGCACCATCTTCACGCCGTGGATAGGCCGCAGCCTGACCCTTACGGTCACCGGATCTGCCAGATCGCGCCGCACTATGGGTTCCGTACTGACATATGATATCGTATCAAGGATGTCACGTGAGGAGTATATCTTGATATTGCGCGTCTCAGTGCGAGGATTACCATTGACTACTTTGCCGAGAGCGGCGGTTATGTCGGTATTTATACGCACCGGTACAACCTTGGCCGGAGCCGAGGTATACATAACGGATATCGAGTCGGCCGAAGTTATGTTAACAGAAGCATTACTGCCAAACAGCGAACGCACATAGGTAGACAGCGCCGACGGCGAAACACGCAGATATCCGTCTGAAGCATATTCGGCAAAACTGATATGCAACTGCGCCGCGCGCATAAACTTACGCCGCAACAAAGTGGTGCCACGGTCGCGCACGGTCACATGTATCACGCCTGGAGGCTCGTTGATAAATGTAACTGTGTCGGGCACTCCGGTTATATCTACCTTGACCTCTATATCGGTTTGCACGGTGTCGTTCATAGCCATTATAAACCAAAACACCCCCGCAATAACCACAAAGACAGCAAAAAGGCGCAGGTCGCGCATACGACCCGTCTTACGCCAGCCCTGCCAGCGCCTTATCCCCTTAGCAGCCTTTGTGTCCGACATGTCAGATATGGTACGCCGAAGGCGTGCGATTCTTATTTCTTCTCAGCATCGGCTCCAGGAGCTGGATATACCGATGTTTTTTCTATCTTGATGCTTACACCGCTGGCTATCTCTACAATAAATGTGGTGTCAGACACCTCTTTTATTTTACCGTATATACCGCCGGCGGTCACCACGCGGTCACCTACGCCGAGAGCCTCGCGAGCTTTCTTGATTTCTTTCTGCTTCTTGTTCTGAGGGCGTATCATGAAGAAATAGAAGATAGCCACCATGGCCACAATCATGATTATGCCGGTGTAGCCGCCGCCCTGTGGCTGTGCAGCAAGAAAAATTAAGTCTAACATAAATTTATTATTATTGTTGTTGGTTATGCTTTAACGAGTGTGCCATTCTGGCGCAACGAGCTCACTGCCGCGCCCAAAATACCGTTGATAAAGAACGAGCTCTTCGGGGTGCTGTACGCCTTGGCCAGCTCTATATATTCGTTTATCGTGACATTCACCGGAATCTTTGGGAAACATAATATCTCCGCCAGGGCCGTAAGCAGCAGCACCACGTCCATAAAAGCCAGACGGTCTGCATCCCACGAATCTTTGTTGAGCACACTGTCGATTATGGTCCGATATTCGTCCTTGTGGCGGACTACGGCATTGAAAAGCTCACGGCCGAAACGAGCGTCCTCGTCATCCTTATACATGGGCAAGACAGGATGCTCCTCATTTTCTTCAAAACGGCGTATGGTCTTCAATACGAATGTTCCGATAATATCCAGGTCATCATTCCAAAAAACAGACTTGTCCTCAAGTCCCTCAGATAAATCAGGGTCGGGGAATATCACATACCGGAACAAATTACGCCACAATTCGCAATCGGCACGAAAATCCGTTTCTGGCGCATTCATGTAATCCAGATAGACATCGGAAGTGGTTACCGTCTTCAACAGGGAATTGACAAGCACCGGATTTTCTGCAAGCCATGAGTTTTTACCCGAACGTGTATACTCGTTATAATCGAAATCTTCAGACAGAACACGTACAAACTCATTTTCCACAAAACGCAGATTAGGATTCAGATCACGGTCGGTCACCACGTACTTGTGCCGCGCGGCGTCAAGATTGCGTTCTTGCTGTACTGTCAGCTCTATGGCTAGCTGCAGCATGCGATAATACAGTTCCCGTGCTTTTTCCAGACTGAAATTAAGTGTCTTCAGAGCATCGGCCACATGGTCTTGCGAAGAGGAGAAGTTGACAAACGTCGCCTCCATAAGATCGCGCATGCGCTCCACACCACGCAGCGAGAAATTAGGCACCTGTTCAAACAAATTATTGATTGTGGGCGACGGCATTATAATAAGTGTGAATATCTCACGCCAGACCTTAAGGTCTCCGGCCATATCCACAGATCCATTCTTGATATACGTCTTATAAGGAGCTGACTCCTTGATAGCGGCCGACAACGAGTTGATCAGCATAGGCGAATCAAACGGAGAGGCCTCAAGCCTGTTTTTCGCCTGCTGGGATTTGATTTTCTCATCGGCCTGAACGGTGCGTATAAAACGATTGTCCGCCAACGGACGATGGCCGCCGCGCTGTTCCACATTATCGGCAAGGCGCGTCATCAGCACCAGCATGTCAAGGTAAAGCTTATATGCGAACCTCTTTTCCTTTGTCGGGGGTGTAGGCTGGCTTTCAAGCGTGAACAACTTCTCTGTGAGCAGATAAGAGTATAGCAGCTGCACTACTTTGATTCTTATCAAGACACGATTAATCATAACTTCTGAATATTGGTCTGCAAAGTTACTTAAAAAAAGTCAAACAGGCAATTTTAGCGTGACGCTAAGTGGTCATTCGTGGCTCTGGCCGGCCCCTATACGCTGTCGCACAGCCTCATACATCATGACGCCTGCGGCCACAGAGACGTTCAGACTGCCTATAGAGCCTATTATAGGAATTGCAGCCAGGGTGTCGCACAGACGCAGCACGGGGTCTGAAATACCAGTATCCTCGGCACCCATCACTATAGCCACAGGACCCGTATAATCAGCCTCTGTATAATCCTGCACCCCCTTTTCGGTAGCTCCGACTATCACAAAACCAGAATCTTTAAGATATCTGACAGCCTCCTCTATGGAGCGCGTGCGGCACACGGGGAGATGCAGCAGGGCGCCTGCAGACGTCTTGACAGCATCGGCACTTACACGCACACTGTTGCGCTCGGGTATCACTATCGTGTCCACTCCGGCACATTCGGCAGTACGGGCTATAGCTCCGAAATTGTGCGTGTCCGTGATTCCGTCAAGCAGCACGATAAACGGCAGCATGCCCTCTTCGTACAGTGAGGGAACCATCTGCTCCAGATCATAATATCCTACAGCAGACAAGAGCGCTATGGCACCCTGGTGGTTCTTCATAGTTATACGGTTGAGTTTCTCCAGGGGCACACGCTGGCTAACCACGCCGTACTCCTTGATTTTGGCCAGCAATTCTCGAGCCAGGTCTCCCCCGGCCAGATCCTTGCGTATCAACACTCTGTCTATATCCTTTCCGGCCTCTATGGCCTCTATCACGGCACGGAGGCCGAATATATATTCTTTCTTATCTATCATGGTTTTATGTTTATAGTTTTAGTAGTGAGCGGGCATTCATTATGGCAGCGTCATCCACTACGGCCCCGGCAAGCATGCGTGCAGTCTCCATAACTCTCTCCTCCTCTCCGAGACGCATTATCCTGGTATGCGTGGCATCGGCCGAGTCTTCCTTATATACTTTGAAATGAACGTCTCCCCGGACAGCCACCTGCGGCAGGTGGGTTATCGCTATGACCTGCCTGCTGGCCGCGATTTCTTTCATCATGGCACCTATACGGGCGGCCACATCGCCGCTCACGCCTGTGTCTACCTCGTCAAACACAAGCGTAGGCAGCTGCATCCGCGAGGCCACAATACTCTTAAGACATAGCATGAGACGTGAAATTTCTCCGCCAGACGCAATTGAAGATACAGGCTGCATCTCCTGGTTTTTGTTAAAGGCACATTTGAAAACCGGCAAGTCGCACCCTTCCACGGTGTATTTACACGGAGTTATGGCAACAGCAAATTTCAAATTCGCCATACCGAGCGGCAAAGCGGCCCGCACCATAAGCCCGGAAAAGACCTCGGCAGCCTCACGGCGCGATTCCGTCAGTTCCGCTGCCTGCTGTCGCAGCCTCACAGCCATCTGCCTAAGTTCTTCCTCAAGTTCCGGCAGTTCGCCGTCGTCACCTGTTATAGCGCCGAGCTGGCGCTCCAGGTCGGCATACAGCTCTATCAGTTCACGCTCCCCGGCAACTTTGAAACGGCGCTGCGTCTCATAAAGTGCCGACAGCCGTTTCTCCACTTTGTCAAGAAGCGCCGGATTGGCACTGACCTTTTCAGTCCAGCCGGACAACGTCTCGGCTATATCTTTAAGTTCTATCGCGACAGTCTCCAGACGCCCCATAATATCATCCGGCATCTCGCCATCGCTGGCAAACAGGCCGAGATTCACATCTTGAAGCAGCTTTCGTGCCTCGCGCAACCGGGACAACGCAGAAGTGTCTGACTCCGAAAGCAGCCCGGCAGCCCCCCCCAGACTGTCGCTTATGGCAGCCGAATCGCCAAGAATCTCCTGCATCCTTTCAAGCTCCGATTGTTCTCCTGCTTTCGGTTTGAGCTTGCGCAGATGGTCAAGACGGAAACGTATGAATTCCTCATTTTCCCTGCTAGCGGCCAAACGTGTCTTCATCTCTGCCACACGGCTGCGCAGTTTGACATATTCACGATATGTAGCGGTATAGCGTTCCCTTAACACAGTGTTTCCGGCTATTGAGTCTAGAACACCTAGCTGGAACCTGGTATCCGATATCAGCAAATTGTTATGCTGGGAATGTATGTCCACCAGACGGGAGGCTATATCGCCCAATATAGCCGTCGTGACCGGAGAATCGTTTACAAACGCACGAGACCTTCCGGTAGGAGAAATCTCACGGCGTAGCAGCAGTTCGTCATCACTCCATACCAGGTCATGGCTGTCAAACAAAGGTCTGAGATCATAACCTCCGGTGTCAAACGCTCCTTCGACCACGATTTTCCTGCCTGTAACGGCCAGCCGCCTGACGTCGGCCCTGGCACCGAGCAACAGCGACAGGGCACCGAGCAAAATAGTCTTGCCGGCACCCGTTTCGCCTGTAATAATGCTGAGACCCGGTTCCAATTCTATCTCAGCACTATCTATAAGGGCATAATTGTTTATGTACAGTCTTTTAAACATAGGCCATGCTGGTTCCTCACTTCCGCACAGGGTTGCGTATCTGGTCCAGACGCTCGGTTTCGGTCGGATAAATATCTTTCAAGAGATTGTAGACATCTTCCCGTTCCGAATCTGGTGCCCCTGAATATATATTGACCAACTCGTCAAGCTTTGTATCCTTAAATATAGACAGGGCCACACTCATAGGTGCTGTCTGGTAAATTTTCTGTAAAGCCTTTAACGACTCTGTGATCACGGCACGTCCCTTGTCTGGGCTTGTGGCCATCTCGTCAAGACCCTTGCGGTGGTAATTATACATCATCTCGCGTATTCCGGATGTGGCAGCATCGGTATACGAAGACAAAACCGCCGAGCGGTTCTTTGTGTCTTCAAAGGCTCTCCATCCTACCTCGCCGCTTCCCTGGGCCATCTGCACTATACTGGCCACACGGTCGAAGTACGGCTGCCCCCCGAGAGGCGAAAAAGAATCAAAATCAAGGGCGAGAAAGAGATTCGCATAATAGTTCAATATAGAAGTAAGATTATCCTCCCATGAAGACTCGTTATAATTCAGAGGCTCGCCGCGACGGTGGGTAAACTCCACCTTGTTATCTTTGAAGTTGATAAGCGTGGTCGTATAAGTGCTGTTATACACGGGGCGCGAAACCTGTACCTGGACATCGGCAGTGAATTTGTCATCCTCATACTTACTTACAGTCATAAAAAAACGACACTCGATTTTCTCATTAGGGGCAAACTGCGCATTAGTCCATTTTCTGGTATTGAAATATTCGGTTATGGCTTCTTGCAGTTCTTCAAACGGACTTTTGTCCGTTCCCTCGATCTTAGAGGAGTTTATCTCGACCGTACAGTTTAGTTCCTGCGCCGAGACAGGCAGCAGGCAGGCCGTGATGACGGCAAAAAATATGAGGAATATACGTTTCATCTGTCAATCCTTGATACAATCGAGAATATCTGCCGCCACATCTGCCTTAGATTTGGCCGGAAAAGGCACAGCCTCCCCCGTAGCCGCACATATCATCGTAATTTTATTGGTATCCTTACGGAAGCCGGCTTCAGGATCTCGCAGAGAGTTTAGCACTATCCAGTCCATATTTTTTCTGGCTGCTTTCGCACGCGCATTTTCAATCTCATGGTCTGTCTCCAGCGCAAATCCTACCACGACCTGTCCCGGACGCTTACGCGCACCCAGTGTGGCCGCAATATCCGGATTCCTGACCAGCGACAGTGTCAATTCTTCCCTGCCCTCGCGCTTTATCTTATGGTCGCTGCAGGCCGCAGGCCGGTAATCTGCCACAGCCGCGCACAATATGGCTATATCAGCCGTGTCAAAATGTTCTTCACACGCAGCCATCATCTGCGCCGCACTCACGACATCAATACGCCTTATACGGTCTGACCCTGGCACCGGCAGCTCTACAGGACCGGCCACAAGCACAACTTCGGCACCGAGAGATGCCGCGCGTCCGGCCAGGGCAAAGCCCATCTTTCCGCTCGAATAATTACCGATAAAACGCACCGGGTCAATATTTTCGTACGTAGGTCCGGCCGTAATTAATATTTTTTTACCTTTCAGATGCTCTCCCTCGGCAAAATAATTCTCTAGCACATCAAAAATACGCTCCGGCTCTTCCATACGCCCCTTGCCCACCAGACCTGATGCCAGTTCGCCTGCCTCGGGTTCGATGATCTCCACCCCGTCAGCCCTCAGTGTAGCCAGGTTGCGTCGTGTAGACGGATGAGCAAACATATCCAGATCCATTGCCGGCGCGACAAACACTTTTTCTTTAGCGGACAGATAGGTTGTAATCAGCATATTGTCTGCCACTCCGTTTGCCATTTTCGCTATCGTAGAGGCTGTGGCCGGAGCTATCACCATGGCATCTGCCCACAACCCGAGGTCCACATGGGAATGCCATTCGCCCGTGTTTGCCGTGAAAAACTCGCTGACCACGGGATTTCCGCTCAATGACGAAAGTGTGACAGGAGTGATAAACTCCTTGCCATGCGGCGTAATTACGACCTGGACCTCGGCTCCGGCCTTGCGCAGCAGACGCAGCAGCGACACACTCTTATAGGCGGCGATACCGCCGCTTATACCCAATATGATATGTTTGTCTTTCAGCGCACTCACTTCTTTACTCCTTTTATATATATAGCCGTTATAATATCCTTGGTATCTTTAGGGAAATCACCCTGCATCATCCAGCGGTAATACGAAGGCTCGCGACGAAACACATCGGCCACTTTCTGCCCCTTGTACTTGCCGAAATTGAACACTGCCTCGCCGTCTGTGCCGCGTGACAGGCGTCCGGCCAAATCCATATTGCCTCCCTGGACCGAAAAACGCGCAAGTTTATCCATGTCATTCCCAAACTCTTCTGTTTCGGGATAACGGTCCAATTGTGCCATAAGCACCTCGTATGTGGCCATAGTGTCCGCCAGAGCCGAATGGGCGCCTTCCAGCTCCTTGCCGCAGTAGAAGCGGTAGGCAGCCGACAGTGTGCGCTGCTCAAGACGATGGTATATAGTCTGGACATCGATCAAGCGACGCCCGGACAACGAAAAGTTAAGCCCCACGCGAGAAAACTCAGCCATCAGCAGCGGCACGTCAAACTTATTGGAATTGAATCCGGCTATGTCACAACCCTCGAAAGAGAGCATCAGCTGTTCCGCTATGTCACGAAAACGAGGTTCGTCTCTGACATCATCGTCACTGATATGGTGCACCGCGGTGGCGGCAGCCGGTATCGGCATCTCAGGATTCAGCCTCTGCCTATATTCCGTATGAGATCCGTCAGGACACACCTTAACGCATGAAATTTCGACTATGCGGTCAGTACCTATATTCACACCCGTAGTCTCCAGGTCAAAGAACACCAGGGGCCTTGTAAGATTAAGCTTCATCTATGTGTGCTATTAGCCGTGTATCAATAATCCATCACCTGCATAGGCATCAGCAGCACTAGCAAGTCTTCGCCCTCCAGATTGACCTGCGGCACAAATACGCCGGGACGGGCCGGATCAGAGAGTTTGACCACAACGGTATCGGCCTGCATATTGTTAAGCACCTCAATCATGTATACCACATTAAACCCGATAGTCATCGAATTACCCTGGTATTCGCACTCCAGACGTTCTTCTGCCGATATTGAATAATCCAGATCCTGGGTAGCCAGAAGCACTTCGTTAGAGCGTATATTGAGACGTACAAGCGACGATGCCGAGCTGGCAAACAACGCCACACGCCTCATGGCTGTCAGCAATGACACGCGGTCTATGGTCAGTTCAAACGGATTGTCCTGCGGTATCACACGGTTGTAATTGGGATAACGGCCGTTGATAAAACGGCAGCTCAGACGAAACGTGCCGAGCGTGAACGTGGCACTCTTGTCATCCATCTCTATAGTTATATCGGCCTCTTCCTTACCGATAAGCGAACGCAATATGGCAGCCGGCTTCGGAGCCATGATAAACGAAGTTGTAAGGCCAGGATCCACCTCGGTGTTGACATAGCGCACCAACTTGTGAGTGTCCGATGCCACAAACGTGATACCGGGTTGAGCGACGCCGGCCTCATTCACAGGGCAGACATCCCAGAACACACCCGTCATGACCGGACGTATAGTCTCCGTACTCACAGCAAACAAAGTGTGTTCCAGACCCTTGCGCACCACCTCGGCAGGCAGTGTCATACTCTTTCCGTCTTCCTTTGCAGCCTCGGGCAGAGGGAATTCGGCACCGTTGATACCCATGAAGTTAAAATGGCCGTTGAGGAAGCGTATGTCAATATCATTATTCTCGTCATTGATATAGAATGTAAGCGGCTGCCCCGACACCTCCTTAAGCATGTCAAGAAGACGTTTTGCCGGTATGGCGATAGAACCTGATCCCTCCGGATCAAACACCTCTACGGTGGCGGTCATAGTATTTTCCTGGTCGGATCCGATTATGGTAAGCGTGCTACCCTCCAACGAGAACAGAAAATTGTCCAATATGGACAGCGCGTTCTTACTGTTCACCACCTTGCTGACTGCCGACAGCTGCTGCGACAGTGTCTTGCTTGATATATTGAATTTCATACGGGTATGTTGTGTGATTATACTTTGAAGTGATTCCAATTAACCGACAAAGATATAAAAAAAATTTCACATCTGCCCTATCGCCCTCCCCAAATCAGCCCAAATCAGCAAACAATGTCTGCCCTCAAACATTCTATAACAGCCGGACCAGTGTTATATTCCATTATGAAAAATCATAATGGAATATTATACGAACACTCAAAACAAGGTTATTTCAGTATTTATACGGCAACTCTATAAATTTGCAGTTAAGATTTTCGCTCTACCGATCTTATTACTCTTATGCTAATTTCGTATAACAGATACAACGGGATGGCAACAAGTATTAAAGTCATAATATCAGGAGGCGTTATTATCGCTGCAATAACACATATGGCAAGAAATGCGTAACTGCGATATTTTATCAGATATGATGATTGAACCAATCCCATCCGCCCTAATACATAGGCTACGACAGGCAGTTGGAACACAAGACCCATCATAAGCGTAAGAGTCACAAAAGTAGATATATAGCTATCAAGTGTTATAGCGCTATGCACTTTGTCTGCCACCGAATATGTTCCCAGAAATCTGAAAGATATTGGAAATAAGACAAAATAACTCATAAATATGCCAATAATGAAAAGCAGATATATTATACAAACTATCTGCACGGAATATTTCTTCTCGTTATCTAACAAAGCTGGCGAAACGAATTTAAACAATTCATAGAGAATGAACGGCGAAGAACAAAACAAACCCAAATAAACCGAAGTAGTTATATGTGTCATAAACTGACTTGACAAATCTGTCGCTATCAAGTCTATATGAAATGCTCCAAAACTGAATTCCGGCTTAAACGTACGTATTAAATCTTCCAACCAACGATAAGTGCAGAAGTCAGGTTCGCTTGGAGACAGCAATACGGAAAACGTTACGTCTTTAAAAGCAAATATCAAACATGCAAATATAAGAGTTACAGCCAATATGCGAATTAATATTTTTCGGAGGACATCAAGATGCCCTCCGAATGTCATGAAAGATTTTTCCGATGACATAGATTAATTTTTTCGTTCTGGAGAAGTAGCCGGAGATTCCTCCGGCAATATATCACTATCTGGCATGTCATTGCCTTTTATATCAGTTGAAACCTCTTTCATTCCGTCTTTGAACTCACGGACTCCCTTTCCAAGTCCGCGCATCATTTCGGGAAGTTTTTTACCTCCAACTAAAAGGATAGCGAGTCCTCCTATCAATAACAACTCGGTAGTACCAATAAAACATAGCATCATAACAAAACAATCATTCCGGCGTTACTATATATATTACAGTCAGAAAAATCTATTTCCCAACTTCCATTATCCGCACTTTCCCAAGCATACTTGACAGACATTGACGACCACCAATTACGAAAAGAAGTCTCTGTCTCAGCCAAATCTTTAACAAGTTTCTCGTAAAGATCTTCATTATCAGATGTGAGAATCTTTGCTAACTCAGCAAGTCCACTTTTTCTCTCAAAAAGCATCTGTATTGTATCTCTTTCTTGAGAATTAACCTGACCAATAAGTTTTTTCATTTTAAATCATATAGGTATTTGAAATATTCTTAAATAAGAATGATTCTCTCCATTTAAAACTAGTAAACAAGCCCTGCTATCATGCCCTGAACATATAATATGCTCTTATTCTGCAATTACTGCCACAATTATTGAAAACAACACTCTTTTCCCATAATATAATCAAGTCACTCCAATTTCCATTTTGAGAACAAGACTCAATTATACCGATCTGTTTACCATCCATTATAATCTTATTATCATTGACCTGGCAGTTGACAGTCTCAACTGTAGTCTCTTGATTATCTAGATAGCTAATTAAAAAACCGTCTACCAGATTTTCACCTATGGGAGCCACACATATATATGTATACGTATATGCGTTATAGTCAACAATTTGATCTTGACCACCTTCTTCTGAATAAAGGTCTATCTGTTTACATTCCATCCATAAACCTGGAAACTGGTTTGTAATACCAGATGTTGTTTCACTTAGTTCGTCACTATTGTCATCTTTACTACATGATGTTATAATAATATTAGCAAAAAACAGGATTATAAAACTCAGATATTTTATTTGTTTCATTTTTAACAATTTAAATTATTGATTAATAATACAATCTAAAGGATCAAGATAGTCAATTTCAGCAATGGAAATTCCTTCAACAATCGGGGTTCTATCACTTTTTAAATTTTCCAGAAAATTTTTTGAAGCATTCCGTTCGCAATGCGCAAGAAGACACTGTATTCTACCAGGAGTATTCACTTCGCGCGTTACGCGCTGATTAAGCCAAACACACCTCTTACACTGATATGCATCACATATCTTACATATGGGAGCATGGTTAATATCAAAAAGATAATGATTCTTTATGAATATACCATCTGTTAGTGAACCTATATTCTCCATGCCGACACTATAAAATCCGGGACATATATAAAATAAGCCATCCGGAGATACCGTGATCGATTCAACAGCCGCATTACAGTTATTCATATCCTTAAGTATCACACGGTCGGTAATAAGATTAAATTGAACCGCATTGCCTTGTGAATACAACTCTGACAATAGAGGTATCAGACTATCAAGAAACGATTTATATGCAATGACTTGGCTCTCAGAGACTGACTCTATATCCGTAATAACTACATTAAGACGACTCAGCCGGTGTAAAAGCTCCCTCATTATATCACCACTTTCAAGTAGATCTTTAAATGTTGTGCGAATTACGCAAGTGATATCCAATTTCAATCTAAAATCATAAAGATCTGTCCATGAATCGAAAACTATTATTTGAGCTTTATCTAAAGTTTCCTTTACAGGGTAGTCAAAGGGCATAATCTTTATATGATCGACACTCTCAACAACATCGTTTATTTCCACTGGCAATTCTTCTCGCGGATAAACAAATTGGATATAAAGATTTTCCAGCATACTGAATCTAACAATCTCATGAAGAGTGTCAATATCAGTAAAACTGTCTTTAATACTTTGATTTGGATAATGACAAAAAGATATGGCATTAGCACCAAGTGGAACAATCAGATATTTCAACATAACTTATAATTGTTATCCCGAGCCGTCAAAGAGGTACTACAAAGTTTTTCTTCAGACTCCAGTTTGTTAAACAATTTATTCCAGTAATAATTATTTGCTCTCACACGCGCCTTGTGCATTTTGCAGATAGCGACCGACCGTTGATATATAGTGTCTGTATCAGCTGAATCATAGTTCTCTCCTTGACACCAGGCACATCCACTGGCCACTTCGCATTCTATACACTCACGAGGTGACTGGCTTAACCGATCAAGAGATAGGAATGGCCTAAGAAGATCATTGTTGATACCATCTACAACATTGCCGATGACGATCGGCTTCTTCTCTCTTAACGAATAAGCTGCAAAGCGAGTACATGGGTAAAAAAGACCTTTTGCATCAACAGCTAACATCCGTCCTGCTCCACACCAATTCTGATTGTCTACTTTAGAATCCAATGGTTTGCCAATGCTTTCTGAAAAAAATGAACAAGCATGATCCTCATAGTATCCGTGATTGATAATTTCATCTGCCAGTTCAATCAGCTGCTTTTCGAAAAGCTTATCATCACCTTCTTTCCAAACATTCTCAAATACGACATTGATATTAACCTCTTTGATACCTAATGAATAAAGATGCAGCACACTCTCTCTGATATATGGAATATCAGCTGAACTGATAGTGACTTTAGTAGCTCCGTCCGGAAATTGAGACAGCCAAAGCGGTATGTTACGCACAACATCGTCATAGCTCCCCCGTTCAGGACCGCTACCTTTCCAGATCCTATTTAAGTCATGTTTTCGTTTTGTCCCATCAATCGTTATCCCAATAGATAGATGTTCTCTATTTTTTTCTATGTATCGCTGTACTTTTTCACTATCGTAATTGATCCCATTAGTAGAGAACGAAAATCTGTATGAATTGAACCATTTATGATTTAGTCGGAACATTTCGGTTTTTATGTAATCACAAATCTTATCAACAAGATCAATTTCTAGAAATGGTTCGCCCCCGATAAAATCCCATACCACCGAATCATCTTTAAAATCATCTTCATGGATAAGTATGTAATCAATTGCTGCCTTAGCAATTTTCCACTCCATTCGTTCGCTTTCATTTTTTCCTACAAGATAGCAATACTTGCAAGCAAGCTGGCAATCTTTCGTAACTATGAAAGTAATATTTTTGGTTCTACTTTCTCGCCAAGGGCGTTGTTGCTCCTTAATAGCACTCATATAATGTGTATTTACATAATAAAGAAATGCAAGTATACCGAAACAAATTCGATATACTCACATTGATTATCTACTTCCATATTTACATCCTCCGACACATCCTGTTTTGCAAGATGACAAACAAGCTCCTTTACATCCCGATTTACAGGAGTATGGGTGATACTCCATATTTGCACGGCAAGAGTCTCCACATGATGTTGAGCATGTGGAGCCACAACCAGAACAACCAGAAGACGAACCACCGCCTCCTCCACCTGGTTCATCCTCTGGATCACACGATGTCAGAAATGTCGGAACAATAGTTAATGCTAATATGGGCATAATTGCCGATACACTCTTCGAGAAAAACTTTCTTCTCGAAATCAGATTTTCATTGCCAATCATAATTATTTACCAGAGTTATAACACATACCTCTACATGTTCCCTGGCATAAACCACTGCAACTAGTGCATGCATCACTACATTTTCCCGAGCAAGTTCCAGCACATCCGTAGCAACCACCACGACACGTTGTACAACTTGTAGCATCTGAATTAAGAGAATGGGCCAGGACAGGCGCATTAGCCAGAACTATCGTACCTAAAATAGGCAGGACTCCTTTCGCCGCGTTTTTAAAGAACTCGCGTCGTGACTGTAATTCTTTGTTTCGATTTTTATCCATGATCGAACTATCATGTCCTATAGGCTCCCCGGATTGGACTTAAGATTTATAAAAAAAGCGTGAAAGCCTGTACCTGTTGCTCTTTCAACTGATAGAGGCTCTCGCATTGCCCGTCTGAGTAGAAAGAGCAACGTCGAAGCCTCACGCTGTATGATAATACAAGAGCCGGCTCAAACCAGAACCAACATGTGTGTACCATACCCTATAAGGCATCTACCGTTGCTATTTCCTGACTCAGACAATTAGAATTTGCGAGATTCCTATCAGTCAAGAAAAAGCGTAAGTAAACGCTTTTTAATTATGTCTGCATCCCACCCACTTCAACCCGTATCGGGCTTCGACAAGCGATATGCGTCGCAAAGTTATAATTTTTATTTTACTAGCACAAATTTTAACGCATTTTTTCAATTTTGACAAATACACACAACAAAAACTCCATACGGCATACATGAGAATATCGGCTTAAAATATGTTAATTACACCCTAGGCTTGTTATAAAGTGTGAAATTCAAACTATATTTGCAATTTCAATACTGACAGATAAGACAGCATGAAGAACGTCATACTATATGATTCGGCATCTGTGCATGCAGATATGCTGCCGCTCTCATTCACCCGTCCGGTGAGCGACTTCAGAGTAGGCATAACTACCATAAGCGAAAAATGGCAGCACTATCTGCCAGGCAATTACAGTGTGTATACAGCCCCGTACCTGCGTGACAAATTCACACCCCACGCGCAAAACACCAATTACTTCGTGGCCGCCAACTGCCTGCCCTCGGCAGAACTGGCAGAAGCCGTGTGCAGCCTCGCCACAGGCAGCGCGCTGGCAATGCCCGATGGAGAATACATAGCATTTGCCGGTTCAATGGAGGAATTCGAGGCTTTGGTGAAAAATGAGAAAGAGGTGCCTGTCACGACATTTCACGGGCCATGCACACCGCTGCATTTTTTATATGATCTGTTTCTGAACAACGGCAAAGCGCTGGCTGACGATTACCACGTCATAACAGCCGGAAGGGCCAGCCAGCCTCTGTCTGATTCTAACAGACTGATAGGAAATCCGTTGCTGCCTGACGGTACACCGGCCCTCTTCATAGAAGAGGGAGCATGGATAGAGGGGGCGACAATCAATGTGTCGGAAGGGCCTGTATATGTAGGCCGCGGAGCCAGAATATCGGAGGGCAGCTGCGTGCGCGGTCCCCTGGCCTTATGCGACCACGCCCAGGTTAACATGGGGGCCAAAATATACGGCAACACCACCCTCGGACCGTATTGCAAAGTCGGCGGAGAGCTGAACAATGTGGTCATGTTCGGTTATTCCAACAAGGCGCATGACGGCTATCTGGGCAATGCAGTCATAGGCGAATGGTGCAATATCGGTGCCGGTACCAATGCGTCAAACCTGAAAAACGATTATTCCAAAATACGCCTGTGGAATTACAATAAGCGATCATTCGTGCGCACCGACCTGCAGTTCTGCGGACTAATGATGGGAGACCATTCAAAGGCCGGCATCAACTGCATGTTCAATACGGCCACAGTTGTGGGTGTCGGCTGCAATGTACATGGCGCCGGATTCCCAAGACCATTTGTTCCGAGCTTCTCCGAGGGAAGCCCGTCTGCCGGATTCCGCGATGTAGACCTTAGAAAATTTTTCGACATTGCCGCACGTGTCATGGCCCGACGCGGCATAGAACTAACAGAACTGGACCGCCGCATTTTCCAAGCCATATCGGAAGCTGCCGCCAGCTATAAATAAGACGCCTAAATTAAAGACCGAAGTGCGACAGCACGACCGCTAAAAGCGCCTCGCGCCTCGCGGCGGCATTTGGCGTTATGCGTATTTTTTTATACCTTTACGCGAAATTTACGACACAGTATTAAAACCCATATATGTAACCTTTATGGAAAAGATCCAGAAACAATATCTTGCCGCACTGCGTGCCGAAATGGCAAAAGCAGGCGTCAACACCGTAATAATCTCAGGCACAGACCCACACCAGAGCGAAAACCCACCGGCCCACTGGCGCGACCGTGAGTGGCTGACAGGTTTCTGGAGCACCAACGGCACCAACGGCACCGCAGTAGTGACGCCTGACCAGGCGCTGTGCTGGACCGACTCCAGATATTTCATACAGGCCGCCGACCAGCTCAAAGACACTGGTTTCTCTATGATGGAGGAAGACGGTCCCAACGCGGTAAACCTCGTGGACTGGGTAACGGAAAACACCCCCAAGGGGGCCGTTGCAGCCATAGACGGCACAACATTCTCTGTATCACAGGCCCAGCGCATGGAACAGGAATTTACAGACAACGGAATAATATTTAAAACCGATTTCTGCCCGTTTGACACAATTAATCCCGAACGCCCCCCGCGTCCAGGCAACAAGCTGTTCGTACACGACGAGGCTATCGTGGGCGAAAGCGTGGATTCAAAAATAGAACGCACCCTGGCCGAAGTCAAAAAGGAAATGGCAAACGCCGTGATGCTGTCAAGCCTTGACGACATAGCGTGGGCCACCAACCTGCGCACTGCCGGCGACATAGCATTCTCACCCATTTTCGTGAGCTATCTATATCTCTCTGGCGAGCAACGCATTCTCTTCGCCGATGCCGACAAAATCAATGACGAGGTAATGCTCCATTTGGAAAAATACCGCATCGAGGCCAAAGGATATGACGAAGTATTCGACTTCGTGCACTCCCTGCCAAAATCCGTACGCCTGCTCACAGACCCGGCCAAGACATCGCGCACTCTCTACGATTCGATGAACTGCACCCCCGTGTTCGGAGGCGCCGGTGTGGCAAAGCTAAAAAGCATAAAGAACGAGTCCATGCTCGGCAGCCTGGACAAGGCTATGGAAAAAGACGGCGTGGCCCTGACACGCTTCTTCATGATGGTAGAGAAAGAACTGCCGTCTGGCAAACTCACCGAGGTACTTCTGGCCGAACGTCTGCGCGAAATAAGACTGTCTGACCCGACCTGCGTTGACGAAAGCTTTGCATCAATCGTCGGATTCAACGGCCACGGAGCCATCGTGCATTACGAACCGACACCCGAAACCGACGTGGCAATAGAAGGCAACGGCCTGCTGCTCGTAGACAGCGGCGGCCAGTACACCCTGGGCACCACAGACATAACGCGCACCATAGCTATCGGCACCCCGACCGCAGCCATGAAGCATGACTTCACACTTGTGCTCAAAGGACACATTGCGCTGGCCAACGCCGTATTCCCCGAAGGCACCACCGGCCACCAGCTGGATGCTCTGGCACGCCAGTTCCTGTGGAACGAAGGCAAGGCATATTACCACGGCACGGGCCACGGAGTAGGCTTCTTCATCAACTGCCACGAAGGACCGCAGAATATCAGGCTTAACACAAACCCCACACCGCTCGAGCCCGGCATGATAACGTCTAACGAACCCGGCCTTTATCTTGAAGACCGTTACGGAATACGCCTGGAAAACCTAATCGAGACCGTGCCGGCCATGAACACCGAGTTCGGACAATTCCTCAAATTCCGCACAGCCACACTCTTCCCCTTCGATCTTTCGCTGTGCGACACCTCTATCATGACCAACGACGAAATCTCATGGCTTAACGACTACCACCTGATGGTCCGCAACCGCCTGACACCGCTGCTGTCTCCCGAAGAGGCTGAATGGATAAACATCAGGACACGCCCCCTGACACGATAACAAACGACATATAAAATGGCAATCATAGAATCAGTAAGGGGGTTCACACCCCAGATAGGCCGTGACTGTTTCATGGCCACCAACGCGGTTATAGTAGGCGACGTGGTTATGGGTGACGAATGCAGTGTCTGGTACTCCACCGTTCTGCGCGGCGACGTCAACTCCATACGCATCGGCAACCGTGTCAACATACAGGACGGCTCCGTGCTTCACACGCTCTATCAGAAGTCAACCATCGAAATAGGCGATGACGTGTCCATAGGCCATAATGTGGTTATCCACGGTGCCAAGATACATAACCTGGCTCTGATCGGCATGGGCTCTATAATCATGGATGACGCAGAAGTCGGCGAAGGCGCCCTTGTGGCTGCCGGCTCGGTAGTCTTGTCGCGTACCAAAATAGGACCCAACGAAATGTGGGCCGGCGCACCTGCCAAATTTGTCAAAATGGTCGAGCCTGAGAAAGCTCGCGAAATGAATCAGAAAATAGCGCGCAACTACCTTATGTACTCTAAGTGGTACGACCAAAAGTAACCAGCGCTTTACATTATACCCCGGCGCCCGGAATTGAGTGATTCCGGGCGCCGACTTATTCAAACCCAGACACGGCCTCTACATCTAAATCACCTTATATATGCATATATGCGTCACCGATAATACGGCCACATCATTAAAATAGTATTCGGTCTGGGAGGGATAACGAGCTATTTTGGCCGTATGCCGCCGCACAGTTATTTTTTTACACTGAAAAAAGGCTGAAAATTTTGCCAATTGAATAATCTTATATAATTTTGCAGCGCAATTGGTATAGGCACAAGCCAGTTACGGCATCTGCACACCGGCAAAACAGAATAACAAATAAAATTTACAAATAACAAATGATCATTGTACAAGTAAAAGAAGGCGAAAACATTGAAAAGGCCTTGAAGAAATTCAAACGCAAATTTGAGCGCACCGGCATCGTGAAAGAACTTCGCGGTCGTCAGGCATTTGAAAAACCCTCTGTAACAAACCGCAAGAAAATGATTAAGGCGGTTTACGTACAGAAACTGCGCCAGGGCGAAGAGTAAAAATACTCTCACCCCTTTTTATTATTGTTTTCATTCTTTTTGAACCGCATACAGATACAGGAGGCGTTGGAATTCCAACGCCTCCTGTATCTGTATATACCTTAATCTAATTTTATTACTTGTAACTCTGCTGTAATATAGAGCATTATAAAATTAACGGTGTACTCGTGGCGTACTAATTAATTGAAGAAATCGAAAACAGGATACCCGATTTTAGGATTTTAATGGGAGTTAGTTATCTTTAATGCGATTCTTTTTTGGTAGGTTTCCAAAGATTCGAGGCTTGAATAGAAAGGCAATAAGAAAAAATTGCTAATTTTGTGTTACGATATGGCACAGTTCAATCAATATGACTCTCTGATTGACCTCTCGGTGATAAAGGAATTTTGCAGAGAGAATGGCCGCATAGTCTATTATCCCAAAGATGATGTTTTTGTCCATCAGGGATGTGTAGCCAAGTATCTCGGAGTTGTAGAATCAGGGTATTTCAAATATACGACACCCACATCATCGGACAATGAAGCTGTCGTAGGGTTCGCTTTCGAGGGGGAAATTGTAGCTGACTATTATAACTCGTTCAACACATACCATCGGAAATCACGATAAAGGCAGGTAACAATGCCTCAGTATCTCAAATCAGAACCGGAGAGGCACGAAATATATTCAATTCTTTCTTCGAGGGAAACCTTTCCGCACTCAATGGTACTCTTTTCAGTGAGATTTATTCACGTTATATTGAGCTTTACCGCAAGACGCCGGCAGAAAGATACCTTGCTCTTATAACAATGTATCCTCAGATTTTAAACATCGTTTCGTTGCGAGATATAGCCTCGTATTTGCTCGTTACTCCGGTATATCTAAGCCGAATCCGAAAAAATCTTGTTAAAAATTCCCACGAATAAAACTTATTTTATCCCGAACAAGTTTTTGCCTGTGGCTTTCTTTTGCATTATTTGATTCAGAATCCTCTATTTACAGTCTGTGTCAGACGTTGCTATTGGTCTTTTAGTCATTGGAATATCCGGGTACCATTATCATATACTTACAACAACTGCAACATTATAATACCGGAATTGCCCGGCAAGCCTGACGCTTAAAAACACCTATAGCAGGAGCTGATGATATTTTTTCGGAGAACATGATGATACTTCAGATTTTTTCGTTATCTTTGTGAAATAAATCCGCAACGGTATGATAGAGCGATTTCTGACATATCTGCGATGCGAGGTGAACTATTCGCCCCACACGGTGGCTGCCTACCGCAGCGATCTGTTCCAGTTAGCGTCCTGGCTGACAGGAGACAAACCTGAGAACTTCGATGCGGCAAGCGTGACGCATGCCGACATCCGCTCATGGCTCGGGCACATGGCCCGACAAGGGACCGGCCCACGCTCGCTACGTCGCAAACTGCTGTCTGTAAGATCGTTCTACCGTTTCTTGCGAAAGACAGGACTGGCGGCCACAAATCCGGCGTCATCTGTAGAACTGCCCAAAATACCGAAACCCCTCCCCCACTTTGTCAGCGAGAACGATATGGAGCAGATTGTGGGTCCAGACGCGTTTGACACAGACGATGTGGAAGAATACCGCGACAAGCTCATAATAGACATACTGTATTCTACCGGCATACGCCGTTCAGAACTGTTAGGGTTGCGTGACTGTGACATTTTGCTTAACTCATACGAGATCAAAGTGAATGGCAAACGCCGCAAACAACGCATCATACCCATACCGGAACAGCTAGCCGGCCGCATAAAAAAGTATATGGCACTGCGTGACGCGAGCTTCGGCACATGCCATGACGCATTTTTACTGTCACGGCGCGGACTACCGCTGAACAATGCAGCCCTTTCGCGCATTGTAAAGATAGAACTGGCCGCTACCGGCACAGAGCGCAAGACACCGCATGTGCTCCGCCACAGCTTTGCCACGGCGCTATTACGCGACGGCGCAGAAATAAACAGTGTGAAAGAATTGCTGGGGCACTCTTCCCTGTCTACGACACAGATATATACGCACCTCTCCTTTAGCGAGTTACAACATAATTACAAACTGGCTCATCCCCGGGCCACAAAAAAATGAAGTATCATGGAAGTAAAAATCAAAGCTATTCATTTTGACATTACAGATAAGCTGGTAGCATTTATCAATAAAAAAGTGGACAAACTCGCACGCCGATACGAGGCTATCACAGAGGTAGAAGTCACTCTCAAAGTGGTCAAACCGGAAACATCAATGAACAAGGAGGCCGCTATCAAACTGATAGTGCCACAGTCAGCCGACCTGTTCGCGTCAAAAGTGGCCGACACTTTTGAAGAAGCCATAGACCTCGGTCTGGAAGCCTTGGAAAAACCGTTGGAAAAGATCAAGTGCCGCTGAGCCTTGCTCCCGACCAAGAATAAACAGTGTAGGGGCGCTGTCACGGCGTCCCTACACGTCATAATTTTACGGCCCGGACATCTTGGCAATAAACGGTAATTCAAAAAACACAGCCGCCTCTAAACCAGCCGTACCAGAACTAACAATCCTATGTCACCACTTGAAAAAGTAAGGGTAATCGAGTTTCCCAAAATATGCGACCCACGCGGAAACCTGTCATTCATCGAAAGCGCGCGCCACGTACCATTTTCCATCAAGCGAGTGTTTTACATATACGATGTTCCCGGAGGCGAGACACGCGGAGGCCACGCTCACAGGGAATGCAGCATCGTGCTTATGGCAGTAGCAGGCTCGTTTGACGTACGCCTTACCGACGGAAAGGAAGAAATGACCGTACGCCTCAACCGTGCAAACAAAGGTGTGCTGATCCCACCCGGAGTATGGGACACCATGCACGATTTCACCACAGGCACAGTGGCGCTGGCCATGGCCTCCCACCCGTATGAAGAGGAGGACTACATACGTGACTACGATGAATTTATCGAATGGGCAGGCCTTGGCAAAAATGATTAAATACCCTTTTCTCGACCTAAAGCGCCTGACGGCACCCCTGGCCGCAGAATTAAAGGAAGCATGCGACCGAGTGATAGATTCAGGACGTTATCTGCACGGTCCTGAAACAGCATCCCTCGAACACGAGATAGCAGCACTGTGTTCGAGGCGGCACTGTGTAGCCGTGAGTAACGGTCTTGACGCGTTACGTCTCATCATCAAGGGATATAAGGCTTTAGGAATTTTGCATGACGGTGACGAAGTGATCGTGGCGGCTAACACCTACATCGCATCGTTGCTCGCCATAACAGATGCCGGACTAACACCTGTCCCGGTAGAACCTGACATAAGAACTATGAATCTTGATCCGGCAATGATCGGACAAGCTGTCACTAGCAAAACCAGGGCCATAATGGAAGTACATCTGTACGGCACGCCGGCACGCCATTCAGAAATAGCAAGAGTGGCAAAACTCCACAACCTGCTTATAATCGAAGACAATGCACAGGCTATAGGCGCAAGCGAGCACGATATGCCCACGGGCGGCATGGGTGACGCGGCTGCTTTCAGCTTCTATCCCACAAAGAATGTAGGGGCACTGGGTGACGCAGGAGCCGTCACCACCAACGACACGGCGCTGGCAGACACCATACGCGCGTTAGCCAATTACGGCAGCGACAGACGGTATCACAATATTTACAACGGCTATAACTGCCGTATGGACGAGATACAGGCTGCCATGCTGAGGGTCCGACTGCGCCACATGGGTGAAGACAAGATAAACCGCCAGCTCGCCGCAGCGACTTATGAGCGCTGTATTTCACATAAAGATATAACCAAACCGGCCATAATCGATGGTACCGACCAGGTCTGGCACCAATACGTAGTCCGGTGCAGCAACCGTGACGCGCTGCAAAAATATCTGGCCGAAAACGGCGTAGGCACAGACATACATTACGCCACACCGCCGCATATGCAGCCCTGCTATAGCGGCATGAAACACTCTCCGCTACCTCTCACCGAACGGCTGGCAGCCGAAGTACTCAGCCTGCCCATCGCGCATACCAGCAAGAGAGAGGCTGAAGAAATTTCAGAAATAATAAACAATTTCAGACTATGAACACTGACTGGAAAGAAGCATTGCTGGCACAAAGCCGCGCCATGGGTATCGAGCCGGACGGAACCGAAAATGTCGAAAGCAACGAGGCCGGTGCAGTCGAAGACATACAGCGCGCACCCCTGCACATAGCAATCGAAAAGAAAGGGCGCGGAGGCAAGACAGCCACAATCATCGAAGGATTTACATGTAGCGAAGAGAGGCTCAAATCAATTGCCAACGACATGAAAAACGCGCTCGGCACCGGGGGGTCGGCTCGCGGAGGAGAAATATTAATACAGGGCGAACGCCGCGAGGCCGTCGCGCAATGGCTGCGTTCGCACGGCTACAAAGTAAAATAACCATTCCTGTACTGAGACTATGCTGTTACAACGGGCATCGGCAGGTTCGGGTAAAACATTCACACTTGCCAAGACATATATACGCCTGTTTATATCAAAACGTGGCGAAGACGGACGTTATGTGTTGCGCAGTCCGGGCGAAATACGGGACGAACACGCCCATATCTTAGGCGTGACATTTACCAACAAGGCGACCAATGAGATGAAAAGCCGCATAGTGTCAAAACTGGCGGCACTGGCCGCTGAGCATCCGGAAGCCGGCGAGGAGCCAGAAAACCACAAAACGCCCGATTATCTGAAAAACTTTACCGGCGAAGACCCCGGCTCCACCGATGCTGACGACATCATCTACAATGCGGCCGGCCGGCCGGCATCACGCCGCCAGATTGCCGAAACATGCCGGGCAGCGCTTAAAGCACTGCTCAACGACTACGGGCACTTCAATATCTCGACCATCGACACTTTCTTTCAGGGCATACTGCGCTCACTGGCCTACGAACTGCGTCTGAACGACAATTACCATGTAGAAATCAATGACGACTATCTGGCCCAGGTAGGCGTGGACGAAACGCTGCTCGACATGAAAAACAGCAGCAGCAGACGTAAAGACGAAAATTTCTACGCTTGCGAGTGGGCCCGCAGAATAGCTATGGAAAGACTGGAATATGGCGAAGACTGGAATATGTTTAACAAGTCTGGAGCCGACAGCCCTTTCAACAGCAAGTCGCTATATTCGGAAATGCTCAAATTGGCCAGAAACATGTCCAAAGAAAGCTTCAAGCTCGCTCTCGAGGCTACAGGAGACTATTTTAAAAACCCCGGGCGTTTCCGTAATTTCTACGAAGCCACACGTAGTGCCTCATGCGAAGCTTCAGACAAACGCACCAAGTGCAAAGCCCGCCTTAAAGAGTTTGAAGAGGGCATGGAGCGTCTCCACGGAAAAGCATGGCGCGAGCAGCTAAGCGCCGGTATGCAGACATCTCTTGAAAAAATCAGGCGTGCCGGTGCGAAAATAAACATCGAGGCAGACGGTATATCAAAAAAACTATACGGCTGCAGCCGGTATTTCCAAGGAGAATCCGGAAGATCCGACAAACCTTTCAAAAAGAATACTCCTGCCAGCTGTGACAGCGATGCGGCAGCCCTGCTCTCCGCCCTCGCCGACTCTCTTGCAGAATGGGCAGAAAGCTCCGCATACTGGGACACTGTAATGTCACGCCTGCATTACATGGGAGTAATGCACGACATACGCCGCAACATAGAAAAATTCAGAACTGACAACAATGTGATCCCGCTAAGCGAGACCAACGAGATCCTGCGAGGCATAATAGGCGAGGATGACAATGCTTTCATCTACGAGCGAATAGGAACACAGCTGCATCACTATCTGCTTGACGAATTCCAGGACACTTCGGTAATGCAGTGGGAAAACCTGCGCCCTCTGCTGCTGGAAAGCGAGGCTTACGGTTATGACAACCTGATAATCGGAGATTCAAAACAGAGTATCTACCGCTTCCGAAACGCCGAGCCCGAACTCATAAACAGCCATGTCGAGAACGAAATACCCGACACCCGCGTCCTGCCCGACTCTCTGCCTAAAGGATCAAGCCAATACGCACGCGTAAATACCAACTGGCGAAGCTCGCGACATACCGTGGAGTTTAACAACACAGTGTTCAGCGCCATGGCCGCATCACTCCAGACCCAAACGCCTGATTTGGCCAAATTGTATGAAAATGTCATACAGGACCTGGGAAATCCCGATATGCCGGGCTTCGTGCGCATCTCATTTCCGACATCAGGCCGTGGAGCCTACAATTGTTTTGCCGGCCTCGGAGCACAGATTGACGAGCTGAGAAGCCGTGGATACAGGCTGGGCGACATTGCCGTACTTGTAAAAAAAGTAAATGACGGCCGCGAAGCCATTAGCGCCCTTATGAGATACAACGACGAGCACTCCCATGAAGAGGGATGGCAGCCGATAGAGATAATAAGCGAAGATTCGCTCAAAGTTGGCGAATCTGTAGCCGTAAAAGTAATTCTCGCAGTCATGGGCATGATAAGCCGGAGCTACCGCCTACCTGCAACAGAGACTACAGACGAAGAGACACGGGGCAGATCCGCACACCGCAAGATGCGCCGCTACGAAATGTCGCAGATGGTGGCCAACTTCCATTACAGCAGAGCCTCGCAGACATCGTCAGACCCGTTTGCAGCCCTGTCTGGCGACATGGCAGCGTTCGTCAATGAACAAGAACTCGATAAAATGTTACGAGAGCTTGAGGCATTCACCCTGCCGTCACTTGTCGAAGCCATAGCCGCCCATCTGCTGCATGAAAACATAAGCCGGTCCCAAGCGCCATATATAGCTGCATTCGAAGATGCCGTGTTGGAATATTGCGAGAGCTATGCGGCAGACATCAATTCGTTCCTCAACTGGTGGGACGAAAACGGCTACAAACTCACCATATCAGCCCCCGAAGGGACAGACGCACTGCGCGTCATGACTATCCACAAATCCAAAGGCCTGGAATTCAACGTAGTCATAATTCCAAAAGCGGATTGGAACATCGGTCCCCAGAAAGAGGAAGAAGATATCCTGTGGGTGTCACACAGTCCGCGCAACCTTCCGCCGGAAGCTCTGGAAGATGTGCCGCCGCTAATCCCGGTCACACCGAACGGCAGAAACATGTCTGACCCGGCCAGCCCTTTCCACCAGGCGTACCGCGAATATTTCAACAAATGCGTATGTGACGAATTTAACGCCACATATGTAGCTTTCACAAGAGCCGTGCGCGAACTGCATGTGTTCGCCCCCCTTGCAAAATCAGCAACAGAGGGCAACAAAGTGGGTCTATGCCTGCGCAACGCCATAGCCTGCGCGAACAGCGGACAGCCAGGCTGGACAACCATGCCTGACGGCGGACTGGAATACGGAAATCCCACATACCGACCGGCCCGGCCGGAAACAGACACCGGCCGTGACGTGACAGTCATAGACCGTTATTGCACTGGTGACGGTTCGGCACAGATAATCTGCCGCGCCGAAGACAACTGACAGGCACATCATGTGCATGTTTTTTTTACTAACTTTGCATGTCGAACAACCCGAACGACCTTAAACCATCATGAGTGTAAATCCCCCCGTGACGCTGCGTGAAATAGCCAGGTATCTGGATACCAATCTGTCATGCGATGTGCTGGCCATAGACAATTTCAGTCCCGACCCGGAACTGGAGGTATACCCCGTGCGCATTGACGCCCTTATCATCATGCTGTGCACATCAGGAAATGGATGCGTGCACATAGACCTGAACAAATATGACCTGAAAAAGGGTTCTCTGCTGGTAGTGCATCCGGAAAACTACATACAGGGAGTGACGCACGATGATGATTTCGGGTCGCAAGCAGTGATCTGTTCTCCACGCGTTGTCGAGCACATCCTGCCCAAACTGACCTCTATGCTGCCCATCATAATGCAGCACCGCATGGCTCCGGTGACAGACCTCACTCCCGAAGAAGCCGCAGCCATTTCGTCATTCTACACTTTTGTAAAATTGAAATTAGACGGACCTCCAACCACTTACCAGAGGCATAAGGTACTATGCATGCTCCAGGCTGCCCTGTATGAAATGATGGATGTCCGCATGTCACATTTCGAGCTGCAGGAGCAAAAGCAGTCGCGCAAAGAAGAAATAATGGCACGCTTCATACTGTCCATATGCAAGCACTTCAGGACAGAGCGCCAAGTAGGATTCTACGCAAAACAATTGTGCATCACACCCAAACATCTCAGTTCGGTTGTGAAAGAGGCCAGCGGCCGGACAGCCGGCGAATGGATAGACCACTACGTGGTAATGGAGGCCAAGATGCTGCTAGGCAGCACCGACCTCACAGTGCAGGAAATAAGTTCTAAACTGAACTTTGCCAACCAGAGTTTCTTTGGCAAATACTTCAAGCACAACACAGGATTGTCCCCCACTGAGTTCAGACACAAACAATTGCATAATAAGTAAAAAATAAATCTTTATGACTTACATTAGAAAGACGGTGTATGTAGTGATAGCGGTACTGTCCGCCATATCGGCAGCCTGCTCCCACGACCACAACCATGAACACGACCATGACCATGAGCACGAAGGACATGACCATGCGGCAGAAACAGGCGAAAAAGGTCATGACGAAGATTCTCATAAAGGCATCGTGGTATTTACTGCCGCACAGGCAAAGGCAGGCGGTGTAGAAGTGAAAGAGATACAGCCTGGCAGTTTCTCGGGAGTAATCCGAACTGCCGGAGAAATTATGGCCGCCCAGGGTGACGAACGCAGCGTGCCGGCCACGGTGGCCGGCATAGTCAGCTACGCCGCAGGCACTCTCACACCCGGAGCACCGGTAGGTGCCGGACAAGCTTTGTTCCGCGTCTCGGCCAAAGGAATTTCAACAACTGACAACACTGCGGCACTCAGAGCCACACTTAGCAGTGCCGAGGCCCGTCTAAAACGTGCGGAAACCCTTCTGGCAGACAAACTGATAACACAGACTGAATATGATCTGATATTTGGCGAGGTGGCGGCAGCCCGCGGCGCCCTCTCTACCCCGGCCACATCGGCTGTATCGGGAGCGACAGCCACATCTCCCATTTCCGGCTATCTTACCGAATGTCTCGTACGTCCCGGCGATTATGTGGAAGTGGGCACTCCGCTGGCACTCGTAAGCACCAACCGCAAGCTACAACTGCGTGCCGACGTACCGCAAAGATATAATGGCGAGCTTAAGCAGATAAGGGGCGCAAACATTGTGATTCCCTCTGACAAAGACCGCACCCTGGCTCTTGGCAAATATGATGCAAAGGTAGTGAGCTACGGCCGCAGCGGCACAAGCACCAACAGCCTTTACATGCCCGTGATAATAGAATTTAACAATCCCGGCGGCCTCACAAGCGGCACCCCCGTGCAAGCCTACCTGCTAACAGAGGGACGCAGCGGTGTGATCAGCGTGCCGCGCACGGCGCTGACCGAGGAAGAGGGTGTATATTTCGTGTATATAGAGGTGAGTCCCGAACACTTCCGCAAGCAACGCGTGGAAACAGGACTCAGCGACGGAGTCAGCACCGAGATCGTAGAAGGGCTTAAAGGAGGCGAACGCATCGTTGTCAAGGGCGCCACACTGCTCAAACTGGCTGCAAACTCAGGCAAAGCTCCGCAGGGCCATACACATAACCACTGATAAGCCATGCTGAACAAGATAATAAGGTTTTCACTGCATAACCGGTTAATAATCATGCTCCTGTCACTACTTATCGTAGTGGGGGGCTGCTATGTGTCCACACGTATGGAGGTGGACGTGTTTCCCGATCTCAACGCCCCCACGGTGGTGGTAATGACCGAGGCTCCGGGCATGGCCGCCGAAGAGGTGGAACAGACCGTGACCTACCCGATAGAGACAGTGCTGAACGGTGCGGCCGGAGTGCGCCGCGTGCGTTCGTCAAGCACGACCGGATTTTCATCCGTATGGGTGGAATTCGACTGGGATACCGACGTGTACCACGCCCGTCAGACCGTGTCGGAGCGTCTGGCCACAGTCAATTCACAGCTGCCGGAAGGGGCCGAGACCCCGTCGCTGGGAGCACAGTCTTCGATATTGGGAGAAGTGATGTTTGTGGGTCTGACATCCGACCAGACATCGCTGCGCGACCTGCGCACTCTGGCAGACAAGACCATAGCGCCGCGTCTCCAGTCTGTATCCGGAGTATCGCAGGTTAACGTGCTTGGCGGTGATGTTAAAGAGTTCCAGATACTGCTCTCGCCGGAACGCATGGCCAAATGGGGTGTCACCATGGCAGACGTGGCAGATGCCACAGAAGGTATGACGCGCAATGCCACCGGCGGCGTGGCATATGACTATGGCAACGAATATATAATACGAGGCCTTGCATCTACAACTGATGCCGACATAATAGGGGCAGCCGTAGTCAAGCGTACAGAGGGCGGCGAACCCGTTATTCTGGCAGACATAGCCGATGTGCAGGTGGGAGACCAGCTTCCACTCACTGGCAAAGCCTCTCTTTCAGGCAAACCGGGCGTTTTGCTCACCGTGACCAAACAGCCCGGCGTAGGCACAATCGACCTTACAGAGCGCCTGGACAAATGCATCGCCGACATGAAAACCAATCTGCCGGCCGACATAAAGGTAAGCACCGACCTGTACCGGCAGCGTGACTTCATAGACGCATCCATCAACAATATCAAGAAAAGCCTTATAGAAGGCGCGGTATTCGTAGCAATAATACTGTTTGTATTCCTGATGAATCCGCGCACCACCCTGATTTCACTGGTCACCATACCGCTGTCACTGCTCGTGACATTCATTACCCTCAGGCTAATGAATCTGGGCATCAACACCATGAGCATAGGCGGTATAGCCATAGCTATAGGCAGCCTGGTGGATGACGCGATAGTGGACGTCGAAAACGTATACAAGCGTCTGCGGCAAAACCGCGCCCTGCCCGACGACAAACGCCGACGCACAATCGATGTGGTATACGATGCATCCAAAGAGGTGCGCATGCCCATACTCAACTCCACGATCATAATCGTAGTCAGCTTCGTACCCCTCTTCTTCCTGCAGGGTATGGAAGGACGCATGCTTATCCCACTGGGTATAGCTTTCATCACATCATTATTTGCTTCCACACTGGTAGCCCTGACACTCACCCCCGTGCTATGCTCTATGCTACTGCCCAATACCGTGGTCAAAGATCACGAACCACGTATCGTAAGGTGGCTCAAAAGCGGCTACGAAAGATGGCTGCTGCAGGCCCTGCGTTTCAAATGGTGGGTGCTGGGCTGTACCGGCGCGTTGCTGGCAGCAGCACTTGTAATGTTCTTCACACAAGGCCGGGATTTCCTCCCTCCCTTCAACGAAGGCTCATTTACAGTCAATGTAAGCACCCTGCCGGGCATATCGCTTGAAGAGAGCGACGCCATCGGCCGCGAGGCAGAACGTCTGCTGCTCAGTGTGCCGGAAATAAAGAAAGTGGCCCGTAAGACAGGACGCGCCGAGATGGACGAACATGCTCTGGGAGTGAATACCTCGGAGATAGAGGCCCCATATGTTGTGTCAGACCGCAGCAAGCAGGAAATAGCTGCCGAAATAAGGGAGAAACTTAGCGCGCTCCCCGGAGTGAACATAGAAATCGGACAACCCATCTCACACCGTATCGACGCGATGATGAGTGGTTCGGAAAGCAACATCGCCATAAAGATATTCGGCCCCGACCTGCACGAACTACTCCAGATAGGCAATAATGTGAAAGAGGTAGTCGAGAAGATACCGGGACTGACCGATGTCAACGTGGAACAGCTGACCGACCGTCCGCTGATCGACATAAAGCCGCGTCCCGAGATGCTGGCCCGTTACGGCATAACGATGCCCGAATTCACACGGTTTGTCAACATGGCCCTGGCCGGCAAACAGGTGAGCGAGGTGCGCGAAGGTAATTCCGTATACGCGCTCACAGTCAAGATAGATCCGGGAAGCCGCAACGACATAGAGCAGATAGGCTCGCTCATGATCGATGCCGGCGACGGCAGCAAAGTGCCGCTCGAGACCGTGGCTGAAATCAGATCGACTTCAGGCCCCGGCACAGTAAGCCGCGAGGATGTAAGCAGGCGCCTCACCGTGAGCGCCAACGTGCAGGACAGAGACCTGGGCAGCACTGTCGACGATATCAAGAAACTGGTAGCCGGACGTGTGGCACTCCCACAGGGATACCATATAAGCTACGGAGGCCAGTTTGAAAGCCAGGAAACCGCTTCGCGGATACTGATGCTTGCCAGCCTGTTCTCCATACTGGCCATATATATGCTTCTGTATAACCAGTTCCGCGACCTGCGCCAGAGCGCCGTGATCATGCTTAACCTGCCTCTGGCCCTTATCGGCGGCGTCTTTGCGATCTCGTTCACCAGCGGCGTCGTGAGTATTCCGGCCATAATCGGCTTCATATCACTGTTCGGTATAGCCACGCGAAACGGCATGCTGCTCGTAGACCGTTACAACACACTGCGTGACGAGGGTCTTCCCGCCCACGAGGCAGTCATGCGTGGTTCGCTCGACCGTCTGAACCCGATCCTGATGACAGCGCTCACATCCGCGCTAGCACTCGTACCATTGGCTGCCGGAGGCTCATTGCCCGGCAACGAGATACAAAGCCCCATGGCAAAAGTCATACTGGGAGGCCTGCTCTCTGCCACACTTCTCAATGCGTTTGTAATACCGATCATGTACCTTCTGGGCGCGCAGCGCAAACAAAAGCCTGTAACGCTCGAAAAAGAATAACCAGCGAGATGAAATCCAATCACCCAATCATAACCACTGCCCTGGCGCTTATATGCGCCGGGAGCAGTTTTTCGGCCACCGCACAGTCGGCATTCCCCTCACAGCAGGCCGAAATAATGCGAAACAACCTCACACTCCATGCACAACACGGAGTGTGCGAGGCCGCGCATGCCGAAAATATGTCAGGTCTAAACCTGCCTAATCCCGAAGTGTCGTTCGGATACATGTGGGGGCAACCCTCCGATGTGCCGCACAAGATCAATGTCGAGGCAAGCCAGACTTTCGATTTCGCCACTCTCTCGGGCGCCAAGAAGCGTGTAGCACGCGCCAACAACGCTGTGGCAGAGGCCGAGTACGCCGGTTCGCGCCAGGCTCTTGCCCTATCGGTGGAAAACGCGCTAATCAACTATGTGTACCAATACCAGCTCTGCATCGAGCTCACAAACCAGCTGGCCCAGCTCAAAGGCCTCATGGAGTATGCCGTGAAAGCAATAGACAAAGGCAGCATAACACAATTAGACTACAACAATATAGAACTGGAGATGCTTGCCAAAGAGAGCGAACTGTCACAGGCCGGCCAGGGCCTCGAAACAGCAAGGCTGCAACTACGCGCCATGAACGGAGGGAAAGAGCTGTCTCCCCTGCCCACCGCATGGCCCGAGGCGGCGTTACCGCTGTCGTTTGACCAATGGCTGGCATCGGCACAGAGCACCAATGCCGAATTACAGGCCTTACAGGCCGGCGTAGCGCTCACTGCAGAGGAAATCACGCTGCGCAAAAGGGAAAACCTGCCGGAATTCACAGTCGGGTATGCCAACGAACTTATAAAGGGTGACAACCACCACGGTATCACTCTCGGCGTCTCCGTGCCCTTATGGGGCAATTCCGGACGCGTCAAGGCTGCCAAAGCACGCGAGGCCGCCGCACGCATAAACCTCATGACTGCGGCAGAGCAGTACGCTGTCACCAAGCGCACAGAGTACGAGCAGGCCCAGATTCTGGCAAAAACTGCGGACCGCTACGCATCGCTGTACAAGCACATACAAGATAAAAACAAGGCTGTTCTTAAAAAAGCGTTCGACTCCGGCACCATCAATGTATTTGAGTTTATCACCGAACAGAACAATTTCTTTGACTATTCGCTCAAGCACATCGAAGCCATACGAGAATACCAACTGGCACGAGCCGCCCTCTACGCCCCCACTTTTTAATTTTTTGTTGCCAGTTCTTGCAATTACGGATTTTAGTTTCTATATTTGCATCTTAATAGCTAGTTTATGTACACATAGTACAAAAAACTCAGCGTTAATATTCACAATAAACAATATGCGTTATGAAGAAACTGATCATTCCATTTATGTCGTTGCTCCTGCTGGCGGCCATGCCGCTGGGCTGCGCGGACGCCTCTGCTAAAAAATACAAAAAGACCGCCACCGAAGCCTCTGACAACGGCAACATCAATTGCCAGGACTGCGACGGATGCACCGGGTGTGTGGGATGTGTTAACTGCACAAACTGCATCGGATGTGTCAATTGTGTCAACTGCCACGGTTGTAATGGCTGTGCCGGGTGTGAAGACTGCGACAATTGCATCAACACGGCTGGTTGCGAGGACTGCGATGGCTGTAACAACTGCGCCGGGTGTGAAGACTGTACCAACTGTAAGAATTGCGCCGGATGTGAAGACTGCAAATCATGCGTCGATTGCTCCGAATGCAAGAATTGCACAAACTGCGAGGACTGCGAAAACATCAAAAACAAAACAGGTGCAAAAAACATTAAAAACAAAAAGAAAAATTACAAGCGCGCATAAGCCCACCCACGTATAGAACAAATGCCGGCGTTCCTTTAATTTGGAACGCCGGCATAGTTTTACCAAGACCGGTTATCCGTCAGCTGTCCAACAAGGCCGGCACCTGCTTTATATCGCCGGTGCTCTGCACCAGCTCGCCGGCAGCATTGTATATGAAGAATGCCGGCACCGAACCCACATTATACTGCAACGCATTTATACCGCGCAAACCATCCGGATCATAAACCACGGCCCACGGCAACGCTTTCGCCGCCTGCCGCCATGCATACTGGTCGGCATCCATACACACCTGGTAAATATCCGCCCGGCCGCTGTCATACAGTCGTTTCAACTCCAGATTCAGAGCCGGAGCCCCCTCCAGTGTCAAGGCACTGAAAGCCACGACCACTGGTTTTCCTTTTCCCAGACGTGAAGACAAAGAAACCTCGCCGCCTCCGACACCGGGCAATGAAATCTCTATCATAGCGCTTTCCCGAGCCTTTATAACCTGCCGCTGCCCCGCTGCCTTACGCCGTTCTGCCTGCCCCTGCCGCGCCCGTTCTACAAGCGCTTTGGTGTGCGGATCGTCCGGACGGTAAGTAGCAAACGCCGTCGCCACGGCGGCATACTCCGGATCGGTAAACTCTACCAGATACCTGTCTCCCATACGGCGTGTCAGAATATAATAAGTCAATATGCTGCCTTTGCCGTTATGTAAATATTTCATATAAACCCTCTTGCGAAACGCATCCAGCGAATCCGGACTGTTATATGCGCCTACCCTGGCAGCCTCTTTTTCAAAAGCAGTCAGCTGCTCGGCCTGCGGTGTGCCCGACAACACGAAATCAGTGTCAAAAGACTTATAATTCGTCTTAAGTACAAGTGCGTCCACACTGTCCACAGGAAGATACACATACTTTCCGGCAAGTGCAAGACGATACATTTCAGGCACTTCCGGAGCTGCCGACGAAACACTGAACGAACCGTCAGACGCTATCCTTACAGAATCTATGGCTACCCAGCCGGCATCACCGTCCAGACGCTCGAGAAGCATACTCCGGGATCCGGCACCGTCCACAGTGCCCTCAACTGAAAATTTCGGGGAATTGTCGCAGCCGGCCAGCAGCGCCGCGCCCCCGGCAGCAAGCACAAGGCCTGCCGCCAGCCTGTTACTGGTCATCATATTTTCTTTTTGTTTACGGTAGCAAAGGTAATAATTTTGGCTTACACGGCCAAACACCAAACCCTACATATCAACCACTTATATCTTGCTCATGAACACTGCTATTTTAAAAAAACCTAAAACCCGTTTATTACTTGTGTATTACACTTAAAATCCGTAACTTTGTACGATTTTTAGAATGAAAGAAAATAAAGAAGAAAAACATCTTATGTTAAAACCGGTAAAGAAGACCATCGAGCTCGCCGACGGCAGAACCATCACCATCGAGACGGGCAAGCTTGCCAAGCAGGCCGATGGCGCAGTAGAGGTGCGCATGGGCGACACCATGCTCCTTGCCACGGTATGTTCGGCCCGAGAGGCCGGCGAAGGGGTTGACTTCATGCCCCTGACAGTGGAATACAAAGAAAAATACGCTTCGATCGGGCGTTATCCCGGCGGCTTCCTGAAACGCGAGGGCCGCGCCAACGATTATGAAATCCTTACATCACGCCTCGTAGACCGTGTGCTGCGTCCGCTCTTTCCGGATAACTACCACGCTGAGACATTCGTAAACGTAACCCTGTATTCGGCATCGGAACAGGACGCCCCCGATGCTCTTGCCGGTATAGCGGCTTCTGCCGCGCTGGCATGTTCCGACATACCTTTCAACGGACCTATCTCGGAAGTACGAGTAGCCCGTGTCGACGGACAGTGGGTGATCAATCCCACTTTCGCCCAGATTGAAAAAGCCGACATCGAACTCATGGTAGGCGCGACCTACGACAACATCATGATGGTCGAAGGCGAAATGGACGAGGTGTCCGAAGCAGAATTGCTCGAGGCTCTCAAAGTGGCCCACGAAGAAATCAAAAAGCACTGCGTGGCACAGCTCGAGCTTATGAAAGAGAGCGGCCACGAGCAGAAACGCGAATATAATCACGAAATAAACGATGACGCCCTGCGTGCCGACGTACGCGAAAAATGCTACGACAAAGCCTACGCCATAGCCCGTGCCGGCAACGCCGACAAACACTGGCGTGCCGAATCATTCGGCGCCATCTGCGAAGAATACATCAAGTCTCTGCCAGAGATGACCGAAGAGCAGCTGGCCGCATATACTCCCGAACAGCGCATCGCCATGGTGAAGCGCTATTACCACGATGTGGAAAAAGAGGCTATGCGCCGCTGCGTGCTTGACGAAGGCATCCGTCTTGACGGACGTAACACAACCACGGTGCGCCCTATATGGATTGAGACAGACTATCTGCCGGGTCCCCACGGATCAGCCGTGTTCACACGCGGTGAGACACAGGCTCTGGTCACCGTGACACTCGGAACCACTCTTGATGAAAAGATCGTGGACGATGTGCTCAACCGTTCTAAAGAGCGCTTCCTGCTGCACTACAACTTCCCCCCGTTCTCCACAGGCGAAGCCCGTCCGCAGCGCGGCGTAGGCCGTCGCGAGATCGGACACGGCAACCTCGCCCACCGCGCGCTCAAACGCATGTTCCCCACAGGATTCCCATACACATGCCGCATCGTCAGCGACATTCTGGAGAGCAACGGTTCGTCTTCAATGGCCACTGTATGCGGCGGCACACTCGCACTACTTGACGCCGGCGTAAAGATGAAACGTCCCGTAGCCGGTGTGGCAATGGGCCTTATTTCCGATGGTGAGAAATACGCCGTGCTCACCGACATTCTCGGTGACGAAGACCACCTTGGCGACATGGACTTCAAAGTGACCGGTACAGCCGACGGCATCACTGCCACACAGATGGACATCAAGTGCGACGGTCTGAGCTATGAGATTCTGGCCACCGCTCTTGAGCAGGCACGCCAGGGACGCATGCACATACTCGGCCTTATAAACGAGGCCATACCCGAGGCACGCGAAGATTATAAACCAAACGTTCCGCGCCTCGTCACATTTGAAATACCCAAAGAGCTCATAGGTGCCGTAATAGGCCCCGGCGGAAAGGTTATCCAGGGCATACAGGAAGAAACCGGCGCGTCAATATCTATTGATGAAGACCTCGAACTCGGCATCGGCAAAGTAGAGATAGCCTCTGCCAACAAGGAAAGCCTCGATGCCGCATATGCCCGTATCAAGGCAATAGTGGCAATGCCCGAAGTAGGCGAGACATACAAAGGCAAAGTTCGCTCAATACTCGACTTCGGTGCGTTCGTAGAATTTATGCCCGGCAAGGACGGCCTGCTGCATATATCTGAAATATCATGGGAACGTCTGGCCGACATGGAGGCCAGCGGCATTAAAGAGGGTGACGAAGTTACTGTAAAACTACTGGAGATCGATCCCAAGACCGGCAAATACCGTCTGTCAATGCGCGCATTGCAGGAAAAGCCGGAAGGCTGGACCGAACCAGAACGCCGCCCTCGCGGAGAACGTCCCCACCGCCACGATGGCGAAGGACGCATGCCGCGCCGTGACGGAGACCGTCCGCGTGGTCCGCGTCGCGAAGGCGGAGAAGGCCGTGGTGACCGCGGTCCGCGTCGCTGACACTACATACGATACTTTTCGATAACTGTATAACTTGCGGCGCCGCCTCGTCATAGAGTGTGGCGCCGTTTATTTTTATATCTTTCTCTACACATGCCGCACAAACCATTCCGCATACTACGTACAGCTGTCCGCACACTCGCAGACAGGCTTCCGCTGTTATGCCTCTACATACTGCTGCTGGCAATGCCCTGCTGCCTCAAGCTCGCCGACAACGGCATATTCCATTTCGCATCAGCCAGACTGGCCACCGGTATGGCCGCATCGTTCGCACCGGCATGCCTGCTGGTCTGGCTGTCAGGACGCAAAATGGCACGTATTGCAATCACGGTGATACTGTGGTGGCTGTGTTTGCAGGAATTTTTCATATTCATGCACTTCGGCACACGATTCTCCTCACGCGTCATATTCTTCATGATGCAGACCAATCCGTCCGAAGTATCCGATTTCTTCTCAAGGTATCTGTTTACCGGCACAACCATGGCAGCGGCAGCCATAAGCCTCATACCGATAGCGGCTTACTTTACAATCAAACCTTTATGGTTCCGTATAAACCGCCGCATACAGCAACGGCACAGCCACAGGTGTGCCGCAATAACACTGATAGCCGTATTCGCCTGCTCGTCAGCAATATTATACGCTGGTCTTTTCACCACATATCTCTACGGCATAATATCCCTCCCCACAATAAGCCAGATAATATTCGCGACAAGATCAGTGGGCAGCAACCGCAGACACATGGGCGAGCTTGAACAAGCCTGTCTGCACGCCGACGGCACACTGACGTCGCCCGGCACACCATCACCGGCCATTATATACGTGGTAGGCGAATCACTCAACAAACACCACACGCCGCTATACGGCTACCCACTGCCAACAACACCCAGGCTGAGCCGTGAATACCGCGATGGCAACCTGGTCATATTTACAAACGCGACAACCCCGTCTTCCGCTACCGAGGAAGTGATGGACATAATACTATCGCCACATACCGATAACGACACCCTGCCATGGCACCGGCAGCCGCTCACACCGGCCATATTCCGCCACGCCGGATACCACGTGACATACCACGACAACCAGGCCACCAGCCTGCAGGCCGATGCCAAATGGGACTCCAGCTTCCTCTGGTACTTCAATTCAGATATAATCACACACGCATGCTTTGACTACCGTAACCTGACACTGGCCTATTACGACCTGCCGTTCATACGCCGCGAACTGAAACACGCACCTCTTTCACCACGCTCTCTGTCTATATTCCACCTGATGGGGCAGCATATGCCGGCTGATGCCCGTCTGGGAGGGGGATGCCCGACACCTTTCACCATAAAAGATTACGACTACCGCAAGGATTTAGACAACAACCAGAAAAAAGATGTGGCAGTATACGACAACGCGGTACTCACGACTGACGCGGCTCTGTCAGCCATCATTGACGCCCTTCAAGGCCGTGACGCCGTACTAATCTTCCACTCAGACCACGGGGAAGAGATACATGACTACCGAAACCAATACGGTCGCACGCTCGAACCTGTCACTCCGCATATACAACGTAATGTATTCGAGGTGCCTCTAGTGGTCTACACCACTCCGGAATTCAGGTCAGCCCATCCGGAGACTTACAGCTACATACTACGCCGTGCCGGCGAACCGTTCAGCCTGCACGATATTTCAGCATTTCTGCTGCACATCGGCGGTGTCCGAAGCAGGTTTGCCGCTACCGCCGGTTTCTAAGTCAGCCGGTATACGGTTTGATATAAACGCGAACAATAATGTGAGCAAAGCCATGGCGGCAAATACCGCCGCCGTAGACCGGAGCATGTCGCCTGCACCTACAAGCGGACTTACCACTGCGCCAAAAACATAGCCGAGCAGCCCTAGCACGGCCGAGGCCCGTCCGGCATCATCACGGCCCTCGTTCATAGCCAGCGTGTTGCTGGTAGTAAATATCATGCCGAGACAGAACAACATGGGCCAGCACAACAATTCATAAATCAGAAAACGATCCCAGACACACAATGCAAGACACTGGGCGGCAATCACGAACACAAGTACGCGCGCACCCGTCACGGCCGCCTTTTTAAGCACCCTGAATCTGAGTGCCACGGCCGAACCCAGGGCGACAAACACCGCGTTAAGCCCCATAAACAGGCCGAATACCACGTCATTATACCCGTAATGTGTCTGTATTATAAACGGCGCGGACGAAATATAGGCAAACAGCAGCCCCAATGCAGCCCCCTTAAGCATGACATGGGCCATAAACCGTCCCTGGAGCAGCAACGGCATATAACCGGCAAACGCGCTGCCCAGGCTGCCGGACACCCTGCGAGACACAGGCAGTGTCTCTTTAAATCTCGATGACAGGAATATAATCAAAAGTGCGAACAACGCCAGGAATATAAAGACGCTGCGCCAACCCATAAAATGAGTAAACACGCCGCCAAGCACGGGTGCCGAGGCCGGCGCTATACCGTTTATAGCCCCAATCACGGCCATCATGCGCGCAAGCGCCCTTCCGCCAGTGACATCGGCAGGTATAGCGCGCGCCAGGAAATATCCGCCTGACGCTCCTAGGCCCTGAAACAGCCTGCACACCAAAAAGAAGCTTATTCCTGACGCAAACACGCTGGCCACTCCTGCCACAGTAAACAGCACAAGCGACCAGACCAATACAGGTTTGCGACCGTATTTGTCACTCACAGGCCCCATAACCACCTGGCCCAGACCAAGGCCCACCATACCAAAAGACAAGCCGAGCTGCACGGTAGATGCAGAACAATCGAAAAAGCGGGTCATCTCCGGCAATGCCGGAATATACATGTCGTTGACAAATGAGCCAAACGAACTCAGCAAAACCATGAATGTTATAAAGAACCAGTAATAACCTGGTGCGAGGCCGCCTAAAGAGGCTCCTCTCTCTCGTGCATGACTTGTGTTTTCCATAGAATCTCATTTATCGTGTTTGAATTTAACCCGGCTTAAGATTGAGCAGATTTATACAAAACACATAAACGGCCCTTGGTTAAGTCGAAACATCATAACACTAACTAATAATACCGGTGTGCCGGACACACTTTTACAAATTATAAACACTGTGGCGTCCTGAAAAATATTGACGGGTCAGAGGGTTTGAGATTATGAATGAATG
>CAJTQU010000008.1 GCA_910578665.1 uncultured Muribaculaceae bacterium
TCATTCATAATCTCAAACCCTCTGACCCGTCAATATTTTTCAGGACGCCACAATTGTTAATCACAATTAAATTTCGTAAATTTGTTCTCTTATATGGAGACAATCACGCTAACACCTCAGACACTGCGGTTTATTGCCGACAACCGATTGTCTGATCCCGACAGACTGCGTCTTAAATATGCCGGCAGACGATTGGAGGGTGTCGATCTCGATCTGGCCATAACACAGATAGAATGCCGTCGTAAAGCTCGCAACAAGCTTCCAGACGCAGTAGCATGCCCCGAATTCATATTCCCGTCTGTACTGGCTGCCGAACAATGCACAAGCCAGGTACTTGCCGCCCTGCACACAGAGTTAGTCCCCGGCTGCGACAATATACTCGATATGACATGCGGACTTGGCATCGACAGCATGTCGATGGCCAAAGCCGGCATATGCGTTACCGCATGCGAAATTCAAACAAAATATGCAACAGCAGTACGCCATAATGCCTCTGTAACCGGCATAGACAATTTAGAAGTAGTTAACACCGACTCTATAAAATATCTGTCATCACTGCCATCATCTGTGCAATTCGACTTAATTTTCGCAGATCCGGCACGTCGTGGAGAATACAATAAGCGAACTTTCGGATTTGAACAATGCACACCAGACATTCTTGCGTCTATGCAATTGATACGACAGCATGCCAAAGCTCTTATGATCAAAGCCTCACCCATGCTGGACATAAGTTATGTATTATCAGCCATACCGGCACTCACAGACATCTGGATACTGAGCATGCGCAACGAATGCAAAGAAATCGTAACTTTATCACGTTTCGACAAAGTTAAAACAGAACCGGCCATACATACTATAAACATCACAACGACAGGCGAAAGGCAAGGTGTTTCATTCGCTGCCGGTAAAAACAGCATGCCAGAAATATTGGCTGACAATGATCCTGAACCAGGTATGTTGCTTTATGAGCCTGACAGCTCCGTCATGAAAATCATATCCCGTCTGTCACTCACAGAAAAATTCCCCTCCCTGCGCAAATTAGACTCCAACACCAACCTCTATACCTCATCAGTACTACTTCCGGATTTCCCAGGCAGAATATTCAGAATAGACGACATTATATCATATAATAAAAAAAATACCATCCGGCATAAAGATGAATCATGGAATATAATAAGCAGGAATTTCCCCGACCCACCGGGCACTATAGCAAAACGACTACACATACGCGAAGGCGGCCCACGCTTCATAATAGCAGCCACGGCAAACGCACGCCCGAGACTTTTCGTGTCTACAAAAATTCAGTAAACATACAAGAAACACCGCGACAACCTTCCGAAGTTGTCGCGGTGTTTCCTTTACCGGTCCAGACGGTATATTAATCCTTTCTTAAAAACGGAAACCGAGTGATACAACCGCTTGGCTACGGTTATCTGTCAGTTTGCCCTGCAATCCTGAATTCGCCGGAGCAGCAGGATCCGGCGTAAATGCGTGCCAGTCGGATGACTTATGCGAATATACATACGCCGCGTCCAGATAGAAATGCTTATAATGGTAGCCCAGACCTACTGTAACATATTCCTGTGTATTGTCAAACGAATATGAGGGATCCATATTATTAGCAGAAGTATATATGGTTGTCTCGTTATTCTTAGCCGCGCTCTTCACAGGCTCTGAGACATGGGCATATCCGGCACGCAGACTAAAATTGCGTGACAGCCTGTATTCCACACCGGCTCTGAAAGTGATCGAGGTCTTATAATAGTCTTTAATATCCTTATTGGCGTAATAATAAGGATCATTGGCCTCGTTAAGATCGCTATCTCCCCATATGCTGCTGTTGTAACCCGGCGATGACAAATGCATATACTGCATTCCCATCCAGTCCACATCCATGCTTACTATCATTTTTTCATCTATAACTCCTGCCGCGCTAGCAATGAAACGCCACGGTGTACGCATGTTGAAATCATTCATACCGTCATATCCGCCGGCAGTGACGGCCGAACCCGGTCTTATACTCTCTGCCTGGGGATATTTATAATTAGTATCGGCATAAAAATATTCCGTCAGCGAATACCATGTGGGTGTGTGGAACGCGAAACCGAGGCGCAGCTCCTGGATAGGTTTGAAAATAAGTCCTAATTTATAATTGAATCCCGTACCACCGACATTATAATATGAGTACATATCCCAATCGGCATCAGAACGGACAATGCTGCCTCCTTCTCTCACATATGCGTTAGACAACTTTTCTGCATACAGCGAACGGCGTGTGAAATTCAGATCCGTTATACCGAAGTCCATACCCCAGTACACTATATTTCCGAAATTACCACCAAAAGCTATATTATACTCATCAATACCGCCCTCCTCTATCACATTAATAGCGGCAGAGCCGGTTGTTCCGTCCCCATACAATCCGTGCCACCTGGTATCCTGGTCCTGCCCTGTGGGGGAAATCAGATACGAGTCATAGCCAAGTATCGTTACCCAAGGAGCCGCATAACCTCCGCCATTAGGGAAATAAGGATCAAATTTATCGGTAGTAGTCACATCTGCCACCGTCAGATTATTGTTATTGGCCACACCGGCTATATAATTACTCATCGAATTGGGTATAGACGAAGCATAGCCAGAATATTTGCGATTAAACGACGCACGGCGGTTATATGTGAATCCCCAGTTGAAATTAGGCATAACCGCATTGTTCAGTCGCGCGGCACCTATATAACCGGCATTGTTCATCATAAATTTTGTATTGTTCTTACCCACCGACTGTGAAGCGAAATCCATAGAGGAATTCTGGAACTCAAGATTGACCGTGGCACCTATCTCCGAACTGCGATATACCCCTATACCGGCAGGATTGAACGAAAGCGTTGTCATATCACCGCCAAGAGCGCCGAAAGCTCCTCCCATACCCATAAACCGGGCCGTGCCATACAAACCGGGCTGCGATAACTGATAGGCCTCTAGGGCGCTTTGCGCCCCTGCTGTAAAGGCCAGCCCTAAGACTGACGCTATAATAAGTAGTCTTTTTCTCATATACTGTTCTTTTTCATGATTAGCTTGCCAAAAATATAACAGTTATCCCGGAAATCCGGGATAACCATCTTATTGTTAACGACGGTGGCCGCCTCCTCTCGAACTGCCTCCGCCACGAAGTCCTCCTCCGCTACTCCTCATAGTGCCGCTACTGCCCGAACCACGGCTGCTATTTCCGGGACGATATGTACTACCCGAACTATTGCGATGGCTGCCGCTGTTATATCCGTTATTGGAAGGACGCGTGGTGCTATTTGAGGGTCGTGTATAAGAATTATTACCCGATGACGGACGGGTTGTAGTATTGTTGGGACGCATAGTGGTTCCCGGCCTTACAGAAGTTCCAGGTCTGACAGATGATCCTCTATGTCCGCCCGGCAGATAACCGTTTTCTCCACCCGTTGGACGTGTAGTGGTCTGCGGCCGCGTGGTTGTCACAGGAACACGATGATTGCCCTGGATGCCGTTTGTTGACGGACGCGACGTAGACGGACGGTGCTGCCCGTTGGCGATACCGGGACGTGACGTGGCAGACCAGCCAGGATTAACCCCTACCGTGGGACGATGGCTTGGCCGGTGAGACGTGTTACCTCCGTGAGACGGATACCATCCGCCCCAACCGGGATAATGGTGGTGCCCGGGAGCCCATGTCCAGCCCCATCCCCAGCCAGGACCGTACCATGGATCGTACCATCCATACCACGGATCATACCACCCGGTATTCCAACCTATGCTCCATCTGGGGCCTAAACCATACCAGGGTGAAAAGTATCCTCCATACCAGGGAGAGTAAGACCATGTGTCAAACGACGGATAGCCGTTGGCATAAATAATATTTACATTACCGTAGCTGTCATTCAGGACATCGGCTAGCACATCTGAATTATCTACCACTATAGTGGGATTATAATACTTCTGTATCTGTTGTGTATATCTGAAATCTTCAGAATTAGCAATACCCGATCCTATCGTGTCTATGGGGAAGTTGTAATATGTTCCGAAACGGTTATACTCATCCACGTCCCGTTCCTCCATATAGTTGCTACCGGCGCCAGTATCCGCTATAATATACCCGTTGGGCAACGAAGGCTTTGTTTTCTCAGCCTTGGCCGTCTTATCTTTCTTAGGATTGTAATATATATCTTCAAAATCCTGGGCTTGGACAGCGATGCCGCCACCCAGAAGACCTGCCGCAAGCAGTAATAAATACCTCTTCATAGCCATAAATTTTAGTTATTTATTAGACCAAAATATCACTTAAAGGTTTAATGGCGTAAATATAACAATTAATTTTGTCCTTTGATACTGCAATAAAACATTATTAAGTTTTTTTAATACATTGTGGACCTTAGTTATTGCAGGTGGTTTAGAAATTAAGATAAAACTCCTCAGTCAACGTCTTATAAGCTTCCGTATATATGCCGGGGGCAGACTCGACTGACAATTCTGTCTCACTATATCTGCCACATGCTGCCGGCGAAAATTCCATCAAGACGCGTTTCACATATCCTGATTCAGACCCACGCACGCGGCACAGACGCGTAACAGCCAGTCCATACGACACACACACGGATGCTAAGTCTGCTTCCCACTCCGGCGTGGCCACCAAAGATATGCGGCCTTTTTCTGACAACAATCCGGCACCATGCCGCAGTAATGCTTCTGGTGACAGCGCAGCCGCATGCCGGGCCGTCTCACGGTCTGTGACCGGCACTTCAAGTCCAGACTTAAAGAAAGGAGGATTTGAAATTATCACGTCATAGCCGGTTTTTCGCCATTTCATAAAATCACATACCGACGCATCCAGTCGGCCACTCCACGGTGATGCTGCAAAATTGAAAGATGCCTCCTCCACCGACAGCGCATGCACATCTATGGCATCTATACGGGCACCGGCATTTCGCTGAGCGCACATCAAAGCTATAAGACCGCACCCACATCCAGCGTCAAGTATGCGGCGCGCGCCGTCTACAGCAGCCCATGTGCCTAAAAGCACACCGTCCATCCCTACTTTCATCGCACTTAGTTCGTGGCGCACAGAAAACTGTTTGAACCTGAATAACCTTTCTTTCATCGCCATATACAAATACCGTTGTATATGCAAAGTTACAACTTTTGAGTGGATAATTTCACCACCCCACTTATTTTTTGTAATTTTGCACTTCCCAAAAACCAAAGTGAAGTATGAAGTCCGACCGACATAATAAGAATAACAATAATCCCGAACTTCCCGCCGATCTCACAGAGGAAGACCAGAAATTACTGGAAGAGGCCTTCCAACGACTGAAAAAAGCAAAAGAGAATCTGAACAATTCACACACAATACCGGCAGACATGACACTGCCGCTGCTCACACTGCGCGACATCGTGGTGTATCCGGGCATGACCATACCCATAACTCTCGAATCAAAAGAAGACATAAGCCTAGCTCGAGATGCCGAAAAAAACAGCACGAGCATAGCTGTGGTAACAATCAAAAATCAGCAAGCCAAACGAATCGGCATCAAGCAGCTATACGAAACCGGCACACTGGCCCACGTCATGAAGATAGTCGAACTTCCCGACGGAGGCACAAGCGCCCTGCTGCAGACCAGAAACACGCTGCATATAGACTCCATCGAGGGACGCAAACCATACCTTACCGCCAAGGTGTCTATGACAACGGAAACTTTTCCCGAAGATGATGACCGCGAAATGGCAGTGCTTATCGAAAGTATTTTTTCCACATACCACAAGATACTCAACCTCATAGGCGATGATGAGGCCGTGCCAGTGCGCCACGCGTTCGAGGACCTGGACCATCCTTTGAGCAAAATGCATTTTATTTCGGTCAATTCCCCTCTTGATCTTGCGGAAAAACAGTCTCTGCTTGATACCTCCGACATAAAACAGCGTGCCGAAAAACTCGCACAATATCTTTCGACCGCACTACAGCTGATGGAGATAAAAGCCGAAGTGGCTAAAAAAACGTCACAAAAGCTATCACAGCAGCAGCGAGAACATTTCTTAAGGTCACAAATCAATGTAATGCAGGACGAACTCGGTTCCGGCAGCATTGAAGACGAAGAGATGGACGAGCTTGAAAAACGTGCCGCAAAAAAGAACTGGAATAAAGAGGTTCGCGCGCATTTCGATAAAGAAATGCGCAAGCTGGAACGATTCAACGCCTCCAGCCCGGAATACGGCATACAGTACGGGTATCTCGAAACTATGCTCAATCTACCCTGGAACGTATATTCTGAAGATGACTTTTCCATTGACAACGTACAGGCAAGCCTTGATGCAGACCACTACGGACTTGAAAAGGTCAAAGAACGCATATTGGAGCAAGTAGCCGTCATGAAGCTTCGCGGAGACATGCGAGCACCGATACTGTGCCTATACGGGCCTCCCGGAGTAGGCAAAACATCGCTTGGCAAATCCATAGCCGACGCCCTTGGACGCCAGTATGCCCGCGTAGCCCTCGGAGGAGTGCACGACGAGGCCGAAATACGCGGACACCGCAAAACGTATGTAGGAGCCATGCCTGGCCGTATAATCGCAGCGTTACAGAAAGTGGGCACAAGCAATCCTGTGTTCGTACTCGACGAAATAGACAAAATAGGCCGGGACATGAAAGGCGATCCATCAACGGCTTTGCTAGAGGTGCTTGATCCTGAGCAGAACAAAAAATTCCATGACAATTACCTAGACATCGACTATGATCTGTCAAAGGTTATGTTCATAGCCACGGCCAACAATCTCGAAACCGTATCCAGGCCGCTGCGAGACCGAATGGAAATTATTGAAATCCCGGGGTATGTCAGTGACGAAAAGATTGCCATTGCACGTTGCCACCTCGTACCAAAAATTCTTCAAGAACACGGACTGGACACTGACCGTGTAGCATTCCCGGACGAAACATTGCAATACATAATAGACCGTTATACCAGAGAAAGCGGAGTACGCACTCTGGAAAAGAAACTATCTAAAATCATACGCAAAATCGCTGTCAGGATAGCTAAAGATGACGACCCCGGACACGATATAAGCATCAGTGACGCACGATCGTATCTCGGCAGAGAAGATGTAGATCCCGATATGTATGAAGACAATAGTTTTGCAGGCGTGGTCACCGGACTGGCCTGGACGGCCGTCGGGGGTGAAATACTGTTTGTCGAAACATCTTTGTCAAAAGGAAAAGGCGAAAAACTGACACTGACAGGCAATCTGGGCGATGTCATGAAAGAATCCGCAATGCTGGCATTGCAATATCTGAAAGCGCACGCTCCGCAGGTCGGAATACCTGAAGATGTATTCGGCAAATATGATATACATCTGCATGTTCCTGAAGGTGCCATACCCAAAGACGGACCTTCTGCAGGTATAACCATGGCCACCGCCCTGGCTTCTGCATATACACGCCGCCGCGTACGCCCCAGACTGGCAATGACAGGAGAAATCACTTTGCGCGGCAAGGTGCTCCCTGTAGGCGGAATAAAAGAAAAAATACTGGCTGCCAAACGTGCTGGCATCAATACTGTGATATTATGTGAAAAGAACCGTAAGGATATTGAAGAAATTAAAGAATCATATCTCGAAGGCATGCAATTCCACTATGTCAATACGATTGCCGAGGTACTAAACCTGGCCCTTACCGATGAAATCGACAACTCGCTACCAGAACGCTGACACAATCGTAACTAATTATAAAGCAATATTATCTGGCGCGGAGCATCTAATATAGAAAAAGATGCTCCGCGCCATTTTTTCTAATTATTGAAAATAATTTATATAAAAACCACATCTCGGCGAACAATAAACACCATCCCAGCGTTTGCTATATGTAATCCAAAATCCAATAATCTATAATCCCTACTAAGATGAGTGCAAAAGAAAATTTCAAGAAACGTTTGTTAGGCCTCCAGGGAAACTTGTTGAGTTTTGCCTACCAGCTTACCACCAATCGTGAAGAAGCGCAGGATCTGCTTCAGGACACCACGCTCAAAGCCCTTGACAACGAAGACAAGTATGTAGACAATGTCAATTTCAAAGGCTGGATTTTCACAATAATGCGCAATATCTTCATAAACAACTATCGACAGACAGTGCGCAAAGCTACGGTCATAGACCAGACAAAAGAGCTGTATCACCTCAATGTAAGCCAGGACAGCGGCATTGATACCCCAGACGGTTCATTTGCTATTAAGGAGATAAGCGAAGCGATTAATTCATTCTCAGATGATTACCGCATTCCATTCAGCATGCATGTGGCCGGCTATAAGTATCAGGAAATAGCAGAAAAGATGCAACTTCCGCTTGGCACTGTAAAAAGCCGTATATTCTTTGCACGCCAGCGTCTGCAGGGAATGCTTAAAGATTACCAGCGATAACAATAAATTACATATAAAATTATAAATTAAATAACACTTTTTACCTCTCAAAATATGTGTGGGACATTTGTCTCACACATATACCTCAAGATATAAGGGCCTGCGGTGCTTCTTTCATAAGCATGACTCGTGAAGTCCCGGCGCAGGCCCCGTAGAGATTATATGGATATTTGGTTGACAGGCAGACTTTCTTAATGATTGTCTGTCTGTCTATTTTTACCTGGCAACAATAATGATACTCGGTATGCAAAGGCAAAGGCAAGCCTGTAAATTATGCCGACATGCCTGAATCGCATTATATGGCTGTTGACTTCAGGAAAAGTGTCTCTCCACAAACGGAGCCTTTTCAACGGATGGCGTAGTGCCTGAGACGATCTAAGGAATTTTACCTTGGCTATAAATTTCACATACTCCAGAAACGGAGCGTATTTCTCAGATATTCCAGCCTTGTCAAAATACCCCTGCAGACGCCTGGCCACATCCAAATGCTGGTTGAGTATGCGTTCAGTCCCGGAATGTGTCAGCGAACCTGCGTCAGGATCAATCACATAATGATAATAAGACTCCCTTATAATTCTAATTACCGGCTCGCAAGCCAATAAGACACTGACCTGCTCCATGTCCTCCCAACAGTCTATACCTGGAGTGAATACCATATGAGCTCTCAATAAATCAGTACGTATCAGCTTTGATAGAGTAAAACGGAGTGTGTCCAGACGCAAATCATTCAGACGGAAAGTCTCACTGGCATCATAACGCAACTTGCGCGGCCTGCCACATCTTTCTTCGGTCATCTCTGCACATACAATATCAACATTACCGCAAGACGTCTCTTCCACCATGCGTGAAATCATGCAAGAATCAATATAATCGTCTGCGTCTACCGCGATAATATAGTCTCCCTTGGCTTCCATGACAGCATCACGGCGCGAAGCCCCACACCCGGTATTGCAGACATGTCTTACAAACGTCATCTCCAGATCCGGATCAGTATTGTTATGGATTATTCTATCGACCTCGGATGCTGTATTGTCACAGCTCCCGTCATCTACCACAATAACTTGGAGCGGACGATAAGTCTGTCCTACCACAGAGTTAAGACAGCGTGATATAGTGGTGCCGGCATTATATGCCGGCACCATCACAGAGACAAGTGGAGAATATTGTCCCGGCATTTGTATATTGTCAAAAATTATAACCTATGCCCATGCCTATGAATCCGCCGCTATAATCTTTCATCAGCGAATACTTTCCCTGCACGGTAAGTTTTATCTGCTGGGTCATATTAATATCAAATCCGGCACCGACATCACCGCCAAGGCGAGCCGAGCTGCCGCCAGAATAGCTCCAATTATTAAATGTCAGACCTGCAAGAGGATATACCTGAACTCCCCTCGCTATAGAAAATGGGAAATGCATATCCGCACTCATGATAAAAGCAGATTTCCCGTCATTGCGAAACACACAGCCCAGTTCAGGAGCGATACGCACATGGGGAGCAAAGGAGTATAGGAAAAAGAGATTGGTGTAGCCACCGTTGTTTTCCGTTGCGTAACCACCCAAAAGACCAAGCGTCATGGCGCCGCGTGCCTGCGCGGAAACTGACGGCACAGACGCGGATAAAAGTAATAAGGCTGCCATGCTTCCGGCCACGAGCCTGAAAATCTTCTTAATCATGCTTCTGAGTTGGATATTGAAATGATTGGGATTGTAAATTTCTTATAAAACGTAGTACGTATGAAAATGTTTTGTTAATTTTGTAAAAAAGATTGATGGCCATGGTTGCCCGTCAATATAATCTCACTCATTATCCGGTTAATATACCAATGACCATAGACAAACTGGCCATAGGACAGGGCACCCCCACAATCAGAACTAACTTGTCGATAAGCTAAAAAAGGATGAAAGACTACGGATATATCAGGGTGGCCTCGGCCGTCCCCTCGGTAAATGTCGCCGACACCGGCTATAACGCGTCTGCCATATTACGGGCATTAGAAGAAGCATGCGAGCAAGGTGCCGGCCTGCTTGTACTGCCCGAATTGTGCCTGACGGGATACACCTGTGCCGACCTGTTCATGCAGGAGACACTGCTTGATGCCGCCGAAGAGGCCCTGCGCGACATAGCATCCTGTTGTGACTGCGACACCGCGCTCATACTGGGCATGCCAGTAAGGCATGCCGGCGCGCTTTACAACTGTGCCGTGGCAATATCCAGAGGACGCATCTTGGGAGTAGTTCCTAAAACATTTCTGCCAAACTACGGAGAATTTTATGAAAAAAGATGGTTTGCTCCAGCATCCTCCGTTCCTCCGGGCACCTATACCGTTCTGGCAGGACAATCTGTACCGTTCGGCACAGATCTGTTATTCAAAATAGGCAATGCCACAGTCGGAATCGAAATATGTGAAGACCTGTGGACGCCTCTCCCACCCAGCACCATGGCCGCCATGGGGGGAGCACAAATAATCGCCAATCTGTCTGCGTCCAACGAATTGACCGGCAAACATGATTATCTGTCAGAATTAATCCGGAACCAGAGCGGACGCCTGCACTCGGCCTATATTTATGCATCGGCAGGATTCGGAGAGTCAACCACCGACGTTGTGTACGGCGGCAAAACCATCATAGCAGAAAACGGCACCATACTCCGCCAGTCGGCACGCTTCATGACAGAACCACAGATAGAGGTTGCCGATATCGACTTGCAATTGCTTGAGCATGACAGACGCCGTAACGGCTCGTTTACAGATTCAGCCCGGCTGGCACACCACTCCCCTTTCCGCATAATAGAATGCGGTATCGCCGATAACATACCGGGGCAGAAACTCATGCGTCCGGTAGATCCAGATCCGTTTGTGCCGGCATCGGCCGCCAACCGTAACGAACGCTGTGACGAAATAATAAATATACAGACCGCGGGACTTATGCGCCGCCTGCACGCCACCAATTGCAAAAGCCTGGTAGTCGGTGTGTCCGGCGGTCTTGACTCCACGCTTGCCCTGCTGATAGCTGTCAAAGCATTCAGACAGCTTAATATAGACACTCAAGGTGTGTTAGGCGTCACTATGCCGGGCTTTGGCACTACAGACCGCACATACAACAATGCCATTACCCTGATCAAGCAGCTTGGAGCCTCCCTTAAAGAGATTAACATTGCAAAAGCGGTAAGACAGCATTTTGAAGATATCGGACATGACGAAAACGTGCGTGACATAACGTATGAAAATTCCCAGGCACGAGAACGCACGCAGATACTGATGGACCTGGCAAACAAAACGGGCGGCATGGTTCTCGGCACAGGTGACCTGTCGGAACTGGCGCTTGGATGGTGTACCTACAACGGCGACCAAATGTCCATGTACGGCGTTAACGCCTCCGTACCCAAGACGCTTGTAAAGCACCTCGTGCAATGGTTTGCCGACAATACGGAAGACCCGGCTCTGCATGACGCCCTCTGCGACGTTATAGACACACCCATAAGCCCAGAACTAATACCGGCTTCCTCCCAGGGAGAAATCAGACAAAAGACGGAAGACCTGGTAGGGCCGTACAGACTGCATGATTTTTTCATATACAACATGATCCGCCACGGCTTCCATCCACGCAAGATATATATGCTGGCATGCAACGCATTTGCCGGAGTATACGATAACGACACAATAAAACACTGGTTAAAAACATTTTGTCGCCGTTTATTTAACCAGCAGTTTAAGCGTTCATGTATGCCTGACGGTCCCAAAGTGGGCAGCATAAGCCTTTCTCCGCGCGGAGACTGGCGTATGCCGTCTGACGCATCGTCAACCCTGTGGATCAAAGAATGTGAAGATTTATAACTTGACTTTTTGGCCCGAATAATAAAGTTTATTAACTTTGCATATGACCGATGAAAGAATAGACTATGCCGATGACCTGCGTAACGCTCTCGACGTGCTTCGCAGGGGCGGTGTCATCCTCTATCCTACAGATACTGTATGGGGGCTGGGTTGCGATGCGACAGACAGCAAGGCTGTGGCACGTATCTACGAACTGAAACAACGTGCCGAAAGCAAGTCGATGCTGGCCCTTGTGTGCGACGAAGCCCAGGCCGAACGCTACACCGACGATGCCCCGGAGATAGCTTTTACACTCATGAGAGAGGCAGACCGTCCGCTGACAATAATATTTGACAAAGGAAACGGACTGGCACCAAATATGCTTGCAGACGACGGTTCGGTCGGAATACGCATGACGCGAGAGAAATTCTCCAGAGAACTATGCCGCAGACTGCGGCATCCATTAGTGTCAACATCGGCAAATATCAGCGGTTCGCCCACTCCTGCCATATTCAGCGAAATAGATCCTGAAATCATACGCAAAGCAGACTATGTGGTGCATTACCGGCGTGATGACACGGCAAGGCACAAACCATCTTCTATAATCAAAATATCCGGCAACGGGGTATTCAGAATAATACGGGAGTGAACGATACAACTGCGCAAAGAGCCAAATACATAGCTGTTGACATAATAACTGCCAACATAGCCATGCTGTCTTTCGACATGGTTCGCTTCTACACACTGAAGAGCGAATCGGTGGGCTTCAACACTTTGCAATCGTTTCTCACATCCACTCCCCTCGTCATAGAACAAATCCTGCTCCCCCTTATGATGCTATGCGTCTACGCGGTGTCGGGATATTACAATCTTCCGTTCCAAAAATCACGACTACAGGAATTTTTCGCTACAGCGCTGAACTCGGGAGTTAACACAATCCTGATATTTTTCGCCTTGCTCACCAACCAGCAGACATCGGTGCGTTCCACCAATTACATGATGTTGCTATGCCTGTTCAGCATACTGCTCGGCGTGACATATCTGGGCCGATGGTGTATCACAAGCTCGACAGCGCGCAGGTTCCGCAACGGCAAAAAAGATTACAACGTGCTAGTCTCCGGACACAGGCAGTGGGCCGAAAGAATGGCGTCAAATATAATTGCCAATAAGAAACGAACCGGACTCAACCTGCTAGGCTTTATAACTTTAGACAACGATACCGACACCGAGATTATGGGGCTGCCCCATTATGAGACAGCACAGTTGGCAGAGGTATGCCGCCAAAAGCAGGTAAAAGAGATACTGATAGCCTCAGGAGGAATGGACGAAGATGCCATATTACGTCTGATCTACGAATTATTCCCACTCGGACTACCCATTAAAATTTCGCCTGACGCCCTCTCCGCACTGAACAGCAATATACGCTTACAGAGCATATATGAAGAACCATATATAGACGCCTCTACTGCAAACGTCAGTGAATTCACCAAAAATTTCAAACGCATCTTTGATATCGTTGTTTCGGCATTAGCGCTATCCATATTAGCGATACCGATGGCCGTGATAGCCGTGATGATACGCCGCAGCTCTCAAGGCAGTGTGATCTTCCGACAAGAACGAATAGGATACCGCCAGCAACCGTTCATGATATATAAATTCCGGTCTATGCGGCCCGATGCCGAGGCACACGGACCCCGGCTTTCCAGCGAGACCGATCCTCGTATTACTCCGTTAGGGCGTGTGTTGCGCAAATACCGTCTTGACGAACTTCCGCAGTTCTGGAACGTGCTGAAAGGAGATATGTCTCTGGTAGGGCCCCGTCCCGAACGCCGCTACTTTATCAATAAAATTATGGCAGAGGCTCCTTGCTACAGTCTGGTACACCAGGTGAGACCCGGTATAACATCATGGGGAATGGTGAAGTACGGCTATGCCTCAGAAGTGGCACAAATGGTGAAACGCCTTAAATACGACCTGGTCTATCTGGCCAATATGTCATTTATTGTAGACCTGAAGATTCTTATATACACCGTCAAAACGGTGGTCAAGGGCAGAGGCAAGTAACCTAAACATCACACAAACAGTAAGAACATAGCTAAAAATGGCATATAAAGAACATAACGGGCCTCTGAGCAACTGGTGGTTATCGCTGGTAATGTGGCGCGAAAGACATATAAAGGAAAAGAACTTCCTTATAATACTGGCACTAATCGTAGGCCTGGTATGCGGATTCGCCGCGCTTATACTGAAATGGCTCATACATGTCATCTCCGACCTGCTCACCTCCCACCTCAGCACCACGTCTGCCAACTGGACCTATCTGGCGCTCCCAGTCATAGGCATAATTATTGTGACATTGTTTGTGCGCTACATAGTAAAAGATAATATCTCTCACGGCGTGACACGGGTACTGTATGCCATATCTCAACGCAAATCACGCCTGAAAGCGCACAACATGTATACATCCATCGTGGCCTCGTCTATAACTATAGGATTTGGCGGTTCTGTCGGCGCGGAAGGCCCGATAGTCTATACAGGGGCTGCCATAGGCTCCAACATAGGGCAGGCGTTCAGACTTTCGCCGCGTATACTGATGCTGTTGGTGGGCTGCGGCGCGGCAGCAGGAATAGCCGGTATCTTCCGTGCCCCGATAGCCGGTATGCTGTTCACCCTCGAAGTGCTCATGATAGACCTGACCGGTGCCACGGTCATGCCTCTGCTAATATCGTCAATCACGGCTGCCACAGTGGCTTATGTGGCTGAAGGCTATTCGGCTGAATTCTTTTTCACGCAAAGCGAGGAATTCTTCACAGCCAAAATACCGTATGTAATACTTCTGGGCATATTCTGCGGTTTCGTATCACTCTATTTCACCCGTGTCATAGGGCTTATGGAAGGCCTGTTCAGAAGCATGAAGAGCCGCACTGTCAAAATATGTGCCGGCGGCGCTATACTGGCCACACTCATCTTTCTCTTCCCTCCGCTGTATGGCGAAGGCTATACGTCAATCAACCATCTGCTTGATGGCGACACATCGTCAATAGTAGACGGCTCGTTCTTCTATGTAGACCGTGATAATGTGTGGTTTATAGCCATATATATAGGCATGATCGTGCTTACAAAGGTCTTCGCCACCTCTGCCACCAATGGCGCTGGAGGTGTGGGAGGCACCTTTGCCCCCTCACTCTATGTCGGTGCCATGGCCGGATTCGTATTCGCCTATGTATTTAACAATCTGGACTTCGGCATCGAAATATCCAATAAAAATTTCGCCCTTATGGGGATGGCCGGCGTTATGAGCGGCGTAATGCACGCGCCTCTCATGGCCATATTTCTCACTGCCGAAATGACTGGCGGCTATAACTTGTTTCTACCACTGCTGATAGTCTCTACCCTGTCATACGGCACCATACGCATCTTCGAGCCATACAGCATATACACCATGCGACTGGCCAAACGCGGTGAGCTGCTCACCCATCAAAAAGATAAAGCAGTGCTCACACTGCTCAAAGTAGACAATGTGATAGAGACTGACTGCAAGCAGGTCAATCCGGACATGAGTCTCAAAGAAATGGTGGATGTGATAGCGACCTCGCACCGTAATATCTTTCCTGCGGTAGACCTCGAGGGCAACCTAAAAGGAGTGGTATTGCTCGACGATATACGCAACATAATGTTCCGTTCCGACCTATACCGCACAATGCATGTACACAAATTCATGTCAATGCCTCCGGCGCGGATAGACATACACGACTCCATGGACGAGGTGATGAAAAAATTCGACCAGACAAATGCCTGGAACCTGCCTGTGGTAGACGGTGACAAATATGTGGGATTTGTCTCCAAATCCAAGATATTCAATTCTTACCGCCGCGTACTGCGGCATTACATAGATGACTGATGAAGAAAGAGGATCTTAAAATAGTTTTTCTAGGCACACCGGAATTCGCCGTAGAAAGCCTGGCGGCTCTTGTAGATAACGGATGCAATGTGGCAGCCGTTGTCACTATGCCGGACAAAATAGCCGGACGCGGCCATAAGCTGCTGCAAAGCGATGTAAAACGATACGCGGTAGAGAAAGGCATACCGGTATTGCAGCCGGCCAATCTTAAAGACAAAGCGTTTCTGAACGAGCTAAGACTTATCAACGCCGATCTATTTGTAGTAATCGCGTTCAGAATGCTTCCGGAGGCCGTATGGCAGATGCCTCGTTTGGGCACATTCAACCTGCATGCCTCGTTACTGCCCCGATACAGGGGTGCGGCTCCAATAAACCGTGCCGTCATGAATGGAGAGCAAGTGACAGGCGTAACCACCTTTTTCCTAAAGCACGAAATCGACACTGGAGACATAATAGCGCAAAAACAGATAGAAATAGGTCCTGACGAAGACGCCGGTTCAGTACATGACCGCCTTATGCGCCTCGGCTCAGAAATGGTATCCGAGACCATACAGTCAATCATTGATTCCGACGGAAAAGTACAGACAGTGCCGCAGCCAGAAGGGGAATTCGTGCCAGCTCCCAAAATCTTCACCGAAGACTGCGAGATAGACTGGCATAAGACATGCGAACATGTGCGCAACCACGTACGCGGTCTCGCCCCGTATCCGGCCGCATTTACAACGATAGCCAACGAAACAGGAAATACCCTGAAACTGAAAATATTCAAAGGCAGGCGTGCAGACGATATGCTGTCTGCCGGAGCCAGACCCGGCGAACTGCTACTGGAAAGAAAGCGCATGGCCGTAATGTGCGCCGATGCACCTTATGAAATCACAGAACTACAGCTCCAGGGCAAGAAACGTATGAGTACCGAAGCATTCCTTCTGGGCTACCATCCTGCAAAGATAGCGACGCGAGATGAACAGTAAGACTTCTTGCGAAATATTGGCAAAGGTTCTGGCCGGCCATGGCGTAAGCGATGCCGTAGTCTCACCAGGGAGCCGGAATACACCGCTTATCCTGGCTCTGGATGACGAACCGGGTATAAAGCTGCATACCGTTATTGACGAGCGCAGCGCGGCATTCATAGCTCTCGGCATGTCACAAATATCCCGACGTCCCACCGTATTATGCTGCACTTCCGGAACGGCATTACTGAATTACGCCCCGGCAGCTGCAGAAGCTTATTATCAGGGAATACCACTCATAATACTTTCGGCAGACCGTCCGGAAGAATGGATCGACCAGGATGACAGCCAGACACTACGCCAGTTTGAAGCTCTGCGCAACTACGTCAAAGCAAGTTACGACATTCCCGAATTTGACTTTGGCAACACCGCCATGCAATGGTATACCAACCGAATAGCCAATGACGCATGCCTGACAGCGGTGACCGGACATCCCGGCCCTGTACATGTCAACCTTCAGTTTGACAATCCGCTGTCGGAACCACGAACCAATATCGGCCCACAACGCATCGTTGCCGATACCGGGTGCCACACGGTATTTCCCCCCTCTCTCATGAAAGAGCTGGCGGAATATGCGGCAACACGAAAAGTGCTGATAGTGGCCGGCGGCAATCCTCCGGGATACCGCGTAAACAGGGCATTCGCCATACTCTCACACATACCCAATGTAGCGATATGGTGCGAGACAACCGCCAATATACACACTCCCGGCACTATAAACTGCATCGACCGCACATTGTTAGCCATAGACACTGACAATGAAAAGTATACACCAGAACTCATAATATCGCTGGGAGGCGCATTAGTCAGCCGTATGGCAAAACAGTTTTTGCGCAAAGCCTCCGGTGCAGAACACTGGAGTATCGGATGGCGCAGAGACCGCCTGGCGGACCCATTCATGTCACTCACAAGATGCATAGAGTGCACGCCGGATGTATTCCTGCCACATTTCGCCAATGCCCTGCGCCGCATGCAACCCTCGGGCACTTATGCAGACACATGGCAGGAAGCAGACATACGGGGCCTGGGCCGACATAACGACAAACTGCGAGAAGCCCCGTGGAGCGCGCTGAAAGCATTCTCCATAATTCTACCACGCATACCGCAACGCTTCAATCTGCAACTGTCCAACGGTACGGCTGTAAGATACGCCCAGCTCTTCAACTGCCGCGGAATACACGCCTGCTACTGCAACAGAGGTGTATCCGGCATAGACGGCTCGACATCAACGGCAATAGGCGCCGCATCGCAATACGGCCACGGCACACTCCTCATCAGCGGAGATATGAGTTTCGCGTACGACATAGGGGCACTCGGCACACAATTTATTTCTCCGGACATGCGTTTTATAGTCATCAACAATGCCGGCGGAGAAATATTCCGCTTCATTGGCAGCACGGCGTCACTGGCTTCAAGAGAAGAATATTTCAGTGTCAGACCTGTCATGAACCTGGGCCTGCTGGCAGAAGCCTACGGTATGGAATACCTGCATGCCGATTCTTCAAAGACACTTACCGAGAGACTCGCGTTATTTTTCAAACCCTCGCTGCGTCCCAAAGTGCTCGAAGTAGCAGTGCCCCCAGACATTAGCGCACGGACACTGTCCGACTACTTTAAATAATATCATAATTACATACTATAATAATCTATCTGAAGATGAATAACTGGACTAAGATAAAGGACTACGAAGACATTCTGTTTGACTACTGCGACGGTGTGGCTAAAATCACCATAAACCGTCCAAAAGTATACAACGCGTTCCGACCGCAGACAAATTTCGAAATGCTCGATGCCATGGGCATATGCCGCGAACGGGCCGACATAGGCGTTGTCATACTGACAGGGGCCGGCGACAAAGCTTTCTGCTCAGGCGGCGACCAGAATGTAAAGGGTATCGGCGGATACATAGACGCCAGCGGCACTCCCAGACTAAACGTGCTCGACCTGCACAAAGCAATACGCTCCATACCCAAACCCGTGATAGCCATGGTCAACGGTTACGCCATCGGAGGCGGCCATGTGCTGCACGTAGTTTGCGACCTGACAATAGCATCGGAAAACGCACGCTTCGGACAGACAGGTCCCAAAGTAGGCAGTTTCGATGCAGGATTCGGCAGCTCCTACCTGGCTCGTTGCGTAGGACAGAAAAAAGCTCGCGAAATATGGTTTCTCTGCCGCCAATATACCGCGAAAGAGGCCGAAGAGATGGGCATGGTCAACAAAGTAGTGCCTTTCGATCGTCTGGAAGATGAAACTATGGACTGGGCGCGCACCATACTCAAGCGTTCGCCAATGGCCATACGCATGATCAAGCGCGCTCTTAACGCCGAGCTTGACGGACAGCGCGGCATGATGGAATTCGCCGGTGACGCTACCCTGATGTATTACCTCATGGCCGAAGCACAGGAAGGTAAAAACGCATTTCTTGAAAAACGAGACCCAGACTTCGCCCAATTTCCCAAATTCCCAGGATAATGAGACTTGCTTTCGCTCCATATAAGCTGCAATTCAAAGAACCAGCAGGAACCTCGAGAGGTATTCTTCATTCCAAATCCACCTACTTCCTAAAAATCTGGGACGAGAGGGACCCGTCGGTATTCGGCATAGGCGAAGCCGCTGTCTTCCCCGGTCTCAGCCGAGAAGCCGGTCCGGGATATGAGTACAAACTGGTCGAAACACTGGCAAACATAGCCATAGGGCGCGGCACAGACCTTATACAATTTCCATCAATACAGTTCGGACTAGAGCAGGCCATAAGGGATTTCTCAGCTGGTGGTAAGCGTGTCTATTTCCTCTCTCCTTTCATTCAAGGTGAAAAAGGCATAACCATCAACGGACTGGTATGGATGGGTGATATAGACCGCATGATGCAGCGGCTGGAGCAAAAGATAACCGATGGTTTCAAATGCATCAAATTAAAAATAGGGGCTATCAGTTTCGCCGATGAATTAAAAATGCTGGCTGCTATCAGAAGCCGATACAGCGCTTCCGAACTGGAAATAAGGGTTGATGCCAACGGGGCTTTCACTATGGACAATGTTCTCCCGGCGTTACACGCACTAAGCACATACGGCGTACATTCAGTCGAACAGCCCATAGCGGCAGGGCAATGGGAGCTCACACACTTCCTTACAGAAGTTTCAAAAGTGCCCATAGCGCTTGATGAAGAGCTCATAGGGCTGAACACCATCGAACAGAAAGAGGAAATGCTGGAACATGTAAAACCGTCATACATTGTGCTAAAACCAGCCTTATGCGGCGGATTTTCAGGCGCGCAAGAATGGATAGACCTGGCAGAGGCAAGAGGTATCGGATGGTGGGTAACTTCGGCTCTTGAAAGCAATATAGGTCTGTCAGCGCTCGCACAATGGGTGGCTACACTCGACACCTCTATGCCGCAAGGTCTTGGTACGGGGCAGCTGTTTACAAACAACTTCCCCTCACCGCTACGGCTCGAAAGCGACAGACTGTACCACATATCCGGCATGCGGCAGTATGATAACGATATATTTAACACCTTAGATTGGCGCGAATAAGATTGCCATACAATATATGTATATGGATTCTAAAGATTTTGCATCCCAACTTAAAGAATTCCTGACAGAATGGAATAACCCGTCAGACTACATCACTGTCTGCACCTCCGGCTCCACAGGCCGGCCCAAAGAGATACGTCTTGACAAAAATTTCATGAGAGCTTCGGCACGCCGCAGCAATACTCATTTCAACATAACATCCAAATCACGCCTGCACTTATGCCTGCCGGTCAGCCATATAGCCGGGAAAATGATGGTAGTGCGCGCACTCGAGGCCGGATGCCGGCTGACTGCCGAGCCTCCATCGTCCACTCCGTCATTTAAGGGCTGCGGACGGCACCTCACACTGGTAGCGATTGTCGGGTCGCAGATAAAGGGACTTTACGACCTCAGTCTAAAAAGAGAACTGCCCAATATAACACATGTGCTGATAGGAGGGTCGCCACTGACACAGGAACAACATTCCATGGCCCTCGAACTCGGCAAATCCGTATGGGAATCCTATGGTATGACAGAAACATCGTCACACATAGCGCTACGACGCCTCATGTATCACAACATAAGTATTCCCACACCGTTCCACACGCTGCCCAAGATCAAAGTGCACTGCAACGACCTGGGATGCCTGGTGGTCGACATGCCGGAGGCACCGCAGATAGTCACCAACGACATAGCCACCATTATTTCAAAAAGAGAGTTTCTCATACACGGCCGGTATGACAATGTATTAATCTCAGGTGGACTAAAAGTCCATCCCGAGACCGTCGAACATATAATAGGCCCTCTGTTTATAGACATGGGGGATTTTTACGTCACGAGCCGCCCCCATCCTAAATGGGGAGAGGAAATCGTAGTGGTTGTCGAAGCGCCTGACCGTCTCCCGACAGGTGTCACACAGGCCGAAATAGCCTTTACGGACCGTGCCGGCCATGATATGATGGCATGGATGCGAGACTTGTTGCAACGTCACGAAGTGCCGCACGCCGTCATAGCTGTGCGCAAACTGGAACGCACGTCAAACGGCAAGATTATACGCAAGAAACTCACCTAAAGCAATATATCCGACAACGGACGCTTCGGCACATGGTGCACGCCGTCAGGAGTGCGGTAATACTTGAAATCAGCGTCTAAACCTGGCTGCATATCCTCTATCACGACTTTCTCGTCAGGATACCCAAGCGCCACTACATAGTGCGGCTCCAGATAGTCTGCCAGCGAAAGCACGGCAGACACTGCCTGTTTGTCAAAACTCTTGATTATACAGCAACCGATCTCCTGTGTTGCCGCACCAAGCGTTATGGCCTCAAGCTGCAATCCGTCATCACACAGGCACCCGGTCCCCAGCCGTGTGTCCATGCACTGCACAATATAAGCCGCCGGACGCTCGCATGGATCCGGACCGGCCCAGTCCCTTAAATAGCCGGCCCATCCCAATAATGGAAATACTCGGGAACATTCCTGCGGACTATATACCAGGCGGTAGCGCAACATCTGGACATTACGGCCCGATGCCGTATAACGCGCCAGGTCCACAAGTCCGGCAAGCAATTCCGGACTTAAAGCCACAGACTGGTCAAAACGCCTTATCGAACGATTAGCCTGCAACAACCTGCGCAAACTAGATAGAGTAATAACAGAATCTGCCATAACACATATAGTTAAAGTATTGAAACAATTGGCCGTAAACCACCTCCTCCAAGATATTTCAAGACAAGAGAAAGCACAGCCACCATCAAAGTTAGGCAAAAAAAACGAGAGTGTGAAATTTTTTAAATGAAAACACCCGTGATACCATATATTTTGCGTATATTTGCACCGAAATATGCGAGGTTCAAAAATTGAACACCGCATATTTAGACTAGATTTAAAATAAACTTATAATAACCCTAAAGAAATGAAAATTTCACACATCGAACACATCGGCATCGCAGTGCCCAATTTGGATGAAGCAATTGCTTATTATGAGAACGTACTCGGTCTAAAATGCTACAAAAAAGAAGTTGTAGCCGACCAGAAAGTAACTACTGCCTTTATCCAGGTAGGCGATGTAAAAATCGAACTTCTCGAAGCAACTTCTCCCGACAGCACTATCGCCAAATTCATCGAAAAGAACGGCGGCAAGGGCGGCATGCACCACATGGCATTTGCCGTTGAAGATGGCGTGGCAGAGGCTCTGGCCGAAGCAGAAGAAAAGGGCGTGCGCCTCATAGACAAGGCTCCCCGTTGTGGCGCTGACGGCCTGAATATTGCATTCCTGCATCCCAAAAATACACAGGCCGTACTCACAGAACTGTGTGAAGATCCATCTAAAAAATAATTGAATAACAAACTAGCCCCACAGCGGCGTGCCGACGGCATACCGCTGTGGGAAAAACTTATATTACAACGACATGAGCAAACAGATTGAAAAAATCCAAGAGCTTATAGACAAGCGCACGGAAGCACGCCTCGGCGGAGGTGAAAAAGCCATCGAGAAACAGCACCAGAAAGGCAAATACACCGCTCGCGAGCGTATCGCCCAGCTGCTGGACGAGGGTTCGTTTGAAGAACTCGACATGTTTGTCACCTACCGCTGTACAAACTTCGGCATGGGTGAAAAGAAACACCCGCTGGGTGACGGCGTAGTGACCGGCTTCGGTACTATCGAAGGCCGCCTTGTATATGTTTTCGCACAAGACTTCACCGTGCTCGGCGGCTCACTGTCTGAAACAATGGCCCAGAAGATATGCAAAGTCATGGATCTGGCCATGAAGATGGGCGCTCCCGTAATCGGTCTTAACGACTCTGGCGGCGCACGTATCCAGGAAGGTGTCAACGCACTTGCCGGATACGCAGAAATCTTCCAGCGCAACATCCTCGCGTCAGGCGTCGTGCCCCAGATTTCAGCAATCCTCGGCCCATGTGCCGGCGGCGCGGTCTACAGCCCCGCGCTCACCGACTTCACAATCATGGCCAAAGGCATTTCCTATATGTTCCTCACCGGGCCTTCGGTTGTTAAGACCGTGACTGGCGAAGACGTGACACAGGAACAGCTCGGCGGCGCATCCGTGCACGCTACAAAGAGCGGCGTAACCCACTTTGCGGCAGAGGATGGCGAAGAAGCTATCCAGATCGTGCGCAAACTGATGAGCTACATCCCCCAGAACAACCTGGAGGAAACACCTCTCATGCCTTGCGACGACCCCATCGACCGTCTCGAAGACAGCCTTAACGAGATAATCCCCGACAACCCCAATAAGGCTTATGACATGTACGAGGTTATCGGCGCTATCATCGACAACGGCGAATTCCTCGAAATACAGAAAGACTATGCCAAGAATATAATTGTAGGTTTCGCCCGCATGAACGGCCAGTCAGTAGGTATCGTGGCCAACCAGCCCCGAGTACTCGCCGGCGTGCTTGACTCAAACGCATCACGCAAGGGTGCTCGCTTCGTACGCTTCTGCGACGCTTTCAACATACCTCTGGTAACCCTCGTAGACGTGCCCGGCTTCCTGCCCGGTACAGGCCAGGAATACAACGGTGTGATCCTGCATGGTGCAAAACTCCTCTACGCATATGGCGAAGCCACTGTACCCAAAGTGACAGTGACACTGCGCAAGAGCTACGGTGGGTCTCACATTGTGATGAGCTGCAAGCAGCTGCGTGGCGATATGAACTATGCATGGCCCTCGGCAGAAATCGCCGTTATGGGCGCCGCAGGTGCCGCAGGCGTGCTTTATGCCAAAGCCGCCAAAGAAGCTGCCGATCCCAAAGCATTCATCAAAGAAAAGGAAGACGAGTATACCAAGCTGTTTGCCAATCCCTACAACGCAGCCAAGTACGGCTATATCGATGATGTCATCGAGCCGCGCAACACTCGTTTCCGCATAATCCGCGCTTTGCAGATGCTCGCTACTAAGAAGCTGACGAACCCTGCCAAGAAGCACGGCAATATACCTCTTTAACAAGTCTAATACTCCGAAGAGACCGGGCGTCACGTCCGGTCTCGCGGAGCTAACACCAACGACATATAATGAAAAAAACAGTATTGACACTGGCTGTGGCCCTGGCCGCCTGCTGCGCGATACCTGCTATGGCACAGGACGAGGCCGATGTCCCTGCCAATGTAGATATGGCGGAGGTTGTCACTGAAGAAGCTGACCCCAATGCCCCCGATGTGGCTATTGTAGCTTTTGACGCAGAGGGCAATGCCACCATAAACTACGACCACGGCAATAAGACGGTCACCATAGAGGCCGAAGAATACCAGGCCGAAAAGGACCGCGGTCTTACCGACCTGAAAATTGCTAAAAATAAGGAAATCAACGATGCCGACGGAGCCGGTATCGGAGTAACCGTCATGGCTATGTGCATCGTGCTTACAGCCTTGATCGTACTCAGCATCCTGTTTATGGTTTTCGGCAAAATGTTTGCAAAGATGCAGAGCCAGAAAAAGAAAGAGGCCCACGGCATCGAAACAGCCGAGGCTGACGATGCAGACGACCACGATTCAGGCGAGACTATCGCGGCCATCGCCATGGCTCTCAACGAGCACTTCAACTCACAGCATGACATCGAGGACACCGTGCTCACAATCCGCCGCATGAAACGTGCGTACTCACCCTGGAATTCAAAAATCTACAACATGCGCGAAGTGCCGGGTTCTAACAACCGCCGCTAACGCATTACACCACAATTTTATCCACCATCCCTATTTATCAACTAAACAGTATGAAAGAATATAAGTATAAAATCAACGGTATGAAGTTTAACGTGGCTGTAGGCGACGTTGACGGCGACTTCGTGCGTGTAGAAGTAAACGGCACCCCGTATAAAGTGGAACTGGACGACAGCCAGAAGAGCAAAATCGCACCTGTAGCAGCTCCCAAGCGCCCGGCTGCGGCTCCCCGTACCAGCACCGGTGAGAAGATCATTGCCAAACCCACTGCTTCTTCAGGCTCAGCATCAGCTGTAAAGAGCCCGCTGCCCGGCACAATCATGAGCTTTAATGTAAAAGTAGGCGACACTGTAAATGCCGGCGACACTGTATGTATACTTGAAGCCATGAAGATGGAAAACGATGTACATACAACCAATGGCGGCACAGTAAAGCAGATCCTGGTAAATGTAGGCGACTCGGTACTCGAGGGTAACGACCTGATGATCATCGAATAACTTTCAATTTAGAATTATGATTCTTGCCGCAACATCTTTCGGGACATTTCTCGAAGAAAGCCTCCAGACGTTCTGGAGGTTCACAGGATTTGCCAACTGCGAATATACCAACCTGATTATGCTCGCGGTAGGCTGCTTCTTCCTGTGGCTTGCCATCAAAAAGAACTTTGAACCCCTCTTGCTGGTGCCTATCGGCTTCGGCATGCTCATAGGCAATATCCCTTTCCTGCCCGGCATGGAGATAGGCATATATGAAGAGGGTTCGGTGCTGAACATACTGTACAACGGTGTGGAACGAGGCTGGTATCCGCCTCTCATCTTCCTTGGAATCGGCGCAATGACTGACTTCTCTTCACTGCTTGCCAATCCCAAACTGATGGTCATCGGAGCATGCGCCCAGTTCGGCATCTTCGGAGCATACATTCTCTCGCTGCTTCTGGGTATGGATCCTCTGTCAGCAGGATGTGTGGCCATCATCGGCGGAGCCGACGGTCCTACTGCGATTTTCCTTACCTCCAAGCTCAACCCCACCCTGCTAGGTGCCGTAGCCGTGTCGGCCTATTCATATATGGCCCTCATACCGCTGATCCAGCCCCCACTGATGCGTCTCTTCACAACACAAAAAGAACGCCTTATCAAGATGAAGCCGGCTCGCGTTGTAAGCCAGAACGAGAAGATTATCTTCCCTATCGTAGGCCTGATGCTCACCTGCTTTGTAGTGCCCTCCGGTCTGCCTCTGCTCGGCATGCTGTTCTTCGGCAACCTGCTGCGCGAAAGCGGTGTAACAACCCGTCTTGCAAAAACAGCTTCAAACGCTATGACAGACATTGTGACAATCCTGCTGGGTCTCACTGTAGGTGCCTCGACACAGGCAAGCCGTTTCCTTACTACAGACACCATCATTATATTCGCCCTCGGTTTTGTGGCATTTATAATTGCTTCTTCCTCCGGCGTGCTGTCTGTCAAACTGTTCAACATATTCCTGCGTAAAGACAAGAAGATCAATCCGCTCATCGGTAATGCCGGCGTATCGGCCGTGCCTATGGCAGCACGTATCTCTAACAACGTGGGACTGGAATACGATCCCTCCAACTACCTGCTCATGCATGCCATGGGTCCTAACGTGGCCGGCGTAATCGGTTCAGCAGTAGCTGCCGGCGTACTGCTCAGCTTCCTGGGATAACAGATACAAAACTATTTCCGGTTTATACAAATTCGACCGGAGGCTCCTGATTACACGGGACCTCCGGTCGTTTTTATTAGCAAAGGTAACCCTAAACATATAAATATCCAATACGATCTCTCCCTGTAAATACCCATATGTCACAAACATAGAAACCCCAGGTCTAGTCTCGTCCTTAATTTCAAGACATTATGCTGAACAATAGTATTACCGACTTTGTTTATTTTATAAATTACGTCTATTACGATCTAACCTAAATAAGGAAGTTATGGTCACGCAGGATGTCATAAAAGAAATCTATAAGAAATATAAAAAGCTCCCTAAAGATTTAGAGGAACTTCGTCTTACATATTTTATAGATTTACTAAAACCCCATCACCAACTGGAAATCAATGATGACGAGGTCATAAATAACGGACTGGACACGTACAATCCATTCCGGAGGTTTCTCATGCGGAGACTCACTGCCATACTCGAATTTGACAAAGTCGTAGCATTCGTGTTCAGCAAACATATCATCTTCTACGATAAGGCATCCTCCGGCATGCACGTACATTTCAAACCTGAAAAGAAGTCATTTATTTCACGCCTATTTGGAAAATAACAAATAATAAACATACAGGGCCGGTGCTGCTTTCGCACGCCGGCCCTGTATGTTTTCTCTATAATTCCGATTAATAATCTTCTATGCCTTCTGGCAATTCGTCTTCGTTAAATTCTGTATCGCCATATAGATCCATATCAAGTGCTTCGACATCAGCTGCCACTCTCTTGTCAACCTTGGCATCATACTCCTCCATGTCAATATGCTGCGGAGGCACTTTGCCTTCCTTACGCGTACACAGAGGATCCATAAGCGTCTTACGCGGCACTATGGCTTTGAGCTCCATAAAGAACGAACGCTCCGTAAGATAGTCAAACACAAATATAAGGCGTTGACCCTCCTCTTCAACCAATTCGTTGATATGGGTATCCTCCATAATCCAGATATCCTCATCACTGTCAGAACCCATGTCTTCCAGTGTAATCTCTTCGCGCTTCTCCCAGCCTTCGTCACAGAGAAAGAACGAATTCATCTCGTCTTTAGTGTATCCCACGCTGTCGAGAATCGCATTACGCAACACCAGAAAATTGGCATCGGCGTCAATCTCGATTTCGCGGCAAAAATTTTCTACTTCGTCAGAAACCAATTTGAATCTGTATACCATAGTCCAATATCAATGAAATTCTATATCGGTTATTTTTATTAAAACTGTAATGTCAGGCAGAACCAGTCCGGTCCGCCGCAACTTTTCACAGTGCGAAATTAATGCAAAATAATGAATAATCCACTACTGCGCATCAATTTTTTTGCATGGTACAAGACACTTTTTTAAATACTGTCCTATTAGCCTATTTTTCAGCATTCTGCGCAAGGCTACATACTGTCTCACGCATATTATATACCTTACACAAAGATGCAGAACCGATAATAACTTACAGTTACCGGTTCTGCATCTTAAAATACAAATGTATAATGCGTATCAGTGTATTATATCGTAACGGCGGAACACTTTTTCTATCGCCTCAAGCGACCGTTCCACCTGCTCTTGCGTGTGTGTGGCCATAAGTGTATAACGGATAAGTGTGTCTTTGGGAGCAACGGCCGGACTGACCACCGGATTGACAAACACGCCCTCTTCGAGCAGATCGTGAGTCACCTGGAACGTTTTATAGTCATCGCGTATGAACAAGGGTATTATCGGTGTCGACGTATTGCCTATCTCACACCCCATCTCCCTGAAGCTCTTCAATGCGAAATTGGTTATATACCAAAGATGCTTCATACGCTCAGGCTCGGACAACATGATATCAAGCGATGCATTCACCGCAGCCACGCTACCGGGAGTTATACTTGCCGTAAATATATACGAGCGCGAATGATGACGCAGGAAATTTGTTATTTCCTTGTCTGTGGCTATGAATCCGCCTAATGAAGCAAACGATTTGGAGAATGTGCCCATAATCAGATCGACATCATCCTGCACGCCGTAGTGGTTGCACACACCGCGTCCCCCTTCGCCAAACACACCTATTCCGTGAGCCTCGTCGACCATGACAGTCGCATTATACTTTTTGGCAAGTTCTACTATCGCCGGCAGGTCGGCCACATCGCCCTCCATAGAGAACACACTGTCGGTTACGATCAGCTTGACCTTGTCAGGCTCTGTCTTGCGCAACTGGTCCTCGAGCGAAGACATATCATTGTGGCGATATTTCAGATAATTGGAAAATGAGAGACGACGCCCCTCGATAATCGAGGCATGGTCCTGTTCGTCAAGTATGATATAGTCTTCCCTGCCGGTGAGAGTGGAGACTACGCCGAGGTTGACACCGAAACCGGTGGAATACAGCATCGCATCTTCTTTACCGACATATTCGGCCAGACGGGCTTCTAACTGCTTGTGTATGTCTAGCGTGCCATTTAAAAACGGCGAGCCGGCCAGACCTGTTCCATATTTACGGGTAGCCTGCACAGAAGCCTCTATGACCCTGGGGTCGTTAGTCAGACCCATATAGCTGTTAGAGCCGAACATAAGCACTTTCTTGCCGTGCATGAGCACTTCGGTGTCCTGCTCGGAAGAAATGGCGCGGAAATAAGGATACACACCGGCAGCCTTTGCTTTCTGGGGGGCATCATAACGCGCTAATTTCGCCTGAAGAATTTTCATAGTTTATTGTAAATACAAATTGTTCTAAACTATCTGACACGGCACCTTTCATCATGAATATCCACCGAATCAGGCTACAAAGTTAGTTAATAATTGTGATATAACATCATTGTTCCTGAAAAAAAATGCACAAAATCTTCAAAATGAGCAATAATAGAACACGTCCGGCACAGTTTTATTCGATTTTATCGGGTGCATTGGTAAAAAATAACTATATTTGCACCGCAATAATTAATAATGGAATTAGTATTGTGGCACATATATAGATTATTCGGCGCCACTATACCATTTTGAACAGTAAATATGGAAATATCCGCACAGGAATTGGCCTCAATAACAGGGGGCACCGTTGACGGTGACTCTGCCGCAGTGGTATCTTCGTTTGCTAAAATAGAAGATGCCGCACCTGGGGCTTTGACATTTCTTGCAAATCCCAAATACACCCACTACCTGTACTCCACAAAGGCAAGTATAGCGTTAGTGAACAACAGATTTAAAGCCGAGCAACCTCTTCCGCCACAACTAACCCTGGTCAGAGTGTCAGACCCGTATGCCACCCTGGCACACCTACTGGCCTATGTGGAAAGCGTAAAGCCGCAGCTTAAAGGCATCGAGCAACCTTGCTTTATAGCAGAAGGGGTGGAAATACCACAGGATGCATATATCGGCGCCTTTGCCTACATCGGCGCCGGAGCCAGACTGGGCAAAGGGGTGAAGATATATCCGCATACTTACATAGGCTGCGATGTCGTTATAGGCGACGGTACCACTCTGCATTCCGGCGTCAAAGTGTACCAGGGATGCCGTATCGGAGCCGGTTGCATTATACACAGCGGCACCGTGATAGGTGCCGACGGATTCGGCTTTGCCCCTACGGAGCACGGATATGACAAGATACCGCAGGTCGGCATCGTAGAAATAGAAGACGATGTCGAAATAGGAGCCAACAGCTGCATAGACAGGGCCACAATGGGCAAAACCAGTATCGGACGCGGCACAAAGCTAGACAATCTGATGCAGGTAGCACACAATGTATCGATAGGCTGCCATAACGTGTTTGCGGCCCAAAGCGGTATCGCAGGGTCAACACAGATCGGAGATTTCAACATGGTAGGAGGCCAGGTAGGCTTTGCCGGACATATCACCGTCGGCGACCGCAACCAGATAGGAGCCCAGAGCGGCATACCCAACAATGTGGGTGACAACAGGCGCCTGATGGGCTATCCGGCCGTAGATGCAGGCAAGTTCGCTCGCACACAGGTATACCTGAAACGCCTGCCCGAACTGTTCAAGCAGAAATAAGCCGGCCCGGACCTCGCATGGCCGATTTAAATTCACAAACAAAAACACCTTACAATACATTATGAACCAGCTTACTCTTAAAGCCCCTTTCACACTGTGTGGCAAGGGTCTTCACTCGGGATTAGAAATAACAGTCACGTTCAATCCCGCGCCGGAGAACCACGGATATAAGTTCCAGCGCATAGACATAGACGGCATGCCGGTCATTGACGCTGTGGCAGAAAACGTGGTAGATACAACTCGCGGCACAGTGCTTGGTAAGAAAGATATCAAGATCAGCACCGTGGAGCACGCATTGGCAGCCCTGTATGCCAGCGGCATAGACAACTGCCTGATCCAGGTAAACGCGCCCGAAATGCCCATACTGGACGGAAGCGCCATAAGATATATCGAAGAGATAGAGCGTGCCGGCATCCAGGAGCAGAACGCCGACAAAGATTTCTATATAATAAAGCAAAAAACGGTGATGAAAGACGAAGAGTCCGGTTGTACAATCACCGTATATCCCGATGACCATTTCTGCGTGCAGGTGATGGTCGAGTACAACTCCCCTATCATACCCAACCAGTTTGCCGTTCTCGATGACCTGGCGGACTTCTCCAGCGAAGTTGCAAGTGCCCGTACATTCGTCTTTGTGCGCGAAATCCAACCATTACTGGAGCACGGCCTTATCAAAGGAGGATCTCTGGACAACGCCATAGTAATTTATGACAAACCTGTAACTGAAAACCAGATAAATGCCCTGTGCGACCTTGTAGGCGTGCCGCACCGTAAACTGGACAAGCTGGGATATATCAACGAAACTCCGCTCAAATGGGATAACGAGCCGGCACGACACAAACTTATGGACGTGATCGGCGACCTGGCCCTGGTGGGACGTCCCATAAAAGGACGCGTGGTTGCCGTACGCCCCGGCCACGGCATAAACAACAAGTTTACGCGCATGCTGCGCAAAGAGGTAAAGCATACCGAAATCCAATCGCCCGTATACGATCCCAACACACAGCCGTTGATAGACATTAACGGTATACGCGCACTGCTTCCCCACCGTTATCCGTTCCTCCTTGTCGACAAAGTCATCGAGATGGATAAGAAGCATGCCGTAGCGGTAAAGAATGTCACTGTCAACGAGCCGTTCTTCCAGGGACACTTTCCCCAGGAGCCTGTTATGCCAGGCGTACTGATAGTCGAGGCCATGGCCCAGACCGCTGGCGTGCTAGTGCTGAACAATGTGGAGGATGCCGAACGATACTCGACATATTTCATGAAGATCGACAACGTCAAGTTCCGTCAGAAAGTTGTTCCCGGCAACACACTGTTGCTTCATGTATCTCTCACCACCGAGATCCGCCGAGGATGCGCCACTGTGAAAGGCTATGCTTTCGTAGGCGAAAAAATAGTATGCGAAGCTGAATTCATGGCTCAGATTATCAAAAACAAATAACGTTTATGCTTAATTGTATCCATGCCGATGCCCAATTAGGGCAGAACGTCAAAGTCGGCAACTTTACCACTATATGCGAGGATGTGGTTATCGGTGACGGCTGCGACATCGGCAACAATGTGACAATCTTTCCCGGAGCACGCATAGGTTCCGGAGTAAAGATATTCCCCGGAGCGGTGGTTGCAGCAGTCCCCCAGGACTTGAAGTTTCACGGAGAAAACAGCACTGTGCACATAGGAGACGGCACAACGCTGCGCGAGTGCGTGACGGTGCATCGCGGCACCGCATCCAAAGGGCAGACCGTGGTAGGCTCAAACTGCCTTATCATGGCTTATACCCATATAGCGCATGACTGCCGGCTAGGCAACAATATAATCATTTCCAACGCGACACAGCTGGCCGGCGAAGTTGTGATAGATGACAACGCCGTAATAGGAGGAGGCAGCCTTATCCACCAGTTCTGCCATCTCGGCAAAGGTATAATGCTACAGGGAGGCGCACTGGTAAATAAAGACATACCGCCATACGTGAAAGCTGCCAGAGAACCGATATCATATGTCGGACTAAACAGCGTGGGGCTTCACCGCCGCGGCGTGCCCCAGGAAGACATTGATATAATATCAGCCGTATACCGACTGATCTATCTCTCTGACCTTAATGTGACCAATGCCGTCAAACTTGTCTTAGACAAAGTGCCGGCATGTCCCATAAGAGACGAAATCGTAGACTTTGTAGTCAATTCGGAACGAGGCATCATCCGCTCGGCCATCTGACAGTCTGTAACGCCTAATGGTACCGGGCGGTAGACACTGTCCGGTATCACTCTTATATACACCTTGATTATTCACTAAATACACCTTAAATAAACATTTTTCAAATCATGAACAACAACATCAAGCTCTGCCCGAACCAGGTAGTGCAGTTCTTACAGAAAGCTCCCAAAGAGTTCCGTAAAGAGGACATCATCCGTTTCGTCAATGAAAACGGAATCAAGATGGTCAACTTCATGTATCCGGCTAACGACCACCGTCTGAAAACTCTGAATTTCATCATCAATTCAGAGGAATATCTGGAATCTATTCTGACTTTCGGCGAACGCGTTGACGGTTCGAGCCTCTTCCCCTTCATCGAGGCAGGAAACAGCGACCTGTATGTAATCCCCCGTTACAGCACTGCATTCGTAGATCCTTTTGCCGAAGTACCCACCCTCACCATGCTTGCCTCATTCTTTGACAAAGACGGCCAGCCACTGGAAACCTCGCCCGAGTACACACTACAGAAAGCATGCCGCTCTTTCCGCGAAGTGACCGGCCTTGAGTTCCATGCCATGGGAGAGTTAGAGTACTATGTAATATCTGATGACAACGGTCTCTACCAGGCTACAGACCAGAAAGGCTACCACGAGAGCGCGCCTTTTGCAAAGCACAACGAGTTCCGCACCAAGTGCATGTACTACATCGCACAGGCCGGCGGACAGATCAAATACGGCCACAACGAGGTAGGCAACTTTACTCTCGACGGCAAAGTATACGAACAGAACGAGATCGAATTCCTGCCCGTGCCGGCAGAAGAGGCTGCCGACCAACTCATGGTGGCTAAGTGGATTATCCGCAACCTCGGCATGCAGATGGGATTTGACGTTACCTTCGCTCCGAAGATCACAGCTGGTAAGGCTGGCTCGGGTCTGCACATCCACTTCAAGCTGATGGACGGAGACACAAATGTGATGACTCGCGACGGACGTCTCTCAGACGAAGCACGCAAGGCTATAGCCGGCATACTTGAAATGTCACCAGCAATCACTGCCTTCGGCAACAAAGTACCAACCTCGTACCTGCGTCTCGTACCCCATCAGGAAGCTCCCACCAACATATGCTGGGGTGACCGCAACCGTTCGGTTCTCGTGCGCGTACCTCTGGGATGGACAGGCAAAACCGACATGTGCGCCCAGGCTAATCCTCTTGAAGCCAACAATATCGTTCCCCCGGCACAGAAGCAGACTGCCGAACTTCGTTCTTCCGACTGCTCTGCAGACATATACCAGCTGCTTGCCGGTATGGTTGTGGCCGCACGCACAGGCTTCGAAATGCCCGATTCTCTCAAACGCGCCGAAGATATGTATGTGGCTGTCAATATTCACAATGACGAGAATAAGGAGAAACTGGCTGCACTCGCAAGCCTGCCTGACAGCTGCGTAGCTTCTGCCGACGCACTCGAACAGCGTCGCGCTATCTTTGAGAAAGGCAACATATTCTCCGCACAAATGATAGACGGTATCATAGCACAGCTTCGAGGCTACGATGATACACAGCTTCGCAAGCAGGTCAACAATTCTTCAGAAGACATGCTCGACCTGGTACATAAATACTGGCACTGCGGATAATACCATATAACTAATAAACCAAGGCGTCTGCCTGTAACTATCCAAATCACGGATAATACACAGGACAGACGCCCTTTTTTCTATATGCACGTAGAAAATAGCTCAAGATATACCGCATTATAAACCCAGAGTGCCCGTTAATAAATTTCCACGACTGTGATAGCGGTGTTTTTCCGAAAAATCATTATTTTTGCATTTTAAATCGAAACCAGAAGTAATGATTTATATCTACAGAGTATACCAATGGCTTATCGCCATCCCCCTGCTGCTTATACTGACACTGCTCACATGCCTTGTAACGGCCGCACATACCTTGCTGGCAGGACATCGCTCCGGAGCATACTGGGCACCAATGGTCTGGAGCCGCTGTGTCTGCGCCTTATGCCTTATCCGGGTTAAAGTGCGTGGCAGAAAGAACATCGACCGTAAACAGTCATACGTATTTGTAGCCAACCACCAGGGTGCGTTTGACATCTGGGCCATATACGGCTATCTCGGCCAGCCTTTTAAATGGCTTATGAAGAAAAGTCTTGAAAAGGTGCCGTTTGTAGGCGCGACATGCCGTTATGCCGGACATGTATTTGTGGATGACAGTAGCATCCAGGGCATAAAAGATACTATCAACAACGCCCAGCACACGCTTAAAGAAGGTATGTCTGTGGTAATATTTCCTGAAGGATCGCGCACATACGACGGACATATGATACCGTTCAAGCGAGGGGCATTCATGCTGGCTGCGGAATTCAAACTGCCTGTAGTGCCTATAACTATTGACGGAGCCTTCAAAGCAATGCCGCGCAATACGCGCAACATAACGCCATGTACCATCACGCTGAGCATTCATCAGCCGATATACCCCGGAGAAAACGGTTTTAATACCAAACGCCTGATGGCAGATTGCCGCACTGCTATAAATTCGGCCCTTCCTCCTGAACACAAAGACGCCACATAAATCTAATAAATATTAATAAGAATCCGCCAGAAGATTTCATTTCTGGCGGATTCTTATTAATATTAAAGCCGGCAGAAAAATCCGCCGGCTCTCTTTTTATCTGGATAAGCAAATTATGCTTCCGCGCGCTCTTCGTTGAGCAGGCGTATCATCTCGATCGCGCTCTTGGGAATGCGTGTGCCAGGACCAAATATGGCTGCCACACCAGCCTTGTAAAGGAAGTCATAGTCCTGTGCGGGGATTACACCGCCGGCAGTCACGAGGATGTCAGGACGTCCGAGTTTCTCAAGTTCGGCGATTACCTGGGGAATAAGGGTCTTATGACCGGCAGCCAGCGAGCTTACACCCAGAATATGCACGTCATTCTCCACAGCCTGGCGCGCAGCCTCTGCCGGAGTCTGGAACAAGGGACCCATGTCCACGTCATAGCCGCAGTCGGCATAGCCTGTGGCTACAACCTTGGCGCCACGGTCGTGACCGTCCTGACCCATCTTGGCAATCATGATACGGGGCTGGCGGCCTTCGCGCTTAGCGAAATCGGCTACCATGCGGCGAGCCTCCTCAAATTCGGGATCGCCCTTTTCTTCGTTGCTATACACGCCTGAAATTGTTTTGATTACAGCTTTATAACGACCTACAACCTCTTCACATGCGTCAGAGATCTCACCCAGAGTGGCACGCAGACCGGCAGCCTTGACCGCCAAATCAAGCAGATTGCCCTTAGAGGGATCCTTAACACATTCTGTGATAGCCTGGAGGGCTTTCTTAACAGCCTCTTCGTCACGTCCGGCTTTCAGGTCTTCGAGACGGGCACACTGCTCCTTGCGCACCTCGGTATTATCTACCTCGAGAATATCAATGGGATCTTCGTGCTCCAGACGATACTTGTTAATACCTACGATAGTCTGTTTGCCTGAATCGATACGGGCCTGGGTGCGAGCCGAAGCCTCTTCTATTTTCAGCTTGGGCAGACCGGTTTCGATAGCCTTGGCCATACCGCCCAGCTTCTCGATTTCCTGAATATGTTCCCATGCCTTGTGTGCGATCTCATTAGTGAGAGCCTCCACATAATATGAACCTGCCCAGGGGTCAACCTGCTTGGTAACATAAGTTTCTTCCTGGATATAGATCTGCGTGTTACGCGCGATACGTGCAGAGAAATCTGTGGGCAGAGCGATAGCCTCGTCGAGAGCGTTGGTGTGGAGCGACTGTGTATGGCCGAGAACAGCGCCCATAGCCTCAACGCAGGTACGCCCCACGTTGTTGAACGGATCCTGCTCGGTAAGGCTCCAGCCAGAAGTCTGGCAGTGTGTGCGGAGTGCGAGCGATTTGGGATTCTTCGGATTGAACTGGCTAACTATGCGAGCCCAGAGCATACGGGCCGCGCGCATCTTGGCAATCTCCATGAAATAGTTCATGCCGATAGCCCAAAAGAAAGACAGACGCGGAGCAAACGTGTCAATGCTCATACCGGCGTTCACACCGGCACGGAGATACTCAAGACCGTCAGCCAAAGTATAAGCCAGCTCGATGTCGGCAGTAGCGCCGGCCTCCTGCATGTGATAGCCGGAGATAGAGATCGAGTTGAACTTGGGCATATTCTTAGAAGTATACTCGAAGATGTCGGCAATAATCTTCATAGAGAATGCCGGCGGATAAATGTACGTGTTACGCACCATGAACTCCTTAAGGATGTCGTTCTGGATCGTACCAGCCATTTCGTCGAGTTTAACACCCTGCTCAAGACCGGCATTGATATAGAATGCCAGCACGGGGAGCACGGCACCGTTCATGGTCATTGACACAGACATTTTACCCAAAGGTATACCGTCAAAAAGCACTTTCATGTCTTCGAGCGAGCAGATGCTCACACCGGCCTTACCCACATCGCCCACAACACGTTCGTGATTTGCGTCATAGCCGCGGTGGGTGGGCAGGTCGAATGCCACCGACAGACCTTTCTGGCCGGAAGCAAGGTTACGGCGATAGAAAGCATTAGACTCGGCGGCAGTAGAGAAACCTGCATACTGGCGGATAGTCCACGGACGCATGGGGTACATAGCGCTGTAAGGGCCGCGCAGGAACGGGGGAAGGCCTGCTGCATAGTTCAAGTGCTCGAGACCTTCGAGGTCCTCTTTTGTGTAGACGGGCTTCACCGGGATAAGTTCAGCAGTGAGCCACTCCTCCTTGGGCATCTCAGCATGCACCTCGGGAGCTACCACTTTATTGATATCTATTGATTTGAAATTGGGTGTCATAGTGTGATTTACTTAAGCAGTTTAGCATTAAATCCTTCGAGAGTGTCGAGTACATTCACGCGTACATGCACGAAGTGCTCTATGCCCTGAGCCTTAAGCTCTTCCATGCAGGCAGGAGCACCGGCCACGACAAATATCGCACGTCCGTCAAGAGCCTTGAATGCCTCGGGAGCCAGAGTGGCATACTCGTCATCGCTGGAGCAGAGCACAACGATGTCGGCACCCTTGTCCATGGCTGCGTCAACACCGGCCTGCACTGTGTCGAAGCCGAGATTATCGATGATTTCATAGCCGGCACAACCGAAGAAGTTGCCGCTAAACTGGGCACGGGCAAGACGCATGGCCAGATTGCCGATAGTGAGCATGAATACTTTGGGACGCTTGCCCGAGCGCTCGGTAGCAAGACGCAGGTTCTCAAACTGGCTTGCAGCACGGTCGAAGTTGAGTGCCTCGACAGCTCCCTCTTCAGCCTTGGTGCCACAGCAACAGCAGCAGCCTTCGTTTTTAATCTTCTGCAGAGCGGTCTCGTTGATATTGGGATACTGGTTTGTACCCAGCAGTATTTCCTTGCGACGAGCCACATCGGTATGGCGCTTGGCACCGCTTTCGTTGACAGCTTTCTGGATGTTGCCCTTTTCGAGCTCGGCCAGGAATCCGCCGTTATCAATAATTTCGTTAAACAGTTTCCATGCCACTTCGGCTATCGATGCTGTCAGAGTTTCTACATAATAAGAACCGCCGGCGGGATCGACCACCTTGTTAAGATGGCTCTCTTCGCGAAGCATGATCTGCTGGTTACGCGCTATACGTTCGCTGAACTCGTCAGGAGTCTGGTACTGCAGGTCGAACGGCAGAGTTTCTATAGAGTCTACACCTGCAAGGGCGGCACTCATGGTCTCAGTCATCGAACGCAGCATATTGACATGCGCGTCATATATAGTCTGGTTGTATTCCGAAGTCTTGGCGTGGACCATCATCTTCGAGCAGCAGCAATTACCAGCTTCGGGCACGTAAGCTTTCACGATCTCGGCCCACAGCATGCGGCCTGCACGGAACTTGGCTATCTCCATGAAATAATTTGAAGATATGCCCATGTTGAATTTGATGCGCTTAGCCACATCGCATGCCTTAAGGCCTGCTTCTGTAAGCATAGTGAGCCACTGCGCGCCCCATGCCAGTGCGCAGCCCAGCTCCTGGGTTATGTATGCGCCGGCATTATTAAGCATGAATGTGTCAACCGCAAACAGACGCATATAAGGAATCTCGGCAAACAGCTCCATAAGCTCCTTTGCCTCAGCAGCTATATCCTTAGGATAAGCCATACCGTGCTTGAACAGACGCTTGAAAGGATCATACGCCAGAGAACCACGGAAATCATTCTGCAGCTCCTGCTCCTTAATATAGCCGGCTATGATTTTTCCAGCCTCCAGAATATGTGAAGGACAGCACTTGAAGTTGACCTCTATTTTTTTCAGGTCGATGCCGGCCAAAGCTGTAGCAAGAGACTCTTTGTCCAGCTTGTTGCACACGCAGATACCGATTGAGTCTACACCGCGGTCGATGATATGACGGGCGTGGTCATTGATTTCCTGCGCAGTCTCGCCATTAACATCCTGACGGATTCTCCAGTCATTGTTTGTGCGTGTGCCGCGCACATAGGGAAATTCGCCGGGAAGCGTGTTGAGATGTGTGAGTTTTTCAAGGTCTTCAGCGCGATATAAAGGCTGCACATCGAAGCCCTCGTTGGTACGCCATACCAGTTTCTTCTGGTAGTCGGCGCCCTTAAGATCGACATTGATCTTCGCCAGCCACTCTTCGGTGGAAATCGGCGGAAACATGTCAAACAGTTTTTCTTTGTTCTCTGCCATAACTAAATAGCTGTAAATATATTGTTTGTTATGAAGTTCGTCTCAATAATTCGTCAGCCATGCCGGAACAAGCCGTTCTGCATAGACATAACAGATTGATATTCAATATAAAAACACTCAAATATCGAGTTTATGCACATTCACTATAGGATATGCCGGTCCCTTACCCTTGTGTTTCAGTCACAAAATTACAGACTTTTTTCTACATAGAAAAATTTTTACGGAATTATTTCCGTAATCTGACATATAAGACATACACAGGTTCACGGAACGGTTCGCGTCATTCGTCCAGACGCTTGTCCGCACAACGCAGCACACGGGCTGGAAACTCTTCCACAAGCTGCATATTGTGCGTAGCCATAACCACACTGCGGCCCTCGGCCACCAGACGGTGCAGCAGGCGGACAATATGGTAACCGGTCTGCGGATCAAGATTGCCCGTAGGTTCGTCTGCAAGAATAAGCTGCGGCTTATTCAGCAAGGCACGCGCTATGACGACGCGTTGCTGCTCTCCTCCGCTCAGCTCGTGTGGCATTTTGTAGCTCTTGCTCAGCATTTCCACATCGTTGAGTACCTGTTCTATTCGCTCGTCACGTTCGACACGCTGCCGCCATCCGGTAGCACGCAACACAAAATCCAGATTGGCATGCACACTGCGATCCTGGAGCAATTGGAAATCCTGGAACACGATACCAGCTTGCCTGCGCAGATGCGGAATGTCGCGCTTACGCAAAGCACGCAAGTCAAAATCGAACACCGAGGCTTCTCCGTCGCTCACGGGCACTTCGGCATACATGGTCTTAAGTAGCGAACTTTTGCCACTGCCCACTTTACCTACAAGGTAACAAAATTCCCCTTTTTTAACATTGAATGTGACATCGCGAAGCACCACTCTCTGAGCGCGCTCCACCTCCACTCCTTTATAATCTATGATGATATCTTTATTCATAACATATAATTAGACACTTCCAGGCCGATGCCAAACAGATTAGTCCTGATTACAGACGGCTTGCAAAATTAATTATTTTTTTAATACACCGACAGACACTACGTCATATCACATAAAAATTAAAGGCACTAAAATGTTAAAGGCTCCGACGGCCTTGTGTGTCTGAATCGCTTTTTGTAACTTTGTCATCTGTCTCTACATATTAATCAAAATATATCATGGCCCAATTCACACACCTTCACGTACATTCACAATATTCCCTGCTTGACGGACAAGCTTCCATACCACGCATGGTAGACAAGGCTGTCAGCCTCGGTATGAGAGGCATGGCTCTGACAGACCACGGCAATATGTTCGGCATAAAAGAGTTTTTCAATTATGTAAGCAAGAAAAACAAGGGATTATCTGATGATGAAAAATTTAAACCCATACTGGGGTGTGAAATGTATGTTGCCAAGCATGATTTACACGACCGCGGAGACAAAAGGGACAACGGCTACCACCTGATAGTGCTGGCTAAGAACCAGACAGGATACCACAATCTGATAAAACTGGTCAGCAAGGCATGGACCGAAGGTTATTATTTTAAACCGCGCACAGACCACAAGGAGCTGGCCGAACATCGCGAGGGCCTCATCGTGGCATCGGCATGCCTGGGCGGCGAAGTGCCGCAACTGTTCATGAACGGCCAGGAAAAAGAGGCCGAAGAGACTATATTGTGGTTCAAAGAAATTTTCGGCGATGACTATTATCTAGAAGTGCAGCGCCACAAGACCGACAAGCCGAACGGCAACCGGCAGGTGTATGAAGAACAGGAACGTCTGAACCCGTTCCTTATCGAAATGGCGCGCAAACACAATATCAAGCTGATTGCGACCAATGACTCTCATTTTGTAGATGAAAACGACGCCGAGGCACACGACCGGCTGATATGCATATCAATGGGCAAACGCTTCAACGATCCGACCCGCTTGCATTATACAAAGCAAGAATGGTTTAAGTCTCAGCAAGAAATGGAAGCCGTCTTTCCTGACCTGCCAGAAGCTATTGCCAACACCCAGGAAATTCTAGACAAAGTAGAGTTTTACAGCATAGACCACTCTCCTATCATGCCCGAATTCGCCATACCTGCCGAATTCGGATCTGAAGATGAATACCGCCGGCGTTTCACAGAACAAGACCTCTTTGAAGAATTCACACGTGATGAAAACGGCAATGTCGTGCTGTCAAGAGAAGACGCCGACTCTAAAATACAAAAACTGGGAGGATATGACAAGCTGTACCGCATCAAGTTCGAGGCAGACTATCTGACCAAACTATGTATGGAAGGCGCCAAAGAACGTTACGGCGACCCCCTGTCCGACGAAGTGGCCGAACGCCTGAAATTCGAACTACACATAATGAAGACGATGGGTTTCCCGGGATACTTCCTGATTGTACAGGACTTCATCAATACGGCACGCCGCGAACTGGGCGTGAGTGTCGGTCCCGGACGTGGTTCTGCCGCCGGTTCCGCCGCGGCCTACTGCCTGGGAATAACACAGATAGACCCTATAAAGTATGACCTGCTGTTCGAACGCTTCCTAAATCCGGACCGTATATCACTCCCTGATATCGACGTGGATTTCGATGATGACGGACGCTACACAGTGCTTAAGTATGTAACCGAGAAATACGGCGCTGAAAAGGTGGCACATATAATAACATACGGCACCATGGCGACTAAAATGGCCATAAAAGATGTGGCAAAGGTCATGGAGCTGCCGTTGCCCGAAGCAAGCCGCCTGGCCCGTCTCGTACCGGACAGGATGCCTGAGGGCAAAGTCAATTTCAAAAACTGCCTCAAGTTTGTCAAAGAGTTTGCAGCCGAAGCTGAAAGCCCCAATCCGCTAGTGCGCGAAGTGATGGATTTTGCCCAGCAACTTGAAGGAAATGTGCGTAACACGGGAGTGCACGCATGCGGTGTGATAATAGGCCGAGACGACATAACAGACTGGGTGCCTGTATCTACAGCTACAGACTCCGACGGTTCCAAAGTGCTGGTGACACAGTACGAAGGGAGTGTGATCGAAGACACCGGCATGATCAAGATGGACTTCCTAGGCCTGAAAACCCTGTCTATCATAATGGAAGCGGTGGCAAACGTCAAGCATACCCGTGGCATAGAGATAGACATCGACAATATTCCGATAGACGATCCCAAAACCTACCAGTTATATTGCGATGGACGCACCATAGGCACTTTCCAGTTTGAGTCGGCCGGCATGCAGAAATACCTCAGAGAACTTAAGCCCTCCAAGTTTGAAGACCTGATAGCCATGAACGCCCTATACCGCCCAGGACCGATGGAATACATACCCCAGTTTATCGCCCGTAAACACGGCGTGGAACCCATCGTGTATGACATACCGGTAATGGAGAAATACCTGCATGACACATACGGCATAACCGTATACCAGGAACAAGTCATGCTACTGAGCCGTCTGCTCGCCAATTTCACGCGAGGCGAGAGCGACGTGCTGCGTAAGGCCATGGGTAAGAAACTCATAGACAAAATGGCCGCACTAAAGGTGAAGTTTCTGGAAAGAGGACAGGCTAACGGACACAAAGCCGAGGTGCTGGAGAAAATCTGGGCAGACTGGGAAAATTTCGCAAAATACGCATTCAACAAAAGCCACGCCACATGTTATAGCTGGGTGGCATACCAGACCGCATATCTCAAGGCCAACTTCCCTGCAGAATATATGGCCGGCGTCATGAGCCGAAATCTGAATAACCTGGCTAAATTATCTGAAATGATGGATGAGTGCAAGGCTATGGGAATACCGGTAAAAGGCCCGGACATCAACGAGTCGGTAGAAAAATTCGGCGTTACGAGCAAAGGAGAGATTCGTTTCGGACTGGCTGCCGTAAAGAGCATGAGCGCCAACGCTGTGACATCAATAATAAAGGAACGAGACGAAAACGGTCCTTACAAGGATATTTTTGATTTCGTAGAACGCATAAACCTGTCATCATGCAACAAAGCAGCCATCGAATCAATGGCTTTTTCAGGAACATTTGACTGCTTCCCCGATGTACGCAGGGAAATGTTTGCCCCCTCAACAGGCGCAGAACCCGGGTTCAGCGAAATATTACTACGCTACGGACAACGCTTCCAGGCAGACCGCAACTCCACACAGGCATCTCTGTTTGGCGATCTGGAACCACTTGAAACGGAGCACCCACCATATCCCAAATACGAAGAATGGGCTCCTATACAGCTGCTTGACGAAGAAAAACGCCTTGTAGGAATGTATCTTTCGGCCCACCCCCTCGACCCGTATTATATAGATCTGGAATACGGCTGTAACGTACGTGCCGCAGACTTCAAACATTATGAGCAGCCAGGCCAAAAGGTCCGCATGGGAGGCCTCGTGACATCGCTCCAGGAAAGAATATCAAAAAAAGGGACCCCATGGGGAATACTCACCATAGAAGACTTCAGCGGTTCTGCCGAAATACGTCTGTTCGGCAAGAGTTATCTGGAATATAAACATTTCGGTATGCCTGGTACACCTATATATATAGAGGCGGAATTTACAGCAGGACGTTTTAATCCCGACCAGGTAGATTTCAATATACATTCCATGGGGCTGCTTACCGAATTACAAGGCAAACTAATAAAAGATATGACCATCTACCAGGATGCCGACACATTCATAGCGCCCGAAGTGTTCCAGTCTTTGCAGGAAATAATGACCGAGGCATCGCCATACAGTTGCACTCTGTATATGGAAATAATGGACCCGGCGACGGCACGTAGTGTCAAAGTCCGTTCCGGCAAAAAGGCCAACATCTCGCGCAAACTGACCAACTTCCTGAAAAACAATAATATACCATTCCGCATCAATAGTTGATAACACTGATATGGCAATATTTTTATAGTTTTTCTTTGCCAAATGGATTTTTATCTGTAATTTTGGCGTAACAAACTCATTATCCGACAGAAATATAAACCAAAATCAAATACACATTATGGCAATTCATTTTACTGACCAGACAGCCCGTGAAGCTATTGAATCGGGCAAACCCGTTGTTATCGACTTTTGGGCAGAATGGTGCGGCCCCTGCCTTAAGCTGGGTCCCGCGGTCGAAGCACTTGCCGAAAAATATGAAGGCAAAGCAATAGTCGGCAAAATCAATGTTGACGAAAACGACGAAATCTCTTCCGAGAACCGCGTACGTAACATCCCGACCGTTCTCTTCTTCAAAGACGGCGAACTCAAAGACCGCACAGTTGGCTATGTTCCCCAGTCAGAACTTGAGGCAAAACTCGAAGCACTGCTCTGATTTTATTATCCGGTACACAAACAAGGAGCCGCCAGCTGATGCAGGTGGCTCCATATTTTTACATACCCGGCACCCGGCCGAAACCAACGATACGCCGCAGCCACCAGGGGTTATCGAAACGGGTGATGATGACACCCTTGCTTGACGACGCATGAATGAAGTTCTCTGTGTCAAGTATCATACCCACATGGCTGACTTTCGAACTATCACTACCTGTCGCAAAGAACACAAGGTCGCAGGCATGGGCATGACGGTCCTTGACACTTTTGCAAAACTCTGCCTGCGCCGCGGAATTACGAGGCAGTTTCATACCGACTGCATCACGATAGACACTCATCACAAAGCCCGAGCAGTCAGTACCGCCACCCTTCTCCTCGCCACCATATTTATAAGGTGTGCCCTGCCACTCCATAGCCTCCCTTATCAGACGCTCCTGCCTGTCAGTCAGCTCGTGGCCAGAAATATATACCTGGGCATCAACTTTCGGCTCTTTATGGGCCTCTCGCTTGGCATTACGCGTGGTAGAGCACGAAACAGCCATTACCGACAGACCGACACATATCACAAAGTATTTGCATAACCGTAAATTCATAAGGACAAAGTTAAGAAAAAATACCGGTCCGCATATATACTCTCATATCGTTTTTAAATTTGTTTACAATTGCCGTACGGCTGTATTAATATTTCCTAAAAGACAGATACTGACGGCACAACCGAGTAATAATTATCCTACCTTTGCGTATAATTTCATGGGCGCCCGAATCTATCGGGGTATCCCGATAACAGCATAACAAAACGATGCGGCCGCAGACACGCCGCTAAACATAGAAAAATTATATAAGATTTCGTCATGAAGCACAATTTTATTAAGTCTCTGGCTATCGCGTCAATATTCGCCGGCTGTGCGTTTACGACACAGGCTCAGGGAGATTATTCTCTTATCCGCACCTCTTCCACTCCCTCTTTTGAAACGGATTTTACCAAAGCAGCCGAAAACACCATCAACTCCGTGGTATGCATAAAGAGCTACGTAAACCGCTCACAACAGTACTACAGCAATCCGTTCGGAGGCATAGACCCGTTTGAATTCTTTTTCGGCCAGCCGCAACAACGCCGCCAGCAACCCCGTGACAAAAGAGAAGGCGAACCTACCCAGAGCGGCCTTGGGTCCGGCGTGATCATAAGCAGTGACGGATATATCGTCACTAATAACCATGTCATTGACGAGGCAGACAAACTCGAAGTGCTGCTGAATGACAACACCACATATGAAGCCAAAATAATAGGTACCGATGAAAAAACCGACCTCGCCCTTATTAAGATCGATGCCTCAGGACTTAAGCCGATAACATTCGGTGATTCCGATGCTGTCAAAATAGGCGAATGGGTACTTGCCGTGGGCAATCCGTTCGGATTCAATTCAACCGTTACTGCCGGCATAGTGAGTGCCAAAGCCCGCAGCATCAGCAGCGGCAACGGCGCACGACGTCTCGGCCTCGACTCATATATCCAGACTGACGCCGCGCTAAATCCCGGCAACTCGGGCGGAGCTCTCGTAAATCTCAACGGGCAGCTCATCGGCATCAACTCAGCCATATACTCCAACACCGGCAGCTATACCGGATTCTCATTTGCCATCCCAACCAGCGTGGTTCGCAAGATCGTGGCCGATTTAAACAAATATGGCACCGTGCAGCGCGCCGTGCTAGGCATAACCTATACGGAACTTGACTCCAAACTAGCCAAAGAACATAACATAACAGCCACCCCGTCGGGCATATACGTACAGTCCGTAACCGACCGCTCCACGGCACGCGAAATAGGACTGCAGGAAGGAGACGTGATCATAAAGATCAATGGCGCCGATACCCACTCAAGCGCACAGCTAATCGAACAGATGAACCAGTTCAGACCGGGCGACGTGATATCTGTGACCTACATACGCGACAATAAAAAATATACCAAGAGTGCGACATTGCGTAACGACAGGGGCAACACCGAAGTTACTAAAAAAGATGACTTCTCCTCCCTGGGCTGCGCTTTCATGAATCTAAGCCGCGATACACGCTCCAATCTTGGTATAAGTTCCGGGGTACAGGTGACAGGTCTCAAACCGGGACTGTTCAAGCAAGCCGGCGTAAAAGACGGATTTATCATAATGGCCATAAACGATGTCTTTGTAAACACTCCTGACGATGTGGAACGCCTCTACAACCAAATCATGAAAAATTCTGATTCTGATAAGGTTATGTTCCTTACCGGAATATACCCTACGGGCAGAAAGGGATATTACGCGGTCAACCTCTCAGAAGAGTAAAAACAGCCTTATAGCTCCAATACACCCTTTCGCCCCTAACAGGGACCGGAAGGGTGTTTTTTGCCAAATAAAGTATGAGCACACAATTACCATAATGGCATATACGTTTCTTTGTTAGAAAGACAGCTCACCGTTTTGTAATTCCAAATATTTTTACTAATTTTGTACACATTTTGCATAGCCACGTATGAGACAATTAAAGATAACCAAATCAATAACAAACCGTGAAAGTGCCTCTCTCGACAAGTACTTACAGGAAATTGGTCGTGAAGAGTTGATTTCGGTAAGCGAAGAAGTGGAACTGGCACAACGCATCAAAAAGGGTGACCACGCCGCCCTTGTGAAGCTTACAAAAGCCAATCTACGCTTTGTGGTGTCGGTGGCCAAACAATATCAGAACCAGGGGCTAAGCCTGCCAGACCTCATAAACGAAGGCAACCTCGGCCTGATTCGTGCCGCCCAGAAATTTGACGAGACACGCGGTTTTAAATTCATCAGCTACGCCGTGTGGTGGATACGCCAGTCTATACTCCAGGCTCTGGCCGAACAGAGCCGTATAGTGCGTCTGCCGCTCAACCAGGTCGGTTCGCTCAATAAGATAAGCAAGGAGCTCTCAAAGTTTGAACAGGAAAACGAGCGCCGCCCTTCTCCAGAAGAGCTGGCCGAGCGTCTTGATATCCCTGTGGACAAAATTTCCGACACTCTCAAAGTGTCAGGCCGCCATATATCGGTCGATGCTCCTTTTGTAGAAGGTGAAGACAATTCGCTGCTCGATGTGCTGCCAAACGATGACAGTCCTATGGCAGATTCAGCTCTAAACCAGGAATCACTATCAAAAGAGGTCGACAGAGCATTGCGACAGCTGTACGACCGCGAACGCGAGATACTTAAGATGTTCTTCGGAATAGGTTGTCAGGAAATGACACTTGAAGAAATCGGAGCAAAATTTGACCTTACACGCGAACGAGTACGCCAAATAAAGGAAAAAGCCATCAGACGCCTTAAAGGACAAAAGAGCAAACTTCTCAAGAGTTATCTCGGCAACTAACCAAGCCCCCGTCATTTTACAATATGGCTCCGAATATCCGGAACCTACATTTAAAAAGAATCCCGAAGTGAAAAATATACTACGTACATTAGCAGTATTTTCCCTGTCGGGATTCTGCTATTTTAATACACTGGCCTCTGATTCATATAGCCGCATAGAACCTAACGACTCTATAGAGACCAGTCAACAGGCTGCCAAACACGAAAGTGTGTTTGGCTCAAAGCTCCCTCCACTGTTCAAATCACATTTTACCTGGGGAGCCGACATAGGTTCGTCTATCGACCTTGCTGGCGAAGATATGTCTACATTTGATATTGATGTCTATTTCGGGTATAAAGGGTCCTGGGTGCGCACTGCCGCTGTAGGCGCAGGTATACACAAAGCATTCGGCAACCAATACACGTTTGTACCGGTTTACGGTATGTTCCGCAGCTCTTTCAGATCCAGGCCTTCCCTATTATTTTTCGAAATGAAGCTTGGCTATTCTTTTAACACTCTTTCTGATTCAGGATCTTTCGGAGGGGCATACGGCTCTGTAGGCCTCGGTATCAACCTTGCAATGAGCAAACGCCTGCAAAGCCACCTCATACTGTCCTACGGATACTTCACGCTGAACAGAGCCACAGATCTAGACATACCATACAGCGGAGACAATATAAATTCCGCAGTTCTGCGTTTCGGTGTAAATTTCTAAGACATAAAACTTAAATATCCCCGGACTGCCTAACGTCATTGACGCAGCCCGGGGATATTTATTGTAAGAAGCACGCGAGCCAATCAGCTACTTTATCTGTCTTACCTCGTCCACTCCGGGTATAGCGTTAATCTCCGCTATTATGCGTTGCAACTCACAATATGAATGCACAGAGAAAGAGATTGTAAGATCAAAGATTGAATCTTCCGTAGCTGTTGTTATCTTGCTTATATACAGACGCATCTTCTCACTTATACACTCTATCATATCCTGCAGCATGTGCACACGGTCCACACCTTTGATACGCACGCTTACAGGATACAGGATGGCCGGATTTTCATCAAAATGAACCGGCACTATCGAGTCACCCTGCTGCGAGGAGATTCCTATCGCTACAGGGCAGTCTCGCTTATGCACCGTTATCTGGTGCTGCGCATTTTCAAACCCTATCACCTCTTCGCCCGGTATAGGGTTGCACTGGCGACAACGTATATATGGCGACCGAGGCAGACGGGATATGTAATTTCTAAGAAAACGCTTCGCCTTATATGTAACCACGCTATCCAGCCACGCAGGGTCCGGCAATGCGTCTTCCGAGGTAAATATCTCTACTACATCCCCCCTGTGCAACACTGTCCGCACGCTGCTCAACCGTCCGTTAACACGTGCATACTTGGCAAACTCCCCTATTTTTGAATGTACCTCGAACGCAAAATCAAGAGCCGTCGCCCTTTGTGGCAGGATTATAGGCTTGCCCTGTGGTGTAAAGACCATTATATCGTCATTATAGAACGCCGTAACCACATTCTCTATAAAATGGGCATCTGTGTTGGAATGCGATATATCGTTCAGTGTGCTTCGGAACTTTTCAAGCCATCGTGTGGCCATACCGGCCTTACCGCAAACCATGCATCCCAAATATGACGCATCTACCATACGCTTGGAACTGATATGGACTTCCTCCCAAATTCCTGTGCGAGACAGCAATTTCACGTGAAAACTCTGGTAGCCGTTCTCCTTGGGAGAATCTATATAATTGGCTATTCCTCCAGGTTTTTCTTTAAAGACATCTGTGAGCAGGGAATATATGCGCAGCGCCTGTGCTTTCTCATTTATACCCGGCTCATTAGGAAATGTTATCTGGAAAAAATGCTTGAAATCAAGATGGTGGAAATCGGTATGGTGCTTCTGCATCTTGCGCCACAGGCTGTAAGGCTCGCGATACACCATCTCTACGTGCGCATCAACGCCGGCATCGGCCAACAACTGGCGTATTTCAGACGCGAATAATCTCAGACGTACGGCATTACGGGCCTTATCAGAGGCTATCATAGCCGTAAATTCGTCATATTCATGCGGACATCGGTAGCGAAAACTGAGATTTTCTAATTCGGTCTTGACCTCATAAAAACCAAGGCGGTTGGCCAAAGGAGCATAAAAATAGTCTGTCTCTCCGGCTATCTTCATCTGTTTGTCAGGCCTCATAGAACTGAGTGTCCGCATATTATGCAGCCGGTCTGCCAACTTGATCAGAATGCCGCGTATGTCACCACGCATAGCATTCAGCATCTGTTTGAAATTATCCAGCTGCTTGCTCATCTCATATTTGTCCCTATTCGGCTTAGTCACCACACGCACCAATGACGCAACATCATCACCAAAACGCACTTTGACATCTTCCACCGTCACAGCTGTATCCTCGACAACATCGTGCAGAAAACAGGCAATAACGACATTTACATCCAGATTCAACTCTATAGCCGCGATACGCGCCACGGCGATAGGATGCGTTATATACGGTTCCTTGCTTTTACGACGCTGTCCCTTATGGGCTTCTCGCGCAAAAGCAAACGCGTCTTTAAGCCTGGCAAAATCTTCAGCCGACACACGTGGGCGCATGGCGTCAAACACCTCTTGGGCCAGCGTGTCTACCATAGGTACAAACAGTTCGCATAGCTGGGGCTGACGCGAGGCTTCACACTGATTCATAGGCTGACGCACGGCCATATCTGTATCTGGCTGAGAGGATTCATGCTGGGAATAAACCGGTTTCATAGTTGGGATAGCGTTAGTTGGTATGATGATTGGCAAGCAATACTGCCTCAATTAATGCAAAATTACAAAAAATATCAACTCATTCAGCATTTACCCCTTAAAATTATCATTAATTTTCATAAAAAAATGTGCGTGGCCGCAAATTATTGCAGACACGCACATTTTTCGACCGACTTCTTAATACTGGTGATGCTCTTTCTGTAATTCTTTATCCGTCAGTGGCACAGCATTCATTTTACGCCACACATAACTTATATAAAGCAATACAAACGGTACGAGCAGCGAAACCCAGCCCATAACCGTGAGTGTGAATTCCGATGAAGAACTGTTGGCAAGTGTCAGAGAACTGCCGGGATCAAGTATCGAAGGATAATAAGCCGTACCGTTGTAACCGGCTATCAGGAAAAGAACTATTACCACGGCAATGCTTCCCACTCCGGTAAACCATATGCCGCCGCGCCAGGCACTGTGAAGCACACTGCCGAATATACCATAAAGCACCGACACCACACCGGCAACGAAAATTATTGCCAGCCACCACATGTCAAGTAAATTATGCAAATATATATATTCCACTGCCACAAAGCCCGAACCGGCAGACCTTAACCCGGTCTGCATAAGCAATACTACGACAAATGCCACGAACAACAAAGTAAAAACCACTCCGTTTACACAAACCTTGCGCTTCAACCGTGCTTCAAACACAGCGTCTGTCCTGATCGAATTAATGAAATACAAAGCTCCCTGCGTGCGTGACAGAAAAAGAACTGTCACACCAAGCAGCAGGCATTTCCAAGATGTCATGGCCTCCAGTCCGTGTGTAGGCGCCCATTGGGAAATGACGGGTGACCTGGCATCAAGTATATTATCTCTGGCTATTACAAACTCTCCTCCGAAAAACATGGTAGCCACAGCCACACCGAGCATAACACATCCCACGACGCCGTTAAGCATAAGAAATGCGTCATAAGTACGTGTGCCATAGAGATTACCATTCTTTCTGCGGAATTCATAGCTCACAGCCTGCAATACAAAACTAACCAATATGGTCATCCACAGCCAATAGGCCCCGCCAAAACTAGTAGAATAAAATAACGGGAATGATGCGAAAAACGCACCCCCGAACACCACGAGTGTCGTAAACGTCAATTCCCATTTACGCCCCAACGCATTGACCATAAGCTGTCGCTCCGCTTCAGATGCGCGTCCATACAGCATTGTCTGCCCACCCTGGACAAACAGAAGAAACACAAGCAGCCCCCCGAGCACAGCTATGATAAGCCACCAATATGATTGTAAAAATTCTAATGTAGTCATGGCAGTAAGTTTGCTTTTGAAGTTTTATTGATATATCTTAACATAATTGAAATTTCGGCTATAAGCAGAGCTGTAAAAATTGCGGTAAATACCCAGAATGTAGCTTGCACAGAACCTGCCGAAATAGAAGATATGGCAGCATTACGGGGTAGCAAGTCCTGTATGGTCCACGGCTGGCGCCCTACTTCTGCCACTACCCATCCGGCTTCGGAACATATCCACACCACCGGTATACTGAATATGCCCAGCCAGTGCAGCCAAGACTTTTCGAGCAGAGAGACCTTGCGATAAGTTGCAAACAACACAAACATGAACAGCAGCAACAAAAATCCGCCGGCAATAACCATTATACGAAACGAATAGAACGTAAGCGCCACCGGCGGCACGGCCTCTTCAGGAGATGACATATAACCATAGCCGAAATACTTATAATTGGCTTTCAGCTCCGCCCGTGCCAGCTCCATACCCTGCCTGTCACCTTTTTTCTCGGCAGCACCGAAATCACGTAATGCCTGCCGGGCTTTTTTGCCCATGGTAATGCGTTCGGCATAAGACACAGTGTTAACAGTATCCCCGTTCTGCGTGATATATCGTCCTGCAATAAGATCATCTATGCCGGGCACGAATGCCCCTGCATCGTGGTTCGCTAAAACAGAAAGTCCGTAAGGTATCGATACTTCGCAATTAACAGCCGGCAGACCATCGCCAGGTTTCTTATCGGGATTAACAAAGCCGAAACACACAAGCTCCTGCCCCGGCTTTCCCTCATACAAAGCTTCCATGGCGGCAAGCTTCATCGGCTGCACGCGCGCCACCTGTACGGCAGAACCATCGCCCGTATAAAATGTGAGCACAATGCCGGCAAGGCCGAACCACGAGGCCACTTTCAGCGACATCCTCATAGCCTCGGCGTTACGACGCTTCCACAACATCCAGCTGGCCACGCCGATTACAAATACGGAAGCGAGAACCCAACCGCTAAAGACCGCATGGAAAAATTTATTAATCGCTACGGGATTAAACGCGACCTGTACGAAATCAGTCATGACATTACGCATCTGCGAAGGATCAAATTCCATACCTACAGGATTCTGCATCCAGGCATTGGCCACAAGTATCCATAAAGCGGACAAGCTCACGCCAAGCGCCGTGAGCCACGTGGAAGCCAGATGGAAACGCGTACTCACCTTGTTCCATCCAAAAAACATGACGGCCACAAACGTAGCTTCCATAAAGAAAGCCAGAATACCCTCTATAGCCAATGGCGCGCCGAATATATCGCCGACAAACCAGCTATAATTGGACCAGTTAGTGCCGAATTCAAATTCCAGTATAATTCCCGTGGCCACGCCGCACGCAAAATTAATACCGAACAAAGTCATCCAGAACTTAGTAACTGCCAGCCAGCGTTTGTCACCTCTGCGTACATATATGGTCTCCATTATAGCCACAATGACAGACAAGCCTATTGTCAGAGGCACAAAGAGCCAGTGATACATGGCCGTCAGCGCGAACAACGCCCTCGACCAGTCTACTACTCCCAACAAATCATTCATGATAATATATTTTTAGGTTTATACTTATAACTAAAATATTACCGGGTGGTGAGATCATGCCTCACCGCATCGGCCCTCGCACTGTCGGTCTCATAACGAGTGGCTAGAAAATCAGGAAAAAAGAACACTTTGAGAATTGCAAATATCACAATCAGCTTGATTATAATCAGCATCCATAATTTCCTTCCAACAGTCATGTTGCGAAAACCGTCTGCATAAAACCGGTATATTTGTCTCACACGATTCATACGGCAAATGTACTCATAAAATTATATTTAAACAAATTTTAAGCAATCAAAACACTAAAAATATTATATCCTATATAATATTTAGCCCAATTATGATAAATAATATCTTATTTGAAATAAAATATAATTCATGTAATACAACCTGAACCCCTGAGAAACTACTTACGCAACCACCCGAACATCATACATTAAGCCAAGTTTATAACTCTTTTCAAAATTTATCATAGCTTTACAAGATTATTTTTATTAACTTTGCGTATACAACTACATCATAAAAACCTTATATGCTATATCATGAAAACGAACAATGAGAATATCACAGATAAAAACAGGTCTGTGTTAGAGCCTCGTGCAATAGGAGAATTAACATACCATTTCCGTATACCGTCTTACCAACGAGGATACAGGTGGGAGCGCAGGCAAGTAGAACAACTGCTGAACGATATTGCCGAAAGTCGAGATGATGCCCCGTATTACCTTCAACCGATTGTAGTCGCGCCTGCTTCTCATTCATCTGATAATGATTCCTCTCTTTTTGACTATGATCTTATCGACGGCCAGCAACGACTCACAACGATCTATCTTATATTAAAAGCTCTTTCTAAGGCGAAAGAATCAAACTCTGACAAGATAGCCCGACTGGCCGCCGAGGGACGAATTAAGGAGCTGACCGAACTGACCGGATTAATCTCCACCCTTGCACCGATAGATACCACTCCAGGCTTCAAACTCGTATACCAGACCCGTGAAAGCAGCCAGTCTTTCCTTTCTGAGATTTCGGAGCTGGACGAAACAGACTCACGGATTGCCGAATCACCCGACCACTTATATATGTGGCATGCCTATCGGACTATACAGGAGTGGCTGGCGTCTAACCGTGTAACTGATGTGGAGCGTGTGGCCAAAGCCTTAAAAGAACGTGTAAAGGTCATCTGGTATGAGCTTCCCGACACTGTGACAGACTGGAAAAAATTTACGGACCTGAATATTGGCAAAATACTCTTGACTAATTCCGAACTTGTAAAAGCGCTGTTTCTTAGGTCGGGAAATTTCTCAGGAGAAAATGAACGGGAACGTGACGAATACGAGAAACAGATTCTTGTATCCCAATGGGACCAAATTGAAATAGAACTAAGCGATATTGATTTTTGGGGATTCCTTACCAAAGATGATCCTGATAATTATCCTACAAAGATTGACCTTCTGTTCAATCTTATTGCCGGAAATCATGATGTTTACAATAAAGACAAGCTATATACTTTCAATTTTTTCGTCAGCTGGTTTGACGGACATTCTAACTTGTCTGGAAAGAAAAAATGGGAAGAGATTTATCTTCAATATCAACGATTGCGTGACTGGTACAAAGATCGATCCATCTATCACAAGCTCGGATATCTGGTGTCTATCGATTATCCCCACAATGCCCTACTCAAGGTATTCAAATATGCCCATCCGGATCATCCCGGGCGAACATTCCGTACGACAGACAGGGTAAGAAACATACTTGATCTACTGGTCCGTAAATCGTTACAGTTTCCGAAAGATAAAAATTTTGCCAATGTCAAAACGTTTGCCGATCTAAGTTATAACATTGCAGAAGACCCCGACACTGCGCTAAACACAGCTCACCATGATATGATCAAAAGATATCTTACTCTTTACAATATCATGGTTACAGAATCGGCAAGCCAGACCATGCGTTATTCATTCGCTTGCCACAATACAGTAGACGGAGGCTGGAGTCTTGAGCATATACACGCTCAAAAATCACAGACACTGAATAAGACATGGCAATGGATAAAGTGGATTGCAAACCATCGTAATTCGTTGGTCCGACTTAAAAACACCTTAATAGACAAAGCCACTATAGTGGCTATTGACCAACTGATCGTAGAAATGGACGGATTTAAAGAAGGTGACCAACGCGATAAATTTAACGCCATAGCCGACAAGTACCGCATACTGATGGATAGTCTCACGGGAGCAAAAGACCTTTACCAGGATGCCATGACAAACATGGCGCTGCTCGGCAAGCATGACAATTCTACTCTCAGCAACTCTACATTTGATGTCAAACGTCACAAAATAATGCGGAGGCTAGGCACCAATTTCGTTCCCATAGCCACAGAACGCGTGTTCCTGAAAGCAATCTCAGGAGAAACCAAAGATAACATACAATACCAATGCGACACTGAGCATATGTTCTACTGGGGCGCTGATGACAGAGCCGCATACCTACATGACATAAAAGAAAAACTCACCCCCTATCTGAAATAAGAAATGGAAAAACAGAGTAAAGATATTGGTCGATTACTATCGTTTCATAATATGCTTGACGACCAGCAAGAGGTTATACACAAAGTGCTCATCCCTAAAATCCAGCGCGACTATGCGCAAGGGCGCAATGGAATGGAGGCACTGCGCCAACGTTTTCTCAAAAGCATTTTTGAAGTTATTGACAACCGCACTGACAAGGAGCTTATGCTCGATTTTGTCTTCGGCCAGAAAGAGGAATCAACTAAAAATACGTTCTTTCCGGTCGACGGCCAGCAACGACTGACCACCCTTTTCCTTATACATTTGTATGTCGGTAAAATGGCCGGCGTATCTACAGGGCTCCTAAAAAAATTCAGTTACGAGACACGTACAAGCAGTAAACAGTTCTGTGAACGCCTGCATGATATTCCGTCGGAAAGCTACAAAGGCATTAAGGACTTTATAGAAAAACAATGGTGGTATACGGGTCTGTGGAAAACAGATCCTACTATCAAGGCGATGATAAACATGCTTCATGACATAGACTGCCACTACCAGGCAATCGGATATTCGCAAGAAGATTTTATCAACGTATGGGAAAGACTTAAAAGGAATGTAAAATTCTGGCTGCTCTACCTGTCAGATCTTAATACGACCGACGAACTCTATATAAAAATGAACTCTCGAGGCAAACCCCTCACTGATTTTGAACATTTCAAAGCAATGCTTGACGAGTATGCCCATACCAATGGCGAATTGTCCAACAAGATTGATACTCGATGGACAAAGCTTTTGTGGAGATACCGTGATGCATCCCAGGATTTAAATCCTGAGAAATATGTTGATAACGGTCTTGACCAATGTTTCTATAATCTGCTGCTTTTCTATCTTAACATTGAAGGCAGTAAACGCGGACTGACTAATTACGAGCGCCCCGAAACCGATATACTGGTTCTTGCAGACAAGGTTCTCGGTCATAATAAACAAAAGGGTAATGAGTATGCGGCAGAGAAAGAACGGGATACAAAAGAAATCATGGATAGATTCACTCGCATTCTGGATTTCTTCTCATCACAGGATGAAAACGAAGATTATATCAACGATCCCACAACTTTCTTTAAACGTTACCTACAACATGACTATACCGAATGGTCTTCTGACAAATCCCGGTTCACAATGCCTGAGACCGTAAAAGTTTTCACCGGCAAAACCACCGAAGACGGTCTTGATTTACTTAAACAAATTTGCTCTTTAGGCAAAATTGAGAACAAAGCAGCACTGTATGCCGAGGCTTTTTTCCAATATGCCAGCTCACCGTCATCTGATTTTCTTAATCGCTTAAGACAGCTGCGTAACCTGGTTGAAAACACAGAAATTCACGCACGTGCTTTCCGTGAGAATCTTTTGGTTGTTGACGAACTAATTGCCAATGGCAATCTTTCAATCGACGGCGTCTCAGATGAATTTAACCAGAGCCAGAAAAGACAGGAAGTATTCAAAGAGGCATGGCTGACAAAACACCCTGAAAAAGCAAATCTTTTGAAGCTCGTTGAAAACCACTGGTTGCTGATGGGCAATCTGAATGTGGTGATTAAACGTAATGACAGCATGGATGAAATAGACGAGACAACTCTTGACAATATCTGCCATCTGTTCCACTCAAATTGCGACTACGAAAAAATCCAGCTGGCCTTGCTTTCTTACGGGGATTATTCTCCACTTCCCAACAAAAACAAAGTCAGGCCATACGGCGGAAGAGAGTGGCGCCGATGGAGAGATCTCACACAATCTTCCAACCAAGCCACGCCGTCAATAGTCCAAGCATTCCTCAAAAACGAGCCGCTTTATGACACAGCCAATCTTGACAAAATAGTTGATCTCTACCTCGCAAGCGAACATGAGACCTATAACTGGCCATACTACCTTGTTAAGTATCCCGAGATTCGTAGTGCCCGTTATGCCAAATACAGATATTTGAATGGGCACTATACCCACACAGTACTTAATGCCAATGGCGGAGGCGGCCCCGAAATGTTCTGGAATCCCTATAACAAAGCATTGGGAACATATATTCAATACGCCAATACAGTAGACTATTATGGCGGTCCTATGACATTAACAGACGCTAATATCCAGGTCAACATCCTCGAACATCATATTGAATTCAAGTTTCCGGACCAGACAACACAATTGTTTGAAATACCCTCCGATGAAAAGACCGGCCTTGACACTGTTGATAGAATCGAATTTGCTATTAAAACCTGCGAATCCGTCTTACAAAACAGAATAGAATAATTCTTTTCTAATCATCCACCTTTGTAAGTTTAAAATATCCATCTATAACACAAAATAAAACTGGATGCAATTTGCATAATTGTATCCAGTTTTATTTTAACTTCACTTCCTCGAATCTAACCGTATATGATTATCAATATATTGGTATCGTATAGTACAAATACGGAAATTCAAATTCATGGGAATGACATCGGTTACTTTGTCGTTCTCTATCTCGGAAGGATGGTTGAAGCCCAATTGGGCAGTTCATCGACATAGCGTTTGGCAAGCTCGCCGTCGCTCAGTCGGAACAAAAGCCGCGCTTCTGCATCCTCGATTGAGTTGTCATAGACATAGAGCCTGTCAACGTTATGGAGCTAACGCAATGCAGTTGGCTATCGACTTGTCGTAACGGGATATGATTTTGGGAATGGGTACATCATGACCGCCATTCAGCACACGGTTCGCTACTCGTTTAGCATTGATTGTCGGAGATTCAGTGGATGAAGAATCCGGCTTGCTTCGCTCTGAGAATGTAATCGACCTTGTCGACAGCGGACATCACGGTCTCAAAGATATGGCTCTTGCGTTCTGAAAGACAGCGTTCACGCCATTCATTGCAATAGTTGGCGGCTTTCAGTACAGAGTCCTGATTGTTCCAGTCGCCGAACACATTGCGGGCGACATTGTCGGGATTGATATATTCCGAATCCTCCAGCCACTCATGATGCAGAATCTTGGAGGTCACGGAAATCTTGCCCAACCCATTAGGTCCGGCAATCACAATTAGGACTGGACGATGTTCACTTGCCGCCATTGCGAAGCCTGTTTAATGTTTCTTCAACTCTTGCACGGGCCTCATGCGATGCGGCGTCAATTCCGGCAGCTACACGCTCGGCTGCGCGACGAGTGCTTTCGCGCGCAGCCTCGGCAACCTCACGCATAATCTGAGCCATGCGCTCGTCGCCCGGTTCCTCCATCGACGTAAGTCGATAACTGTTCATCTGCTCTTCCGACATAGTATAATCTTTTCTTATTCAACGCCAAAATTACGAAAAAAGGCTGAACCGACCTTACCCATTGGAGATATACAATCAGTCTTCTTGTTCGTAATAATATGAATAGTCGATACCTTTCATAAAGGTGTCGCGGTCGTTTATCTTGTCAGTAAGTGCTGACCGAAGCAAATCTTTTATGGAAGTCGGGTCGGCAACGCTACGTGTCATGGCTTCGAGGTATTTTCGTTTGTCAACTTGACTCCAGTCAATACACCGTTGAAGATTTTTCTTCAATATAAGGTCAACCCAGATGCGAGTTGCGCGACCATTGCCTTCTCTGAACGGATGGGCAACATTCATTTCAACATACTTATCAATGATATTGTCGAACGAATCCTCCGGCATACGTTCAACATTCTTCAATGTCTGTTCCAGATATTGAACCATAGCAAACTGGAATCCGGCTTTGGCTATATTGACGGTTCTTATTTGCCCGGCGAAATCATAAAGGCCTCCGAAAAGATAAGCATGAATCTGCTGCAATCCTTTCACCGTGCCAACCTCGATATTATCGATAAGGCTGCTCTCAAACAAAGCGTATGCTTTCGACCGACTTTTGCCGTCAATACTCTCGTCGCTGTTGGTGAACCATTCCATGAATCTGGAAGCCTTATTGTTCGGGAAACTCTTCGCCAAGGCTATGACACCGTCATTGTCAAGCACATCTGTGAGATAGCGTTTCCCATCAGAGGCAAGCAATTTCAGTTGGTTAGTGTTACTAACCAACTCGTTTCCATTCCTGCGAAGCTTAGCTTTAAGATACTTCCAGTAATTGCGATTCTTTGCATAATCATCCTGTGCGTTGAGCACACCGACAATGTCAAGTACCGAGAACCACCACTTTGCTCCCGACTCGTCCCAGACAGCCCGCACTTCGCGGTCGTCAAAGAATCGTATCGATATTTTCTGTATCTCGCTCATGGCTTAATTATGGTTTAGATATCCGACACTGATAATGGCATTGAGATTGTAGAATTTCAGGCTACGATTTACCTGACGCTCACCTTCGGTTTGAACTACCGAGAAATTCTCAGCAGCTGCCTCCTGAGTCAACTCTCCGGTTTCATATATGTTCTTAAGATGCAGTACGATATTAACATCAGAGCAGTCAAATAACTGCGCCATAGCCTTCCGAAAGCACCACACCGTTTCATCATGGTATATCACCTGCACGCCTGATTCTTTCTCCTCAATCTGAAAAATCAGGAACTCCGCCGTACAATTCCGTATCTCAAATCTCTCCGCCATATTCAATAGACACATAAAATATCTTTTCCGAAATAAGATTTTGATTTACTGATACTTCTGTTCGATATTCATATTGTTATGAATTAACTATGACCGTTGTATCTTAAATTCAGTATCAAGAGCATCCTTAAAACTGGGCATTATAAGAAAACGAGAAGCTGACTGATCCTTGGGATTTTCTTTCATATATTTTTGAAGAAAATTCTCAAATTGAGAGATGATGGCAGCAATTGTATTATCCTCCAATTTATATTTCAGATAAGCAATATACATGTTTTTCTGAATAGACCCACTAAAATCTGATTTTCTATAAAAACTTTCAATATCTTGAAAATAAAATATTAATTTAACAGTTTCTTCAGATAACAACTTGTCATTTGCAATAAATAGATCATCATAAAGTGTATCAAATATTTCTCTTTTTTTATTGGTCGCTATTTCTGGACGTCCGAACATGGTAGATAGCAATAGTTGTCCCAAACGTTCCTTTCCAATTGAGTATTTATACGATTTTGAGTCTTTAAAATCTCCTTTTTTTCTAAAATACTGTATTTCATGAGTTTCTAAAAACTCCTCAAGCTGTATCTGTTCGGATCTAAGAGAACGCAAGTCGCTAATACTTATAGCATTTTGGCTATTAGTATATTCACCTATTTTATTTCTAAGATTTTCATCACTAATTCTTAGAAATCTCACTAAAATATGAGCTTTAGATAATTTATTGACAATATTCGTTTCTTCATTTTGATTAAATTTATGTATCGATCGTAATGTCTGACCTCCATTAACCACCTGAAAATCAGAAATACTAAAATGCCACTTACCCCCTATTCTTAATTCTTTACTTTTTATATCTTTAGCAATGATGGTAATCCCATTATTATAATAGAAGAATCTCTGTGGCTCTTCTGTAAGACTTTTAATTATATTGTCGTTGAACTTAGAACGTAAAATAAAGCCTCGTACGTTATCGAAAAGCACATTCAGGTCAATATGAACATTTATTAGGGATTCATCACCTTCTTTGCTTGCATCATTTCTTAAGTTTATATCACTACATGTTATTCGTATCAATTCCGGTAACGACATTTTTACTATGTAAGATTTGTTAGATGACATATCATCTTCTTCATATGTTAAAGCAGCTCCTTTTTTTACACAAAAAGATGCGTCTATATTTCGAGGTCTAATCGAAGTTGCTTCTACAATCTCGTTAAGACCGAACCCCCTAAACTCAATGTCGTACTCTTCTGAAAAAGATTTTACATTAGGATGATCAGAGGTTAAAGTTATGTTTTCATTTGTAGCATAGTAATATACTATAGACCAAATTTCATTTCCCTTAAACTTATCATTTATTTCGTTAGCGACTCCCTTTATTTTTCCATGAAGATCCTGAGTATTTCCAGTGCTAAGAGCATTAAAAAATTTAGATGACGCAATCAGATCATTCACGCTTTGTTCCCTTTCAGCAGAATAATCCTTTCGGTATTTAAAATTAAACAATACTATTTGTTTATGTTCATTATCAAAATAAGCGGCATCTATTCCTTCATCTTTTTCCGGAGAATTAAAAAAACGAGAATTAAAATCTGTATCACATATCATATCTGTGAATTCATCAATTTCATTCCCATCTGTAATTGTCTGCAACACCAGATAGTAAAAACCATAACGAGCCTTTTCGATATCTGTAAGATCTAGTAGTGATGGTTTGTCTATTTTAAGTGTAGACAGTACGTTCTCATATAAATTCACGCATTTTGCATGCAGTAATTTAAAATCATTTCGATTAGCCATGAGCTTGTTTCTTATATTTATTTTACTACTTCTTTAACTATCTGGAGCATCTTCTTGTTATTGAGCTGCGTGCGGAAATAGACTTTGTAGCCCTGCGCAGAGAGATTCTTGAAAAATATCTCAGCACATTTGATTTTTGCAGCTTCAACACCTCGAAGAGTTGATTTATTTTCAACGTCCTTGGTCTCCACTACGATGTTAAGTTCCTTTTCACCATCGGCTTTCTTGACAACATACATGAAGTCAGGGCTATATGTTCCACCGGCAATCGTCGGTATTGCTATACTACTCCGAGGTATTTTGCCATAGACAATAACTTCGGCTATTCCTGAAAGACCTCCGTCTATATCTGATTCTATGTTGTCAAGTTCAAGAGGGGAATCGTATGCTTTCGCATCATACAGATATTTATCTGCGGCATCTCCTTCCTCCATCTTGACGCCTATTCGACCCTGAGCGATTTCTTCTCTGACACTACCATCGGCGTAAGTAAGTGCCGTAGCCCCTGCTGAGCCATTGGTTTTCTTATATTTGAAACGTCCTTGTAGGGTCACAATCTTCCAATCTGTGAATGCTTGAACAAGTGCGCTTATAGCCTGTTCATTGAAATGAGAATCCTTTATCTTTCCAGACTTCTTTGTATAACGACAGATAGCACTATGTATATTCTCAAGAGAAATATTTGTAGCATCCGACACCCGCTTCAAGAACACACCATATGGCAATGCTTGATTAATAGTATACTGTACACCGCTATTGGAAGTAGACGACATATGTTCACCATCACTAACAACAATGTCTCTACGGCTGGAGATAACTCTATCCGAAAAAATATTTCCTGTTTCAAGTATCGTGTCAAGAGCCTTGTCAATTTCGACATTGAGGTCAGGATCATACCATATAGTATAACGCTGGTTGAGCTTCTCCCATAGTTCTCTCAACTCTTCAAACCTAGCCTTCCTGATTTTGACAGGATGATTGGGCTTACTGTTGCGATCTCTTACTTTTCCGCTTTCAAGTCCGGACTTGAATAATGGGTATTCCTCAAAAAACGAAGACTTATTTTCGGGAATAATATTATATTTAAGATCTACATATTTCTTAGTCAATAATTCAACAAATAGAATGGTTGCATCGGTTTCCATTTTTTGCGCAACCTGTTGAATAATTTCCAAAGAGAGTGTAACTGATTCCGGAATCTCACTGTTTATCTGCTCAACGAGTTTCTTCGCAAAATCAGCTTCTGTAAAATCTACAATATAATTTAATGTAAATTCCTCATTGGAAATGCGGTTACCACACTCATCAACAGGAAGACGCAGACCGCGACCTACTTCTTGTAGTTTGGAAATATCACTTCCACTTGAACGTAGTTTCGCAATTGTGAATACATTGGGGTTATCCCAGCCCTCCTTTAGAGTCCATTTTGAAAATAGAAACCTTCTAAGCATTGGACTACCGTCTTTATCCACAAACGAAAGCAATTGTTTTTTTCCGTTAAGGATATCATTAACCTCCTCGGCAATGCTTTCATCCGAAGAACTATTATCTTGAGCAAAATATCCAGCGTGGCAAGCTCTGATATTTTTCAGACTTGCTTCAAGATATTCTCGATATTCGTTTTCTTGCTCTGAGAGTTTACCTATCGTGTCTTTAAGTTTTTCTTTGAGCAATCGTTCAAAGGCTTCAAGTATGTATGGTTTCTTCCCATCTTCACTCTTCCTATACGACGTTATATCATCAATAAAGAATAGAGCAAGAGTTTTAATCTTAAAAGTCCGACCCGAAAAATTATGACGTTCTGTCTCAAAATGCCTCTCCAAGGCAAGACGTATCATTTGTTCCTGATAGGAACTCATGAATACATCCACGTCCATTTCCTCTCCGACAGTTTTAATTTGTCCGTTGGAAAGCTCGATGGAGTTTTTATCAATAGTCTGGATGGTAAGTCCGGTTAGTTCATCTGCTATCTGAGAAAGCGAATCACCTACACGGAGCTGGAAACTCCTTGTCGGCGCGTCTTCCTGCTTGTGTTGAAATGTAGCTGAATCGTTTTTAGTTACCGACATCAACTTGATTTTCTCATTTTTTTGTGAAGTGGGCTCAAAATGTTCTTTAGCAACCCCTTTAATCAGCCCTTGATTGAACGACTGACAAGCGTTAAGGTCATAAAGAAGATTCTGGTAATCCTTGATTATCTTCTTACTCTTTCCTTTGCCGATGGAGACTTCGGGGAATGTAGCACCAAATCTGATTATACATTGTGGGGCAATCTCCTTTTGGATAATGCCGAAAGCTTTCTGCTCTCTCGAAAATTTGTGAGGTTCATCAATGATTACAAACGGGCGTGTAGCTTTAAGCGCATTATACGGACGATAAAAGCCTTCCACAACATTGCCATAATCATCTCTGCTTAGGATATAGTTCTTCGCATCTTTCAGTAGTTGCATGTTTACTAAAAGAACGAAAATTTTCCTGGTGTCTTGACATGACCCTTTGACGAATTCACTTACAGCGGTAGGAAAATATTGTCTTCCCTTCTTTTTCTTCTTGGGAGGTTCAAGCGTAAGAAGGTCAATTTCTGCGTCATATCCACAAACATCCCGAAAATGACGCTTTACATATTCATCCTCCATAAACTGTCTTGCGCCTGCTTTGATTGGCAATGTAGGCACAGCTACAATGAATTTATTGATTCCATAGCGTTTATGGAGTTCAAACATAGTCTGAACATAGACATAAGTCTTCCCGGTGCCGGTCTCCATCTTAATATCAAGATTTAGACATGTAGGTTCATGAGTATATCCTCCATACTCATGCGAAATCTTGTTTACACCTTGTATATTTCGGATGTTATCACCGACACCATCCTTAAAAATGGTTATTTCAGGATTGGAATAGTAATGCACAGGCGACTTAATCCATGTATCCTTGAATACATCGGCTATTGCGTCCACCGCCTTTTGCTGATGAGGCAAAGAGGATTGAAGTATCAGTTCCATGTCAATATCTAATTTCGAAATTGATACGAAGATTCTTCTCTCCGGCTTGTACGGTCTGTAGACTGTCTTTCAGGCTCTGCAACTCATTCCAACCGAAGGAATAGCCATAGATTACAACATTCTGCGGATTGAATGATGCTTCCGTTTGATACTTGTCAAGGAGTATAGCTACTGCGTCATCAGTTAAATCCGGGTTGATAAGATAGAGATGCTTGTCGATATAATATGCCGTATAACCGCCAAGATCTAAAGAGTGGTAATCAGAAGTCAGACCATAACCATCCCTTTCCAGCCATGTTGTAAGTATGGTAGGAACACCAAATTCATCCATCAGGGTATTGTCACCGAATGCTGTGTTCTTATCAAACTTGATGATTTTCTCCAGTGCGACTCCAGATGGTTCCATCAACGTGAAATGGCGGAATCCGAGGTCTCCATGGAAGAGCGGGTTATCAGCCTCGATTTTCTTTGCAGCTCGTTTTATTCGGTCAATTCCTATTTCATCGATAGTTTTATAGCCTTCATTATATGCTTCAGAGTCTTCCGAACAATTTTCTTGCCATTGAACTAAAATAAATCTACGATTGCCGTCATCCTCTGAATTTTTTTTCAGCAATGCATGAGCGGTTGTGCTACTTCCTCCGAAAAAATCTAAGAATACCCCATCTTTATCCGAAGCAATTTCGATGATTCGAGAAAGCAAATCTAACGGCTTTGGGAAGTCAAATACCTTTTTGCCATTAAATAGTTCTCGAATCTCTCTTGCCGCTTTCTTATTGCCTTCTAAATCATTCCATAACGGTGACGGTCGTTTTGTGCGACCATCAAGATAATATTTGACATATGGCCACCATATTTCTTTATTATTTCGGATCGTCTTTTTCCAAAGAATTAAGTTGCTTGATACAAGTTTTTCATAAGATTTTTTTTCAACTCTCCAGCAACTATCATATCCTACTGATGCAGTAGGATAGAGTATATTGCCATCAGGATCTTCAATACCATAGTATAAATTGGGGCGATTTTCTCGTTTGTCGTTGGAGCCTGTTTTTCTCAACTGATCATAAGCATATAAACCATTGTCATCTTGTCCTTGAAAACGACGTTTGTCTTTTTCAGTTAATTCAAGACCATTTAATTCAAAATTCTCATTTCTAGAATAAACCAATATATAATCGAATGAGCTACCTAGTCCTCCACTATCTTGTCCTGTAGTTTGACCTGTAGCTCTTACCACATTCCCCAAAAAACATTCTTCTCCGAAGATGTCATCGCAAAGAAGTTTAAGATTGCTTTGCTCGTTATCATCAATAGAGATGAAGATTACGCCGTCTTTGCTAAGGAGGTCGCGGGCGAGAATTAGACGAGGCAACATAAACATCAGCCATGCTGAATGTGAGGCCGAGCCTCGAAGAGTAAGGTCAAGAATGCGTTGAGCCTTGTCTAATGAAATGCTGAGTTTTGTAGATAATTCTTCTGCGGTAAAATTGAAACTGTCATTATACACAAATCCATCAGAACCTGTATTATAAGGAGGGTCTATATAGATGCACTTTATCTGTCCTGCATACGATTTTAGAAGATGCTTCAGTGCGTCAAGATTATCGCCGCTGATATAGATATTCTTGCTATCCTTATTTTCGGGCAAAGAGTTATGAGCTTCATCAGGGACGATTACAGTGGTGGTGTCAAGAGAAGCCAACATTCGGGCATAGTTTTTGCCGAGAAATCGCAATTCGTATCCCTCCTCCGTAACTTCTACTTTGTCCTTAAGATATTCTTGTAATCTGACAATATCGAAACTGCCATCTTCCTTAAAACATGCAGGAAAATGTTCTCTCAGTATTTCAAGCTCGTTAGAGCCGGGTGTTACTGAATTATTTTTATCAATTATATCTTTAATCATCAGATTTCAATTTTAGTATTGAGCAAATCATCAACACTGACTTCCAACAACTTGGCAATCTTAACTAAAGTGGGCAAATCTGGCTGAGAACTATTTGTACACCATTTTGATACAGTTGATGGATTCACATTTAGTTGCTCACATAACCATTTATTTGTCCTTTTCTTTTCTGCTAAAACTACTTTTAATCGGTTTATATCTGTTTCCATGTCGATAAAATTTGTTATCCACTCACAAATTTAGTGAAAGTTTCGCACATAGCAAAGAAAACGAGTGTGTTTCGCTGCATAATATTGCAGTTTGAGTTTAACGTCTTGGTAGTATATAGAATGGTGTCGCGTAGAATATCCTTCCGCATGATTTAAGATTATAATGAGAAGGGTCGAGAATAGAGGATTATTTTTGTAGGTATTCGTAGCAATCCATTATGAATCGCTATGATTGGCAGCATAGATACAGGCTATTTGGTATTGATAGGCAATCACAACCAAAAGAAAATACATTTGTAAACTACTAAGAATCAGATATGTATTGTTATTGACGTTTATGATTTGATTATGATTGGGGTATGGGTGGAATCAGCATTGAATCACCATTGGATTTTACTATTCTTTTGCAGAACGCTTCGATACTGAGGCGTAACGCAAATACATTTTATAATGGTCGAAAGAAGCACTATCAAATTCGAGGATATGTCCAAGGCTCTGGAATATCTGATTGAGTGGAATAAGTACCCAAACCAAAGAAAACAAGGATCTGTAGAAAATTGTACAAATGACAAAATGGAGTGTAACTCACTGAGCTACACTCCATTTTTATTATCGTTGGTTGGCGGACTTATTTGACTTCCTCAAAATCTACGTCCTGCACGTGGTCGCCGTCAGGGGCGGCTGCTCCACCCTGCTGACCGGCACCTGCTCCGGGTGCGCCTGCTCCGCCGGCGGCATTCTGAGCGTTATAGATGTCCTGGCTGGCTGCCTGGAATGCATCGTTCAACTCTTTTTCTGCCACATCGATAGCTTCGAGATTTTGCTCTTTATGTGCGGCGCGCAATTTCTCAAGAGCAGCCTCGATAACGGCCTTACGGTCGGCCGGAAGCTTATCGCCAAGATCCTTAATCTGCTTTTCAGTCTGGAAGATCATTGCATCAGCGTGATTCAGCTTGTCAGCTTTTTCCTTAAACTTGCGGTCAGCCTCTTCATTAGCCTTGGCCTCGTCCCTCATACGGTTGATTTCCTGTTCGGTCAGACCGCTGGATGCCTCTATACGGATGCTCTGTTCCTTGCCAGTGGCCTTATCCTTGGCGCTCACATTAAGAATACCGTTGGCGTCAACCTCGAATGTAACTTCGATCTGCGGAACTCCGCGAGGAGCCGGAGCTATACCGGACAGATTAAATTCACCAAGGAGTTTATCATTACGAGCCTCGGGACGTTCACCCTGGAGAACTCGGATAGTCACCTCGGGCTGGTTATCTGCCGCAGTAGAGAATGTCTCGCTCTTTCTAGTCGGTATGGTGGTATTGGCCTCGATGAGCTTGGTCATAACGCCTCCAAGGGTTTCGATACCGATGCTCAGGGGAACTACGTCAAGCAACAACACATCTTTCACATCGCCGCTGAGCACACCGCCCTGGATTGCCGCGCCTATGGCTACGACTTCGTCAGGGTTGACACTCTTATTGGGTTCTTTGCCGAAGATTTCTTTAACCTTGGCCTGGATAGCCGGAATACGTGTAGAGCCACCCACCAAAATAACCTCGTCAACTTCCGAGGCTGAAAGACCGGCATCCTTAAGAGCATTGATACACGGAGCGGCAACCGCATCAATAAGTCGCTCTGAAAGCTGCTCAAACTTAGCGCGTGAGAGGGTCTTTACAAGGTGTTTAGGACCGCTGGCTGTAGCAGTGATATAAGGCAGGTTTATTTCTGTAGAAGTGGAAGAAGACAACTCAATCTTTGCTTTCTCGGCTGCTTCTTTCAGACGCTGCATAGCCATCGGGTCCAGACGCAGATCCACATCCTGCTCACTCTTGAACTCGTCTGCCAGCCAGTCTATGATGACATTATCAAAATCATCACCGCCCAGATGGGTATCGCCATTCGTGCTCTTCACCTCGAACACACCGTCACCCAGCTCCAGTATGGAAATATCAAAAGTGCCGCCACCAAGGTCGAACACAGCAATCTTCTGCTCCTTGTCACTCTTGTCAAGACCGTAAGCCAGTGCCGCGGCTGTAGGCTCGTTAACAATACGTCTCACCTTAAGACCGGCTATCTCGCCAGCCTCTTTTGTGGCCTGGCGCTGAGAGTCGTCAAAATAAGCAGGCACCGTGATTACAGCTTCATTTACCTCCTGACCCAGATAATCTTCTGCAGTCTTCTTCATTTTCTGAAGAATCATTGCGGAAATCTCCTGGGGTGTATATTCGCGGCCGTCAATATCCACCTTAGGCATATTATTCTGGCACACTACCTTATATGGAACTCGCTTGATTTCGTCGGCCACCTTGTCGCAATTCTCACCCATAAATCTCTTTATAGAATATATGGTACGAGTAGGATTAGTGACTGCCTGGCGCTTTGCCGGATCGCCCACCTTGCGTTCACCACCGTCTACAAACGCCACAACTGACGGAGTTGTATTTCTACCCTCGTTGTTTGGAATAACTACAGGATCTTTACCTTCCAAAACTGCAACGCAGCTGTTGGTAGTTCCCAAGTCAATACCGATAATCTTTCCCATAATATTTTATATTTATTGTTATTAATCTATTTCACGGTTCTACCTTCAGAACCACGCTACATTATTAACAAATCTTATGCTAAAAGTTTTAATCCGACTGCAATTATTTCATTAATATTTCTTAAACAGATAATAATCAGACGTATACCATAAATGAAATTATTTATTAAAAGACAACTATACCCTATTCCGACACGCCACCCGAATCTGCCAAAATGTCATAGTACTGTCACCAAGCGAAAAAAGACAAAAAAATTCAACCCATAACATACTCATAACAAAGTTGTTAGAAAAATAATAATAAAAATACATCTCAAAATTTTGCCATATTAAAAATAATGTCTAACTTTGCACTCGGAAATCAGAGAGATGATTCCTCAAAAAAACTCATAATGATGTCTTATGGTGTAATGGTAGCACATCGGATTCTGGTTCCGCTAGTGAGGGTTCGAGTCCTTCTAAGACAACAAAGCAAAATTGCAGTTAATTGATAATCAGTTAACTGCAATTTTCTTTTGACATATTTACAAAACATTTGCACAACAGAGTCAGAAAATTCCGCTCGAAATTCATCTGTGGCGTCCTGAAAAATATTGACGGGTCAGAGGGTTTGAGATTATGAATGAAT